>JBLNBS010000111.1:0-17134 GCA_050260175.1 Patescibacteria group bacterium | reverse complement strand
AATCTCCTCATCACCAGTCTGGTCATGGTCTTCGTCACCAAGTCCGGGACCGAACCCATGATCGTCGGACAGATCGACGTCCAAGCCTTCGTGATGATCATCGTTCTCGGTCTCCTCAGCTTCAGAACGAGCTTCAGATTTCTATTGGCCAACGGCTTCTCGCGCAAGCTCTTTTTCGGGATCAACTTCGCCGCTTTGACCGTGACGGCCGCCGCGTGGACGGGGATCATCATGCTGATCGCCGCCGCGTACAAGGCCTTCGTGCCGTACAGGTTGCTCTTCAGCCTGATCTACAAGGATGCGGGGGGCGCGCCCGCTTGGATATTCACCGAGCTGTTGTTCACGGCCGTCCTGGGGTGGACGATCAGCATGATTTACTATCGCTGCAACATCCTGGGCAAGATTTTTGTTTCCGTGGCGCCGTTCGTTCTCGCCACCCTGATCGTGCTCATCGACAGCCGGATCGGCTGGGGCATTTCCCGCAGTTTGAGCGGGTTTTTCATGGCAGCCTTCGGCCTTTCGGCGGACGCGCCCCAGCCTTACCGCGGCGTATTGACGATGCTGCTGGGCGTGGTCTTGCTCGGCGGCTGCGCTTTCCTGCTCCTGCGCCGAGCGCAGATCAAGGACTGAGGTGGGCCAGGATTCACGGTCCCACCTTACCCTAATAAGCGCCAACCCAAATATCCTATCTCGCCAAGACCGCCAAGAGCGCCAAGCGGGAAAAGAGCTTTATCGGGTTCTCTTTGCGGGCTTTGCGCCTTTGCGAGATGAAATAAAAGAGGTGTGAAAAAAGCATTATTATCCCGCAGAGGCGCTGAGGCGCAAAGAAGTACCAGGCTAAATCGATTTTGCTTTTCCTCTGCGCCTTTGCGCCTCCGCGAGAACAGGTTTTGGATTTTTCACATCTCTTTTAGAAGCGGTATGAAAAACCTCGCCACCGCGATCCCAGGGTTAAAACCCTGGGCCACATAGGAAAACGATTCCTAAACCCGTACATTCTATACGGGTTCGGCGGTGCTTCGAAGCCTATCCGAGCCCTGTCAGGAGGACAGGGCTTTGGAAAGATCGTTCAGGTGTAGCCCGGGGATTCATCCCCGGGTAGAGAGACGGGTTTTTCACACCGCTCCTAAATCTTGAATCTTTCCGTCTCGGCCGCAAGGGCATTGACCGCTTCCGTCAGGTTGTTGGCCAGCACGACCAGGTTCCGGGCCGCTTCAGCCATCGCCTCGGTACCGGCGCCCGCTTGCTCTGCGGCGGCGCCGGCTTGCGCCACCATCTCGCCCAGGGTGCGGATCGCGCCGCCCGCCGAACCGGAAACCCGACCAGCTTCGCCGCAGCCACGCGAGATCTCGTCTGCCGCGCGTTCCAGGTCGCCGCACCGCGCCAGCGCTTCACTCAGGCCCGCCGCGGCGGCTTCCAGCGACGCGGCGGCAGCCGCAACAGCCGCTTGCCCGGAGGAAGCCGCGCTCAAGCCCTCGCCGCCCACCCCGCCCATCTCGGCCAGGAGTTCCTTGATTCGGGCCACCGCCGTCTTGGCGGAGACGGCAAGACGTTGAATCCGCCGGGCGACCACGGCGAAACCGCGCCCGTACTCGCCGGCTCGCGCCGCCTCGATGGAGGCGTTCAGAGCCAGCGTCGTGGTCTGGGAAGCTATATCCTCAATCGCCGCCACCATGTCACCGATTTCCGCGGCCCGTTTGGTAAACAATTCCATCTGCTCTGTTATCCGGCCAGTTTCGACCCTGGCCGTCTCGATGCATCCGGCGGCGCCATCGGCGTCCCCCACGCCGCGCCGGGCCAGGTCCCTCACGGCTATCGCTTCGCGCGTAAGCGACGAAACGTGGCCGGCGAGAGAGGACAACAGCCGGTCGGCTTCGTAAAGCCTCTCCGAACCGGCCTGTACCTGATCCGCAGCTTGCGCGGTGCCCTCGCCGATCGCAGCCAGGGGCCCGGCCGCCGCCGCCGCGGTCTGCTGCAGGTTCTGGCCGAGACCACGGATCGCCTGGGCATGGCCCGCGGCCTCAGCCGCGGTGCTCCTGAGCCTTTGCACCAGTTCCCTCAGATCGCCCTGCATCCTGGCAAAGGCCTGCGCGATGAGGCCCACTTCGTCCCGGCGCTTGATCCTGAGCTGCCGGCCGAGCATCCCGTCCAAGACCTGGCGGGCGTGCTCGTGCAGGGCGGCGAGAGGTTCGTAAAGCGAGTTTGCCGTAAGAAAAGCAAGGACCAAACCCAAAACGATGAGGAAGAATCCGCCGATGAAAGCGGCGCGGCGCAGATCGGCCATGATTACGGCAACTCGCGCCGCGTCCATATCGACCCTCACAAAACCCGCTACCTTGCCGGCAAGCATGACGGGGGCGTACGCGCTCTTGACCAGCCCGTCGCCCTGCCGTGTAAAGGGGCCTAAAGCGTGGTCGCCCACGAGAATCTCGCGCACAGCGTCGTCGACACCCGGCGGATAGGGCTCGCCTGGCTTTGCCCGCTCCTTCCCGGTGCGGCTGTCGGCCGCGATGTAAGGACGGCCCTGTTTGTCGATCCACATGGCCGCGATTAACTTCGCGCCGTTCGTGCGTTTGAGGCGCAGAGCCCGGGCGATGCCCAGGTATTCGGGGGAGTTCTCGTCGCGGGTCGTCATGAGGCGGGAGAGAGCGGCGGGGTCCACCGCCCCTGCGGCAGCCAGCGCCAGGGGTTTGAGAGCCCGGTCGTAATCACGCCCGAGCGATTCCCACAGCACCTGACTGGCCAAGATCCCGGCGGCTGCCACGCAGAAAACGGCAAAGCAAGCCATGTACAGGGTAAAACGCAAGCGCAGACTCACGCCCATCCCCCCAAAGCACGCCCAACTCTCGGAGGGATCTTTCGTCCCCAAGCTATCCGTTTCCTGCCTGGCGCGCAAACTTGCGAACCGGCCGCGACGGGCGGGCGCCAGGCGCGGCGTTACCGGTTCATCTCCAGGTCCGCCTGGATATCCGCTATTTCCCGTGCGGCGGCATCTCCGGCCGCGGGATCGACCTCCAGCGTGACATGGAGAACCGAGCCGTCCCTGATCTCTTTTGGCAGGAGCTCGCGTCCGAGGACAAAGCGAAGCTGCGGATGGTCCCGGGGCACGAGGACCGCCAGGCCGTCCTCGATCCGGTCCACGGTGGCGAACCATTTCACGGTTTTTCACCTCCAGCGGCCGGCGGGGATCATAGGGCCGGTTCCAGGCGGGATACTAGGGGATGAGGCATCCGCGAGGACGATCCCACGCGGATGCCCGGGATGGAGGCTCTTTTTCCCATGAGCAGGAAACGCAGTCTGCACGTGATGGTGGATACCGAGATCTACGAAAAGTTACGGCATGTCTGCTTTTACGAGCGGATCACCCTGGCCGAGATCCTCCGCCGCCTGCTCACTGAGTTCCTGGAGGAAAAGGCCGACGAGGAAGCGGAAGCCTATATCCCGCACCAGCTCTGAACCGGAATCTCAGGCCGGCTTGGCCGCTTCCGTAGGGCAGACTTCGGCGCAATTGCCGCAGTCCGTGCACTTGCTCGGATCGATGACGTATTTGTCCGCCCCTTCACTGATGGCACCAGCCGGGCATTTGGGCAGGCAGGCGCCGCAGTTGAGGCACTCGTCCGAGATCTTGTAAGGCATTGCAGATTCACCTCCAAGCATTGCGCGGGTATTTGGGGAAATCCCCATGACGAGGCATTCTTCGCCCTGGGGGGTTTCGATTCCTCTCTTTCCTTGCGTAATAATTTGCTCCACACGGCGGGCCAATCCGGGGTGCGCGTCGCGCCGCATCGGAGGTTCGGCTTAAAGCCATCCATGGCCGCCTCACCTCTAAGCTGTCCGGGCTCTGAACGGAACTTGCTTTTTTCGCGCACCGCCGTTATAATGGATTTGCGCGGGCGTGGCTCAGTGGTAGAGCATCGGCTTCCCAAGCCGAGGATCGCGGGTTCGAATCCCGTCGCCCGCTCCACGCCTTTGCCGACGTAGCTCAACTGGCAGAGCAGCGGTATCGTAAACCGCAGGTTGTCCGTTCGATTCGGATCGTCGGCTCCAGCCATGAGAGGATCCCGTCATAACGGGATCCTTTTTCCTTTCCGGCTGGATCGTTATGATTGAAGGCCTTGTCTGCGGTCCACCGATGCGGCGCCCCACTCGTTCCCTCCATCACCTAAAATTGTCTCAGGTTTCTGAACAGCCCCATCCCCGCCGAAGGATTCCTCCACCATATGCCAACAATACCCTTTGTGGCTATGGATGGCCGCTTCCGTTTTCTCCTCCGCTCACATTCTCGCTCCCGGGAGCGGTGGTTGACTAGTGCTGGAAGCACAGGTATAATGTTCTTGCGCGCAGATGTCGAATTTTGACGAAAGCGAGGTGAGACCCGGATGATGAAGTCCACGGGTATAGTGCGAAAAGTGGACGAACTGGGACGGGTCGTAATTCCCATCGAACTCCGCCGTACCCTCCAGATCGAGGAGAAGGACGCCCTGGAGATTTATGTCGATGGCGAAAAAATCATCCTCAAGAAATATGAACCGGCTTGCATCTTTTGCGGGAACGCCGACGGCATCAGGAGCTTCAAGGAGAAGAATATCTGCCGGGACTGTTTCGAGGCCATGAAGAGCGTTTCCTAGAAAGGATGCGGCACGGTGAGAAGCGGCGGGACCACGGTAGAGATGATCTACCGTTTTTTTTGGCTCTGTTCTGGTTGGTGGTTGATCCCGTAAGCTGTTTTCACGGGCCGACGGTGCCCTGAAGGACACCGCTACACAAATGCGGGCAAGCCGTCCGTGGCTGGGATTAATATCGCGCCCGTTTTCAGGGCCTTTAGGCCCTTGCCCGATTTTGTGTAGCGGCAGGCTCTCAGCCTGCCGTCGGCTTTCGCTTGCGAAATCACGGTTCAAGGGCAGGAGGTACGCGCCCGCGGATCTGAGAGGCAGGCGCGGTAGAGAGCGTTGCGGGAAACCCCGCAGGTGTGCGCCGCGGCGCGCACCGCCTCCGCCAGGCCGGCCCCTTCTTTGAGCATTGATTCCACGCATTCCCGGGCCGCAGCCAGATCCCCCTTTTTTTCCGCGGATTCGCCGCGCCCGGCCACGACGAGGGTCACCTCGCCCTTGACCTCCACGCCCGCGTAATGAGCGGCGGCCTGGCCGAGGGTGCCGCGCCAAAACTCCTCGTGGATCTTGGTCAGCTCGCGCGCCACAACCACGCCGCGACCGGCGCCCAGGACCTCGCTCAGCTCGGCCAGCGTCTCCCCAAGGCGGCGGGGGGCCTCGTAGATGACGGCCGTGTCCCGCGCCTCCGCCAGGCGGGACAGGGTAACCCTGCGGGCCGCGGCGCGCCGGGGCAGGAAACCGTAAAAGGTGAATGCCGAGGAGGGAAGGCCCGAGGCGGCCAGGGCCAGCAGGCAGGCGGAGGGGCCGGGGATGGGCACGACCGAGAAACCCGACTCGACTGCCCGCCGCACGAGGATCTCACCGGGGTCGGAGATGCCTGGCAGCCCGGCGTCGGTGGCAAGAGCGACCGAATCGCCGCCGGCTAGACGGACCAGGAGCTCGCCCGCGCGGGCGCGCTCGTTGTGGCGGTGGTAGCTCACGAGCGTCGTGTGAATGCCGAAGTGGTTGCAGAGGATCATGGTCCGGCGGGTGTCCTCCGCGGCGATGACCGCCGCCTCCCGCAGGGCTTTGACGGCCCGCGGCGACATGTCCTCCAGGTTGCCGATCGGCGTGCCGACGAGATAGAGGGTCCCGGCCAACAGGGTTCCACCTTCCCCAAAGGATTTCTAGGGAACCGGCGCGGGAGGCTTGCGCCCGCGCCGCGGCCTGGCCGTTTTTTGCTCGTGCTTCCTCGTAGTGCGGCGCAGGCGCAGACGGCGAGGTATGGTCTCGCTCCTTTTTTCCGCCTTGAGCACGTAGTACGAACCGACCCTTTCGACCTGGACTCCGCCGAAGACCGCGCGAAATTTCCGCTCGTACCAGAGCAGGCGTTTGACCACGAACAGACAGCGACCGCCCATGACCAGGTGCCGGTGGGCGCCCGCGATCAGGCGGCGGGCCACGGAAAAGTCGCTGTGGAAAGGCGGATTGCAGAGGATGACCGTGAATCTCTGCCCGCGCAGGGCCGCGAAACCGTCGCTTTCCACGATGGTTACGCCCGGGAGCCCGTTGGCGTCCGCGTTCTTGCGGGAGCAAACCACCGCCGCCGGATCGCGATCCACCATGACCACGTTGTCCGCGCCGATTACCTTGGCCGCCGCCAGGCCGACGACACCGTAGCCGCAGCCCAGGTCCAGGAGCCTGTCGCCCGGTTCCAGCCCGGCGCGGGAAAGCAACGCCAGGGTTCCCCGATCCACCCAGCGCGGCGAGAAGAGCCCCGCTGCCGTGTCGAGGGTCAACCGGTGGCCAAAGATCACCGTCTCGATGGCCATTGGCCTGCAAAGACCTCCTCCATCCCGGGGGTGAACGCGCCCGCGGCATCCCTGATCAGGAGAGGCGCGTGGACGAAAAGCCCCGGCCGCGCCGCCGGCCTGGCTGCAATCAGCACCCGGCAGGCTGGCGCGCCCGGTCCGTTGTGCACCATGGCCAGTTCCTTTGGCTCAAAACGGACATGGCCCAGTTCCGCAAAGATCTCGGGCAGGCGCTCGGGGCGGTGGACTAGAACGAAGCGGCCCTTGGGCGAAAGCCATCTCGCGGCCGCACGCACCGTATCCCGGAGTGTGCAGGTTAGCTCGTGCTTGGCCTGGGCGAGAGGGCCGCTCGGGCTCCGGCAACCCGCGGATACCGGGATATACGGGGGATTGGCCACGATTAGCCCGAAACCGGGCGGTTCCAGTGATCTTTCCCGGCGGAGGTCGTGCTCCAGCACCCGGGCCCTGGCCTCGAGTCCGTTCAAGGCGATATTGCGGCAGGCCATCTCCACGAGGGCGGGCTGGATCTCCAGACCCGTCACCTTCGCGGCGTTGGACCTGGCGGCCAGGAGCAAGACGATGGCTCCGGTGCCGCTCCCCAGTTCCAGGATCGTCTCGCCCCGGCCCGGCCTGGCGAATGCCGCCAAAAGATATGCGTCGGTGGTAAAGCGTAAGAGGCCGGGCTTTTGGATGATAACAAGACCTTCCCCGCCCAACGCGTCAATGCGTTCGCCGGGTTTGAGCGCAATATGGGGAGGCGAGACCTTTACCCCCACGACCACATCACCGGTTCATTCGTCCCCGGCCTCGGCGGACTCCTCCGGCTCGCCCGCGGGAAGATCCGGTTGTTTCTGGTTCGCCGCCGCCTTGGCCTCGCGGTAGGATTCACACTCAAAACGCAGGCAGCACATGAGCCGGCCGCAGATGCCCGAGATCTTGGTGGGATTCAGGGACAGGTTCTGTTCCTTGGCCATCTTGATGGAGACGGGCTCAAAGTCTCCCAGGAAGGTGGCGCAACAGAGCGGCCGGCCGCACGGGCCAAGACCGCCGAGCATCTTGGCCTCGTCCCGCACCTGGATCTGCCGGAGCTCGATACGGGTGCGAAAGACGGAGGCTAGGTCCTTGACCAGCTCGCGAAAGTCGACCCGGCCGTCGGCGGTGAAGTAAAAGATGATCTTTGACCGGTCGAAAGTATACTCGATGTCCACCAGCTTCATATCGAGCCCGCGATGGGCTACCTTTTCCTGGAAGACACCGAAAGCGCGCCGTTCCCTCTGCCTATTCTCCTCCACCTGGGCCAGATCCTCAGGCGTGGCCGTGCGGAGCACCCGCTTGAGCGGCTGGGTGACCTCTTTTTCCCCCACTTCCTTTGGGCCCGTCATGACGATGCCGAACTCGAGCCCGCGCACCGTCTCCACCACGACCTGGTTGCCGGGTGAGAGATCCAGGCCCCCGGGATCGAAGTAGTATATCTTACCGGCGTGCTTGAACCGCACGCCGACCACGGTTGGCATCTCAAAAGACCTCCTTCTCGGACTCTGTTCGCGCAATGCCACCAGTACCCATATATCGTGGTACTGTGCGGCTCATGATACCGGAGTTGTGCTCCGGCGGTCGTAAGGCAGGTTAGCCATACAGCCTCCTGGCATGGACTTGCTCCCAATACAGGGCAAGGGCCAAATCGTCGAGGAGCAGGCGGAGATTGACATTGGCCCGCAGGTATTCCTGGGCCCGCGCCAGCCTGGCCGCGAGCCGCCAGGCCGCGGGCAGGGACAGATCCGCCAGGGGTGGGCTGGGGGCCTTCCCCAGCGTTTGCGCCACGATCGCCGCCCGCAGTTCCTCCTCGATCGCGGCCAGGCGTTTGGCGACCTCCTCCCTCTCGAGCCGGGAGAGATCATCCGTCATGGCGAACAGTCCGGGCAGATCCAAGCGCAGCAAGCCGGCCAGGGATCCGTCCCCGGACGAACCCGGCTCCATCTCTTCCAACATCCTGAGAGCCTGGCCTGGCAGGCCGCGGGACACGGCGGCCAACCGGGCCGCCCGTTCGGGAGCCACGCCTCTTGCAACCAGCGCGGCCGCCAGATCGGCCGCGGCGAGCGGCTGGAGCCTGATCACCTGGCACCGCGAGAGCACGGTGGGGACGAGTGGTTCGCCCGCCAGCGCCCAGCCGATGAAGACGGCGCCGGGTGGGGGCTCCTCAAGGGTCAGGAGGAAAGAATTCGCCGCTGCCTCGGTCAGGCGTTCCATCCCCGCCAAAAGGAACACGCGCCGTCTGCCGAGGAGCGGTTTTGTCGCCACCCGCCCGCGGACGGCCCGCATCTGCTCGATCTTGATGGAGGCGCCGTCCGGGTCCAGGAGCTCCAGGTCGGGGTGGGTGCCGGCCTCCGCGAGGACGCAGGCGCGGCAGGCGCCGCAGGGCCGTTCGCCTGGGGACTCGCAGAGCAGTGCCCTGGCAAACAGCCCGGCCAGGGTACGCCGACCGCTGCCCTCCGGACCCACGAACAGATAGGCATGGCCGACCCGATCCCGGGCCACGGCCCGCCAGAGATCCTTGATGACCGCTCCGTGGCCGATGAATTCCGACAAATGCACTGCCTGCACCCCGGCAAGAGAATGTGGCCGCGCGGCTATACCGATTATACCTTGGTGAAACCCTCGACATCCAGGACGAAAACTGTGGCGCCGCCGACGGAGACCTCGATGGGATTCGGGAGGTAACTGTTGATGGATCGTCCGACCGCGGCCATGGGCGTCACGAGCTGCTTGCGGGAATGGCACGTCTCCTTGATCACGCCGACCACCCGCTCCACCTGGCCCTGCTCCACGCCCACGAGCAGGGTCGTGTTTCCCTGGCGCAGAAAACCGCCGGTGCTTGCCAGCTTGGTGGCGCCGATGCCTTCTTCGGCAAGCCGCGCGAGGAGCTTGCCGACATCCTGATCCTGCACGACGGCCACGATGAGTTTCATGCACAGGTCACCTCCAGACGTTTCCGGAATTTCGAAAGCGAGAGCTTTACCCGAAGCTTGCTGTGTCTTTGGCGCCGACGTGCGACCAAAGGTTCTAGTGCCTTTGGCGCAGGCATGGCGACCAAAGCCGCAGGTAGCAAAAGGTACTTTCGAAATCCGGGATTTAGGCCACCACGGGCACGAACCCGCCGGGCTGGAGCCCGCCCACGGCGCCGCCCGCCGTTGAAACGGCCTGGATATATGCGATGGTTTCCCCATCCAGAACCTCGCCCGGCCAGACCAGGGGTATACCGGGGGGATAAACGCAAAGGGAATCCGCGGCCGCCTCGCCGGCCGCATCGGCCAGAGGCGCGAGCCGCCGGGGACCCAGGAAGGCCTCCCTCGGCCAGAGAGCGCGCCGCGGCGGATGCGCGGGCCGGGCCGGGCAGCCGTTTCCCCCGCTCGAGGGGCCGATCACCGCCGAAAGCGCCGCTTTGAGCCGGGCAAGTTCCTGGTCGGAATGGAAGGGCGTCACGAGCAAGGTCAGCCAGTCGCATCCAGCCGCCTCGACCTGGAGCCCGTACTCCCCGAAAAGCGCGGCCGCGGCCGCATACCCGCCGCCCGGCGCGGCCAGGGTCAGCTTTGCCGGGTCCAGGAAGGCCCCGGCGGGCAGATCCGCATCGCAGAGAACGCGCAGGCCGGATCGGCCAAGCTCTCTACGGAACCCTGCCAGGCGCTCGCCCGCCTCCGCCCAGGCGCGCCGGCCCTCGCCCGCCGACCAACGCCTGGCCAGGTCCAGCGAGGCCAGGAGGGGATACGAGGGGCTGGTGCTGGCCAGGGTCGCCAGCCAAGCGGCGTATGCCTCCACGGGCGCCCCCGGCCCGAGATGCAGCATGCCGGTCTGGGTGAGGGAGACCAGGGTCTTGTGGCTGCCGTGCACCCAGGCCCGCGCCCCGGCCGCCCTCGCTCCACGGCCGTCCGCGGCCAGATGCGCGCCGTGCGCCTCATCGACCAACAGGGTTCCCCCGGCACCCGCCAGGCAACCCAGATCCCAGACCACCCCTTGGTAGGTGGGATTCGTGATGAGGGCCGCCTCGCCCGGCCGCATCTCCGCCGCCAGCCGCGCGGGGGCCACTCCCAGGGTAAAGGCCCAATCCAGCGCCTGTTCCGGTTCGATGAAGCGCGGCCTCAGATCGCCTATGATACACGCGGAAACGGCCGACCGATGGCAGTCCCTTCCCAGGAGCACGCTCGAACCGGCCGCGCAGGTGCCGAGGAGGGACGCCAGCACACCGATGCTCGCCCCATTGGTCAGAAAATACGTGCGGCCCGCCCCAAAAGCCTCGGCCGCAAGCTCCTCGGCCTCCCGCACCAGATCCTGGATCGGCGGACCCCCGGGACGGAGGATGATCTCCGTCAAGTCCAGATCCGCCGGCAGGCCCCGGGCCAATCCGCGGCCGCCGGTATGGCCCGGCGTGTGGAATCCCGTCCAGGGCCCGCCGGCATACTCGGCCAGGGCCTCGTATAGCGGGGCGCACGTCTGGTCCACCTCGTCACCCCGCAATGCAGAATCCGCGGCCGCCACCTACGCCGTCCATATCCATCTCTAATTCGACACGGCACCCGGTCATTCCTTGTCCGGTCGGGATGCGAAAGAAATGGGCCTTCTTGACGCCCCCATATCCTCCCTGAAAGAAAGGGACTTAATCCGCTCCCGAACACGGCGGCGAGCGGCTCTCATTCGCGCCCCCGCGGCAGGAGATCGCGCCCCCGCGGCCAATTATATCTGTATGTAAACCAGGTCTCCCGGCCCGCATCTGCATCGGCGGATGCATGGGGGGCGGGGCCGTCATTTGAATCTTCGTCTTTGGCGGGGTGAAGAAGATGCCCGTGTCGATGGACGGCGTCATTCTCTGCGCCGATCTCCGGCTGCATTACGGCAGGCACAAAGTCCTGCGGGGGGTCGATCTCGAGGTGCCCCCGGGCGTGATCTTTGCCCTGCTCGGGGTCAACGGCGCCGGCAAGACCTCGCTGATCCGGACCATGCTGGGCCTGATGCCGCGCGCCGCCGGCAGGATCCTGGTCTTGGGCCGCGATCCGTGGCTCGCGGGGCCGGATCTCCGCCAGCGGCTCGGCTACGTCTCGGAGGAACAGGGCCTCTACAACTGGATGCGCCTCTCCCGGCTGGTCGGGTTCTGCCGCGGCCTCTACGAGCGGTGGAACGAGGAGCTGGTCCGGGAATACCTCGAGCGGTTCTCCCTCTCGCCCAATGCGCGCGTGGGCGATCTGTCCAAGGGCCAGAAGGTCCGCCTGGCGCTGATCCTGGCCCTGGCTCCCGAGCCCGAGCTCCTCATCCTGGACGAGCCCATGAGCGGACTGGATCCCTTGGCCCAGCACGAGTTCCTCCGCTTGATCCAGCAGGCCGCCACGGCGCAGGGCAGGACGATCTTCTTTTCCACCCACAACCTGGCCGACGTGGAGGCCATCGCCACGCACGTGGCCGTCCTGGATGGCGGCCGGGTCCAGGCGGCGGGCGCGATCGGCGAGGTCCGCGCCTCCGTGAGGAAGATCAGGCTCTCCGGCCGCGCCCGGGCCGGGGCGCCCCCCGGCGCCTACCTCCTGGAGGAGGACGGATCGGGCGCGACTTACCTGGTTCCCCGGGAGGGGCTTTACGGCGGCGAGGCCGCGGCGGCCGGTCTTGGCGGCGGAACCGCGGGCGATCCCGCCACCTTGCAGGAAGTCTTCCTTTATTACTGCGCGGGGAGGGGGCGGGATGGGTACCCCATTCACGACGCTAGCTAGCAAGGAACTGCGGCAGAACAGCCTCGTCTACCTCGTACCGCTTCCATTCCTTCTCCTCCTTTTGCTCCTGCGCCAGGGCGGCGGCCTGGCGGACCCGCCGGCCTGGCTCGAGCCCGTCTTCCTCTTCGCCGTGCCGCTCGCCCTGGCCGTGGCTTACGGCCTGCAGGCCTTTGACGTGGAGGTCGAGAGGCAGACCAGGGATTTCCTCTTGACCAAGCCTTTGTCGATCCGCCGCATCGTGGGCGTCAAATTCCTGCCCGGTCTCGTGTTTCTCGTCTTGTGGACCCTGCTCCTCAACATGGCCGTCAATGCCTCGTTCCTGGAATGGCCCAGGGTTCTGCCTGTCTCCACCTGGCTGGCGGGCCTGGTCCTCGCGGGCTCGATCCTCACGTATGGCGGGGCGTTTTTCTGCGGCATCCTGGTCGAGGGGCCCAAGAAACTCATGGCCGCCTCCCTTGCCGGCGCCGCCGCCATCGTCTGGTTCTTTGCCGCCTGGTCTTCCCTTGTCACGTATCTCCTGCAGGAGCCGTCCTTTTTCCCGCGCCATCCCCTGCTCCTCCGGGGGGCCTTTTACCTTGCGGCCTTTGTACCGCTCGCCGCCGGGCTGGGTCTCGAGCTTTGCGCCACGGCCTGGTTCCTGCGCGGGCGGCCATCGCTATGGAAATGCCGTTCACTGGCAGGACTCGCGCTCTGCGTCCTCCTGCTGCCCGCCCTGGCCCTCGGGCTCAACTTCGGCGCCAATCCGCCGCTGCGCGCCGCCCGTTTTCTGGGCCTGGAGCTCTTCGGGCTCGACCTGCCCTTCTGGGCCGCGGGAGGGGCTTTTGGCCCGGACGGCGCCACGCTGGTCGTGACCGGGCCGGGCAACACCCTCGGCCTGGCGGCGCTCCACGGCAAGCCGAGCCCGATCTACGCGGGGAAGCCCGGCCGGCGCACGCTCGAGGATCTGGCCTGGTCGCCGGATGGCCGGTATATCGCCTTTGAGGAGGACGGCGTGATCCGCGTTCTCAAGCCAAACGGCGGGCGCCCCGTCGCGGTCGGCAAGGGCTCGGCGCCGTGCTGGTCAAAGGACGGAAAGGTCCTCGTCTTTTGCGGTCAAAAGACCCCCCCCTACAAGGCCAGGCTCGAGGACGGCTCGACCGGTGTGTTTTACGGCCTGGATCTCTTCGCGGCCAAGGCCGACAGCTGGGTGGCCAAGCCGTTCGCGCAAATCATCGCGCGCAGCGCCGCCTGGCATTGGGACTCGGACCTGGGCGCGTTCCTCTTCGTGGCTCCGTCGAGCCGGGTGGAGGTTTTGCGCCGTGAGGGGCTGCAGACATTCGCCCTACCGGACCTGAAACCGGGAGGGGGCGGGATCGTCTGGTACCGGTTCTACCCGCGGCCCGGCCCGCCGGGAAGGTATGTCCTGGCCGTCGTCTCCGTCACCGACATGATCGGCGCGGACTACACCGTCCGTTTTTACGCTCTCGACGTCGCGCGGGCGCGCGCCGTGTTGATCCGGCGCCTCCGGCGTCTCAGGTTCACGGATCTGATCCTGGACCCGAGGAGCGGCAGATGCCTTTTGGGGAACAACGGGGTGTACGGGTTGATCGAGCTGTATAAACGCTGAGAGATTCGTCAAAACTCGGCATCCTTTTCTTTGAGGGGGATCCGCGCATGGCGCCGACACTGAGGCGGTGGTTGCGGCCGGCAGGGGCCGGCCTCGGGCTCATCTCCAAGGAACTCCGGCAGAACAGGTTCGCCTACCTGTTCCCCCTGCCTTTTTTCCTGCCGCTCCTTATCCGGACGGTTCTCTTACGGCAGGCCCTTCCGCTGGGGAGCAAGGCCTCCCTGGCCGTCCTGGCGGCCGCCGCGATCCTGGCCGTCGTCTACGGGCTGCAGGGTTTCGCCGGCGAGGCCGACCGCAGGACGCTCGATTTTCTGCTGGCCAAGCCGGTCTCGCCCGCGGGCCTCATTCTCGTCAAGTTTGCCTGCAATGTCCTTGCTTACAGTGCCTGGCTGGGCCTTTTCGCCGCCTGCCTGAGGCTGGATCCGCCGGCCCCGGCCATGTTGCGCGGCATGGAATCTGCCTGGGTCTTGCTGATCCTCTTTACCCTGCTCGGTATGGCTTTCCTCGCCAGCCTGCTCTCCAAGGGAAGCGAGCGGCTCCTCATCACCGTCCTGCTCTCGGGGGGCGCGGCTTTCCTGTGCTTCCTCCTCTGGCACCGGGTGCTGACGCTGGCGACGGCCGCTTTCTTCTGGCCGGACATCCCCCCCGGGATCTACATGCTGGTCGGCTGGTTTCTGCCCCTTTTGATGCTGGCCTTGGTGCTCCTCGTATCCCCCGCGGCGAGCCTTTGGCTCTTGAGGTGCAGGCCGTCCCTCCCGCGATTCCGCCCAGCCCGGCGGCTCTTTGTGGCCTGGGCGGTCCTCTGCCTGACGATCGAGGTCTCCCGGGCGGCCCTGGGGCCGCCGGTCTGGCCGCTGCCCCGCGAGTTCATGTGGGGGGCGGGCGGCGACTGGCACCCGCGCGCGGGCGTGGCGGTGGCCGGGACCCGCACCGGCGAGGCGGTCGGCTCTCTGGCCGTAGCCAGGCTGGGCGGCAAGGCCCACACGGTCTACCGCGGCGGCCGGGTTTACTCGCCCCGCTGGTCGCCGGATGGCAGGTCGATCGCGTTTGTGGACAAAGGCTGGATCAAGCTCTTGCAGGGACGCCGGGTAAGGACGGTGGCGCGGGGGGAGCATCCTTTCTGGTCGCGCGACGGCAATAGCCTGGCCTATGCCGCCGGGGGGGGAAAAGGAGAAACCGTCGCGATCCGGCGCGTCTCCTTGCGTACCGGCGGGACGAGCCTCCTCTGGCGCGGGAGGATGGAGCTGGTGGGCTTTGTCTGGGATTCCGCCCGCGGGAGGCTCTACCTCTTCGGCCAGGACGGCGTGTTGAGCGATATCGATCTTCGCTCCGGCAGGACGGCCCGCGCCAAATTCCCCACGCCGGTCAAGTTCTCGATGCAGAACCCCCTGGGCGTCCTCGGCCCCGACGGGCTCCTCCACGTGGCCGTGACCTACGAACACTCGGCCCACGTCCTCACCCACGCCGCGGGCTCCGCCGAGCTCGTGGAGGTGGACTCCTGCGCCGGGCGCGTCCGCTCGACCATGCAGGCCCTCGTCTGTCCGGAAAAGAAGGGGTTCCTCTGGCCGAGGACGGATATGGCCTACGTTTACCAGGGCTTTCCCATCGAGCACGAGCACGACGGGGAGCACGAACACGAGGACGGGCACGAGGATTGATCGCGGCGGAAGCGATCTCCGCCCAGGTTGCGACTGTTCCTAATGTGACTCCAGCTTATATTTGGGATCCAGTTACATAACCACCTTTCAACAACACAATTGGCATCTTCTGCTCATCATTGTCCACGGTATTGCCCGCTGGCGCGGCACGAAAGGCCTTTCCCCAACTTTCCGATGTAGGCCAGGATGTCACTGTTGCGGATATCGTTAACGTCGATGACATTAAAGGGAAGCCAGGCAGCGCCATGTAGTACTCTGACGATTTTTTAGTATCTTAGGTTAAGAAGGCGATGATAGATGAAAATTCGGTTTGGATTGATTTATATTATATTATTTTCTGTATTTATATTAAGTTTTGTTTTCGCAGGTACTTATGAACCATTCAAATGGGCGAGAGGGAAATTAATATTTCAAGGGCATATGAATAATTCTTGTATATTATACATCCCTAATAATAGTGAATTATATATCCGTTTTTCTGATAATCCTATCCCTGAGAATTATGACTTTCGAATATATGGGAGAGGGAAATCCATAAAAATTGATCCAAAACAAATGTCTGATACGGTCAAAATTCCAATAAATATTGATGGACTATACTCAATAAGGCCAAAAAAGGTAGTTACCGATAATATTGTTTTTCATTTAGAGATAGTTCAACATTTACCACTCATTACTTGGTTTATGCCATTAATAGGAATGGGTTTATCATTTATTCTATTGCTAATAACGATCCCTATCAATATTGTTTATTATAAGCGAAAACGGAAGCGGATGATACTCAATACTAATTGAGAGACAGTCCCTTGTGAAGAAAGATTCGAGTCCACTTCACGATATTTTTGCCATGCCGCCGTCTCTCTTCCCCACCCTGTCCAACATATATTCGGCATAGGTGGACTCCAATAGGCGCGCGGCGCCGATGATATCACGGTACGTGACGCCCTCATCCGGGATCCGGCCGTCGAGGGTGAAGAAAAAAGCCGCAAAAGGAAAAACCGACTAGCATCTCGAATAGATCGCCGGGACATGAAATCACTGGTAATACGTTACTTTTATGAGGAGGATGGAGAGATGCGACTGAGAACCGCGGCGATCTTTATCGTACCGGCCTTGATCCTGCTCATGGCGGGCTGTGGACCTCCACCCCCGGCCGACGACGCCTCGCTGAGCGGCTTGGCAATCTCCTCAGGCACGCTTACCCCCGCCTTCTCCCCCGCTGTAACCGACTACACGGTGGATGTGCCGTATTCGATCACCGGCGTCACCGTAACGCCCACGACGGCTGACGACGGCGCGACCGTTACGGTGGAGGGGGTCCCCGTGATCTCCGGTAATCCCTCCGCGACCATCGACCTGAACGCCGGCGAAGCCGAAGCCATCGCGATCGTGGTCACCGCCGCCGACGGCACGACGACCAGGACTTACACGATCGTCGCCACACGGAGCGGCTGCCGGTTTTCCGCCGACGCCGATACCGTGGCTTTATGGCACTTTGACGAACTCTCCGGGCAGACGGTCTATGACGCCTCGACCAACGGGCTCGACCTCGTCTTTGGAGACTCGGATGCCGTAGAACCGGCCAAGGACCCGACCTGGGTGAGTTCCGGCCGGGACGGATTCGGCGGCGCCATCAGCGTGGACGGCACCGAAACCGCGGGCCAATACGCCAGAAGCGGTTTGGTCTCGGGTTATATCAGCACCAATTACTCGGTGGAGTTCT
>JBLNBS010000110.1:0-23157 GCA_050260175.1 Patescibacteria group bacterium | reverse complement strand
ATTTTCAAGATCCAAGATGGAATCCAGGCGGAAATCGGCCCACGCCGGCGCGTCCCGGCCCACGTAGACCGTGGTCATGCCCAGCTCGCGCGCTGGGATCAGGTTGGCGGCGAGATCGTCGATCATCACGCAGGCCGGTCCGGTGAGGCCCAGCTCGGCCAGGACCATGCGGTAGGTCTCGGGATCGGGCTTGCCGCGGTGCTCCGCGTAGTCGATGCCAAAGATGCGCTCGAACTCCCCGGCGACGCCGAGCGCGGCCAGGACCTTGGCGGCATAGTCCGCGGGCGAATTGCTGAAGACCGCCTTTTTCCAGGGCAGGCGGCGCAGCATACCGGCCAGGTTCCCATCTGGCCTAAGAAACTCCCCGACCTCGACGTCGTAAGCATAGGCGATGTATTCCAGGGGATCGAGGCCATGGTTCTCCTTGACGCCCCTCAGGGTCGTGCCGTACTTGCGCCAGTACTCCCGGCGCAGCCGGTCGATGGCCTCGCCCTCCAGGCCCAGCCGCAAAGCGAGGTAGTCGTTGATCCGCTGGTCGATATGGGGCAAAAGGCCCGCCTGGGCGGGATACAGGGTGTTGTCCAGGTCGAAAAGGAGACAGCGCCAGTCGGCACGGGCGAAGGAAATCACCCCCAGGGCCACAGCCGGCCCAATAGTCCGCGCCGCAGTTCGATCGCCCCCCGCGGGCACATCTCTTCGCAGCAGTAACATCTAATGCATTTCCCGAGGTCGATGCCAGCCCGGCCGCGGCCCCCCGTAACGGCGCCCGCCGGGCAGACCGTGCGGCAGATGCCGCAATCCGTGCAAGTCTTCCTCACGGCGGGGCGCGCGGTGAGATTGTTGCGCGCGAACCCCAGGAGAAAGCCGGGGACGGAGAAGTCGCTGGACCGCAGCCGCGGCGGCGGCTGAAAATCCTCGATCCGCAGCGCGGCGTCGCCCGCTATGCGGCGATTGGCGGGGTCGGCCTGGGGCAATCCCCGCTCAATGGCCAGGCGCAGGTGGGGCACGTCCGCGGCGGGTATGCCGGTGATGTCCGCCAGGACAAAGTCCAGCGCCAGGGGGTCCGTGGCCCCGAGCAGCAGTCCCGCGTGGCGGGCCCGGCCGTGGCGCGGCCCGGGACCGTCCATGGCCAGGATGCCGTCCATGACGGTCAGGCCGGAGGCCACGGCCTCAGACAGGTCCAGGAGCAGGGCGGCAAAATCCCTCGTCCCCTGGCACTCGAGATGGCAGCCTGGTTTGCGCAGGCCTACCATGCAGCCCAGGAGGTTCTTGACCGCCCCGGAGATGGTCATCATGCCGTGCGTCTTGAGTTTCGGCAGGTTCACCACCAGGTCGGCCCGGGCGACCTCGACCGCCACCTCAAAGCGCCGCCGCGAGCCGCTGATGAAGGTCACGCGATCGAAAGGGGCCACCTCCCCGCCGGCGGCACGCGCCGCCTGCCCCACGCCGGTCTTTTCCGCCACGCCACGGCAGGAGCCGATTCCCGGGCTGTCACCCACCAGGACGGCCGCACCCGCGCCGCGCAGCGCCGCCGTCATCGCCCGCACCACCTCGGGGTGGGTGGTGACCGCCCGCTCCGGGGGATCCCCGGCCAGCAGGTTGGGCTTGACGAGGACCGTCCGCCCGGGCTTGGCAAAATTGCCGATGCCGCCGAGATCGCCGAAGATCGCTGCCAGCGCCCGCTCGACCTCATGCGGCTCGTAAGAGGGGCAAGCACGCACGGAGACGATGAATCCGCTCATCTCTTCAGGTCCGACTTCCCTGTTCCATGCGGAGCAGTTGCGCCTTCATCTCCAGGCCGCCGCCAAAGCCGGTCAGGTTGCCGCCCGCGCCGACCACGCGGTGGCAGGGCACGGCCAGGGCAATGGGATTGGCCCCGCAGGCGGCCCCCACGGCCCGCGCGGCCCCGGGCCGGCCGACCTTCTCCGCCACCTCGCCGTAAGTGGCCGTCGTGCCATGGGGTATCTCGCGCAGAGCCGCCCAGACCCGCCGCTGGAACGCGGTGCCGGGCGGATCCACGGCAAAACCGAGCGCCTTCCTCCGGCCCGCCAGGTATTCCTCCACCTCGCGGGCCTCGGGCGCGCCGGCCGCCTCGCGCACGTCCTTTTGGTCAAGGCCCAGCCTGGCCCGGACCTCGGCCCAAAAACGGGCCTCGGGCGTGCCCGGCAGGGTGAGGATCCGGACCCGGCCGTCCTCGAGCAGGAGGTAACCGTCGCCGAGGGAAGAACGGTATACGGCATAAACGGCGGACATGGAGAGACCTCCCTTGGGTGTTTTACCTTGCCACTAGTTCTGCACGATTACCTCTTCTACCTGCCGGTGGAATACTGGGCGTTGTTTGACGGGATGATCATCGGGCTCTACGACCTCACCACGGGTAAAATGCGTGTCTTGCTGAACAAGGCCAATCGCGACTGGCAGCCCGGGGGCGGGGTTTTTTCCTCCAGGCCGTCTGCGGCGCCACCGCCCTGGTTACGGAGGCCGGGCAGAAAAGAAAGGGGGGCTTTGCCCTTGCGCTACGCCACCACTGGCTGGACCTCGCCACCGGCCGCCCGGAGCCCTTTCCGCTGGCAAACGAGCTAAAAAAGCTCGGCAGGGGTCTCGGCTACCATTACCTCCTCCGGCCCGACCGCACTCTCGTCCTGATCGTCCCGCCCCTGCAACCGGGCCCGGGCGCTGACTGGACCCGCGAGCCCTCGCTTGCGGAGATCTGGCTGCGCCGTCCCGGCGGCCGCTATGTCAAGCTGGGTACGGGCGACCAGTACCACGGCCTCCGGGGGGACGAAGCGCTTTTTTGGGACCTCGGCGACCGCACCCTCAAGGTCTATCATCTCGCCACCGGCGCCCTCCGTCCGGCCGCCAACCGCGAATTGCTCGACCCCGCGCCCGGGCCCGTGCTCGACGTCTCCATCACCCCGGACAGGCGGGCGCTGGAGCTGCGCCGGCGGGCCGGGGGCGAGTGGCGGCCGGAGCGGCTGCCATGTCCGTCTCCCGCGAGGGGGAGCACTAGGCCTACGCCCCGTCGTCCATGCCCTCTCCTCACAGGAGAGGGCGGCACGGATGCCGGGTGAGGTCCGGGTTCGGCCAAGGATTCGGACTTATTCTGGCCATTGCCAAGGTGGATGCAAAAGCGGGGGCGTTGTGCCGCCCCCGCTTAGGAGCCTATGCGCGTAATGCCACGGACCACTAGATACAGTGGCACCGCGTGGTACATGATACCAGAGTTTGTGCTCCGAATGCCATAAATTAGGTTAGTCGCACAAACTCTGAGTTATTTCTCCATCAAGTCCACGCCCATCCCCATTCCCGGGCATCTGGGCATGGGCCGGGGCCCCAGGCAGGCGGGTGTGCAGCAAAAATACCTGTCCTCACGGCGGTGGTGATGCCTTCCGCGGCGCTCCACGGCGGGAATCATACCCGGCGGGCAGCAGAACATCGGATCGCGTTCCCCGCGGCAGCGATGATGGTGATGGCCCAAAAGACTTGCCCCCTTTCACGCTCATCCTATGTGTCGCGTGCCTCGGGGTGCTATGGCTTTGTCCCGGTTGCATGCCAGGCCTGGCGCGGGCATAATAGCTACGGGGTGATGTTGTTTTGGAGGTTCATGTCGATCAGGATCTCTGCATCTCCTGCGGGCTCTGCGTGAATCAATGCCCCGGCGTGTTCGACTGGAACCAGGACCAGAAGGCCGACGCCAAGGCAAATCCCGTGCCCGCCGCGGACGAGGAGTGCTGCCGGGGGGCCGTGGACGACTGCCCGACCCAGGCCATCTCCACGGCATAGGAACGGGGGTGCCGCGTGGAGCGGGTAAAAGAAAAGCTGGAGCAGCTGCGCGCGAGCCTTGCCGCGCTGCCCGCTGCGCCGGACGGCGGAGAAAAGGCGGCCTGGGACAGCCTGCTCGACCTGGCCCAGGCCCTGGCCGATGCCCTGGCCGACCTGGAGGAAGCCCAGGAGGACGCCGATCTCTACCTCGAGACCATCGACGAGGATCTCACGCGACTGGAAATGCAGCTCTACGGCGCGGACGACGAGGAGGAGGACAACGAGCCCCCCCCGTACCTGGACGCCTAAGCCCCGGCGGCCCGCGCGAAGCGGCGCGGGCCGCCGGGGGCAAGAGCCTTGGATCTCAACGCCAGGCATAAAGCAGGGCCAGTCCCCATAGAGATAGGGCGAGGAGGGACTGGCCTTGATCGTCTCGCCCGAGCCCTGGCCCGTTTTTTTCCCCGCCAACCTGCGCCGTCTCATCCTGGCCGAGCCCGAGGCCGCGCGCCGCGCCTGGCGCGAGATCCGGGTGCGCGCCGGACAGCCCCTCCAGGCGATAGCCCCCGCGGGCGAGTTGAACCTCGGCGGCGCCTTCGGCCAGGCCGTGACGGCCGAGGATCTGCAGGCCACATTCCAGCTCATGACCCAGCATTCGGTTTACGCGCTCGAGGAGGAGCTCCGGCAGGGCTTTATCACCCTGCCCGGCGGGCACCGGCTGGGTTTTACCGGCCACGCGGTCCTCGAGGGCGGCCGGATCCGGCTCCTGCGCCAGGTCAGCTCCCTCCATCTCCGCCTGGCGAGATCGATCCCCGGGGCGGGCCTCCCGCTCCTGCCCGCCCTGGTCAAGAACGGCGCCCTCCTCTCCACCCTGATCCTTTCGCCGCCAGGCTGCGGCAAGACCACCCTCCTGCGCGACCTGGTCCGCCTGGCGAGTCTGGGCAGGCCGGATCTCGGGCTGCCGGGGCTGCAGGTCAGTCTCGTCGACGAACGCTCCGAAGTAGCCGGCACCTACCTCGGCCGTCCGCAGCTGGATGTGGGTCCGCGCACCGACGTCCTGGACGGCGCGCCCAAGGCCGAGGGCATCTCCCTCATGCTGCGCGCCATGGGACCCCAGGTCCTGGCCACCGACGAGATCGGCCGGCCGGAGGATGCCGAGGCGGTGGCGGAGGCGGCCAAGGCGGGCGTCGCCGTCCTGGCCACGGCCCACGCCGGCAGCCCCGAGGAGGCGGGGCATCGCCCGATCCTGGGGCGGATCCTGGCCGGGGGATACTTTCAGCGGTTGGTGGTGCTGGACGCCAGCCGGGGGCCGGGGACCGTGCGCGGCCTCTACGAGCCCGTCCGGCAGCCGCAGACAGGGGTGAGCGCATGCTCCGTATCGTGGGCGCCATGTGCATCGTGGCCGGCGCGGGCGGTTTCGGCTGTCTGATGGCCGCCGGTCTCAGCGCGCGTGTGGCCGCGATCGAGAGGCTGTCCGCGGCCTTGCAGCACCTGGAGTCGGACATAACCTACGCCTCGCTCCCGCTTGCCGAGGCGCTGGAGCGCGCGGCGCGGGCCGCGGGCGGCGAGGCCGGAAGCTTTTTGCGCGCCGTGGCGCATGCCCTCGCTCAGAATGACGGCCGGCCTCTGGCGCGGATCTGGCGCGAAGCCGTCACGGCGTGCGCGGAGGACCTGAAGCTCGCCCCGGCCGAGGCCGAGGCCATGGCCAGGCTGGGGGCGGTGCTCGGCGGCAGCGACCGCCAGGACCAGCAAAAACACCTGGCCCTGGCCCGCGCCTCCCTCGCCCGGTTCCAGGCCGAGGCCGAGGCCAGGGAGGCCAGGGCCAAGCGCGTCTGGCAGTACCTCGGCTTCAGCCTGGGGGCCATGGCGGCGATCATCTTGTATTAGCAGCGGTTCGGAAGCTTTTGCAATCGGGCCGGCGTCGGTATAGGCATCGGTATCGAAACCACGTGGAGCGGGACTCGACTCCGATCGTGATGCCAATCCCGATCCCGAGTCCATCCGGTCCGGCAGGGGGTAAGCGCGCCGTGGACATCAACCTGATCTTCAAGATCGCCGGCCTTGGCATCCTGATCTCCGTCCTTAACATGGTCCTGAAGCAGGCGGGCAAGGAAGAGCAGGGACAGATGCTCACCCTGGCCGGGATGGTCATCGTGCTTCTCATGGTGATCCAGCTCATCCAGCGTCTCTTTGTGGACGTGCGCGCCGTCTTTGGGCTGTGAGATCTGATGATCCGGAGCCGGATTCAGGCGCCATGCCTCATCATGCCGTGCTCAGGAGGGTTCGCGTGGACTTCCTGCCCGTGCTGGCTTTTGCCCTCGTCACCGCCGTCCTGCTAACCGCCATCCGCCCCCTCCGCCAGGAAATGGCCGTCCTGCTCAGCCTGGCGGCGGGCGCCTGCCTCCTGGCCCTGGCCGTCGGCAGGCTGCGGGGGGTGGTGCAGACCGTGGCCGGCATGGCGGCGCGCGCCGAGTTGAACCCCGTCTTCCTGCAGACGGCCCTAAAGGTGGTCGGGGTTTGCTACCTCGCGGGTTTTGCCGCGCAGGTCTGCCGCGACGCGGGCGAGGGAGCCCTGGCCGGCAAGGTGGAACTGGTCGGCAAGGCCGCCATCCTCGTCCTGGCCCTCCCGGTCATGGTGGCCATCCTGGATATGATGCTAAGGCTTTTTTAATTAGCAAATGACCAACCCGGTCGGCTCCGGAGATGTCATGATGCCTGTCAATAGGCAAAGCGATACCCATCAACCAAAAGCAGTCATCTTTTGGAAGCATCCAAACCCAAGCCAGTATGCGCCCGGACATGACCGACGGCTCTCGGGTCCCCTAGCCACGCAAGTGGCTCTTTCAGCGGTCCAACCTGGTATGCGGCGTAGACGCCCGAATGTCGATTCGAACTTGAAAGACGGGGCTCCAATCTCCGGAACGGGGTGGATAACTCCCCCCAAGGGGCGCAACGGAGTCCCCGAAACCCATTCCAATCATGCCGATCGGTTTGTCCTGGCAAAACTGTTCTGATCACCGGGGGGTGCCCGCCTCGCGCTTCTTGCCAGTGCTCCTAATCTCGATCTCGTCCCTGGCATTCCAGGCCCGGCCCCAGGCCGCGGCCCCCGTGGACCGCGTGGTCGAGGCCGAGCTGTCGGCCCTCGACACCGGGGATCTGCAGCGCTTCCTGGGCAGCGTGGACGCTGAGATCCGCCCCTATCTGCCGGATTTCCGCCCGGCGGAGGCCGGAGGGAAAACCTTCTCCCCCGGCGGGCTGGCGCGGAATCTCCTCCTGCGCCTCGCGCGCGAGCTGGCCCTGAACGCGCACCTCCTGGGCAAGCTGGTGCTTCTGGCGGTGCTCTGCGCCCTCCTCGCCCACCTCGGCAACAGCTTTGCCCCCGAGGGCACGAACAGGCTGGCTTTTTACGTCTGCTACCTCGTCATGATGGGCCTGGCCGCCAACAGCTTCCTGGCCACGCTGGGGCTCAGCCGCGACGCGATCGGGGACCTGGTCGGCTTCATGTACGCGTTGATCCCCGTGGTCTGCTCGCTCCTGGCCTCGGTCGGCGCCGCGGCAACAGCGGCGCTCTTCAACCCGCTCATCGTGGGCGGCGTGGCCGCCATCGGCCATCTCGTGCTCGATTTCGTCCTGCCTCTGGCCTCCCTCACCGCCGTGGTCACGCTCGTCAGCCACCTCGCCGAGGGCTTTTCCCTGTCGAGGCTGGCCGGCCTGCTCCGCGACCTGACCGTGGCCGCCGCGGGCGTCATCCTGGCGGGTTTCGTCGGCCTCGTGACCGTGCGCGGCGTGGCGGCCGCGGCCGCCGACGGGGTGGCCTTGCGCACGGCCAAGTATGTCTCCGGCACCTTCGTCCCGGTGGTCGGCAAGGGGCTCTCGGACGCCATGGAGACGGTGGCGGGCTGTTCCCTGCTGCTAAAGAACACGGTGGGCGGCTTCGGCGCCTGGACCGTCCTGGTGCTCACCGCCTTCCCGCTCGTCAAGATCCTGGCCCTGGCGGCTATCTACCGCCTGGCGGCCGCGCTGGTCCAGCCGCTGGGCGACAGCAGGCTCGCGGACGCGCTGCAGGCCATCGGGGGCGGCTTCATCCTGCTCTTTGCCGTCACCGCCCTGGTAGGCCTGGCCTTTTTGTTGGGGCTCACCATCCTGGTCGCCCTGGGTAACTTCACGTACGCGCTGAGGTAGGGTGGTTGGCCATGGATTTCCTCGCCTCGTGGCTACGGCGGCTGGTGGGGACAGCCATCGCGCTGGGATTCTTGGAACTGGTCTTGCCCGAGGGGGAGTTGCGCCGTTTTGCCCGGGTCGTACTGGGGCTCCTCGTCGTGCTCATCCTGATGCAGCCGCTGGGCGCCGTCCTCCGCCTCGACTTCGATCCCGGCCGGTTCCTGCGCCCGGCGTACAACGGTCCAGCACCGGCGTCGCCGGTTCAGGCGGGCGCCCGCGTAACCGCGGCCGGCCTCGCGGCTTTGCATGAGGCAAGCCGGGAGGAACTGTCCCGCGCCGTGGAGGAGTACTGCCGGATCCTGGGCGCGCGGGTGGCCGGCGTGGAAGTGGGAAGGGGCGCGGATGGGGGCGCGCGGTTGCGCATCCTGGTGGAGGGGGCGGCCGATCCCGGACGGATCGGGCGCGCGATCGCCCGCGATTTCGCGCTGCCTTTGGCGGCGATCGAGGTGAAGCGCGTTGGCTGAGAATATACTCCGGCGGTTCATGGAGCTCTTTGCCAAGTGGGCTGCGCCCCTTTTCCGCGGCGCAGACCGCCGCAAGCTGCTGGTCTTCTTGTATCTCGCCGTGGGCGGTGCTGTCCTGCTGCTCCTGTTCCGGCCCGCGCCGCGCGGCGCGATGCAACCCGCGGCGGGGCAGACGGCGCCGCGGGCAGGCGGAGACTGGGGGCAGTATCGGACGGAGCCTGAGATCCGGCGCCTGGAACGCGAACTGGCGGGCATCCTGGGCCAGATCGCCGGGGCCGGCCGGGTGCGGGTCAGCCTGACCCTCGCCACCTCCAGCGGCAGCCAATGGGAGGAAAACCGCCGACGCAACCGGCGGACGGTGGAAAACCGCGGCCAGGACGGGAGCGTGGAGATCACCACCGAGGAGACGGAGGAAACGACCCTGGCCCTGGCTAGGCGCGCGGACGGCAGCGAGGCCCCGATCGGCACGCTGTCGACCGCCGCGCGGGTCGCCGGCGCCATCGTGGTGGCGGACGGGGCGCAAGACCCGGCGATCCGGGCGAATCTGGCGCGGGCCGCCGCGGTCTATCTCGGCCTCGGCCTGCACCGCATCATGGTCTTTGCCCGGGAGGCGGAAACAGAATGACGACCATACAAGTCCTCCACGCACGTCGCTTGGCCCTGTTGATCCTGGCGGGATTCTGCGCCGCGCTCATCTGGGGCGGAGGATGCGGCCGCCCGAGACCCCGCGGCACCGCGGTCAGCGCCGCGCTCACCCCCGCGCCGCCGGCACGCGATCCTTCCGCGGATTCCACCGCCGCGTTCCGCCTGGCGCGCGACGCGGAACACAGCCGCCAGAGGGAGGCGCTCGAAACCATCCTGACCGCGGCGGAGACGGCCGGCGGGATCAGGGACGCCGCGGAAGAGGCAATCTGGCGCCTGACGAAGATCGAGGCCGCCGAGCACCAGGCCGAGGCGCTGCTGGCGCTCCAGGGCTGGGAGAAGGCGGCGGTTTCCGTGGCCGGCGGGGAGGCGACCGTCGTGATCCGCGGGCGGAACCTCACCTCGGAGGAGGCCGCCCGCATCGGCCGCCTGGTGGCCGAGACGGCAGGCCTGGCCGAGGAGGCGGTCAAGATCGTCGAACGGCCGTGAGCACGGCGCGGTTTGCCACGCCGCCCCATGGAGATGCTAAGGTCATTGGGGTGGATGGCCTCGGCCAGACTCGTCGGCACCCTTACCTTTACCGAACTGCATTGCCGGGGCGAGCTGCGCTTCGGCCCGGACGGCCGCCTGTCGCTCGACGATCTCGGCGGCAGGGCCGTACTCCGCGCCGAGCTCTACACCGGGCCGCTGCGCTTTCCGCTCCGGGTCACGTTCTGCATCGAGCGCGCGGGCGACGAACTCTCGTTCCAGCCGCTGCGCGGCGCCGGTCTTTTTTGGCTCCTCGGCCCCTTTGTCGCCCAACCGGATGCGGGGGGCGCGTGGCACATCCGCCGCGGCCGGCTCTATCTCGATCTCCGCAAGGCCACGAAAGGAGCCGCGGTTTTGACCCCGCGCGGGCCAAGGCAGGATGAGGGCGCGTAGCGCGCCGGTACGGTCTTCTAACACCCCGGCGGGAGGCATAGAATGGCGTGAAACGTGTGGGGGCCTTGACGGATGCGCAAACCGGCGGCGGAGATCTGGCGCAACCTGATCCTCTTGTATGTGGGGATCCTCCTGGTCATGGCCGCCTGGGGAGCCACGGACACGGCCATGGCGCGCTGGGTGCGGCCCGCTCTGGCCGCGGCGGAATCCCCGCGCCGCATCCCGAGCCTGCTCGAACTGTCTGGACTGCGGCCGCCGGGAGTACGGGCCTGGCGGCGCATGTTGCAGATGGGCATCCCCGGCCTCCCGCCAGCCGGCAGGCGCAGGCTCACGTCCGCGCCGCCCTGGCCGCGCGCCTCTGCTGTATCATAGCCTGCCTGATCCTGGCCGCCCTGGTCTACATCGGGCTCGGTCGCGTCAACCGGGCACAAACCGAACTCACCGGCAGGCCTCTCCCACCGCCGCTGGCTTTCCGGGCCGACGGCCGCCGGATCGGACTGCAGTTCTATGATCTCCGCGCATCGGTGCTCCTGCCCCGCAAACTCCCCGCCTTTGCGGCCCGCGCCGCGGACCTGGCCGCTGGATCCTGCGCGCGGCTGGCGCGCGGCACACGCGCCGCGGCGCGGCGCCTGCTGAAAAGCGCCGGGCGCTGGCTGCGCCGGGTCCGGTACATGCCCCTTTAGCACCCGGATTCCCAGGCATGCCCGCGAATCCCGGATAGATGGCGCGCCCGGCGGACCCTACAGGCGGCCCCGGCCCAGAGCTCGGCGTAATCCGCTCTCCCCAACCTGTCCAGGTCGAAGAGAGTTTGCAGGTAGTACGCGAGAAATTCCCCGTCGACAGCCAGTCTCCCATCTCCCGAGAAAACGTCGCGGCGCAACGCCGCGTATGCCCTTGACCAGGTCCAGTCCTCGGGCGTCAGGTTGGCCGCCAGATAACCGCCGGCGGTCAGATTGCCCCGCCCCTCGCCGCGGCATTCAGGCAGAGTACGGACCTTGCACAGCCTGTCTCCGCCCGGGCCGTGCCGGACGCCCAGGGGGAAAGCCCTGCAGGAGAACGGCCGCGCGGGATGGACAAGGCAGCTCTGGGACTCGCGCGCCAAAAAACAGCAGTCCCCGGAGATGGGATCGAGAGCCAGCTGCAGGAGGGGCGTCCCCTCCCCGTCCTGGAAGAGCGCGGTGCGATCTAGGATCTCGTCCGTGGAGAACCCGGTATGGCGGGCGAGGCGCCAAACGTCGTACGGCGTGACGTAGGGCGTGGTCCACCTGCAGCAACCCCCGCACCGCTGGCAGGCAAAAGCCAGCATATCCCCTGGCGAAACGGGTGTCTCGCCGGGGATAAAGCCGCGTCTCCCGCGCCTGGCAGCCGCCATGAATATCACCCGCAGTCACGAAACGATGGATCCTCCGGCTTTTCCCGCGGTGCCCAGCGCCGAGAAAATATCTCCCAATGGTATCTCCAGTCCTTCAAAGACAATTGATTTGATTACATCTCCCTTTTTAAAACTATTCATGCTTTCAATATCCCTTTCTTGAGAAAACGAGTATTGAATGACCATTTTATTTTCTAGATCGACAACCCAGTATTCCGAAATGCCACTTTTCATATAAAGATTCAATTTTATAGCCATGTCCTTGCCTCTTGTCGATGGAGACAGTACCTCCACAATCAGTGTGGGTATACCCACATATTTATTTTCCTCGTTAACTTTCTCCTCATCACAGATCACAACCACATCAGGCTGAACGACATTTGGATCTTCTTCAAACTTGGTCGCATAACCGAAAAGCCTGATATCCAACGGTGCTGTCACCGATCGGCAGTTTTTCCCTTTAAAATAATTATAAAACCGTCCTGCTATTTCGTTCACGATAACTTGATGACCGAAACTTGGTGAAGCCATCAGATAAATTTCGCCGTCGATCAGTTCGTATCGTTGCTCCGATGAATTAATCAGCGACATATACTCTTCATAGCTGACTTTTCTTGTTGTCTTATACGCTTTTGCCTCTTCGTGGACGAGGAAATACTCGGGCTCGGTGTAGCGAACGAGTTTGGCCACGCCCTTCCCGTTCTTGAGGATGATAATATCTTCCTTTTCTACTAGGGAAAGGTATTTCCCGAAAGCATTCTGCAGATCCGTGGTGGTGACTCTCACGATCGATCACCGCGCTTCTTGGGATAGCTAAAATTGTATCGCGTATTAGCTATTTCGTCAACTCGTTTTGGCTACAACCTTCGCCTCCCTCCTGGAACGTCCGCCAGCCCGCGATGACTTCGGCATACTCATTTAGCGCGGCCCGTCCGCGGGGGGTCAGCCGGTAGACGCCCCGCCCGGCCCGCTCGAACCAGCCGTAGACGTTGCGCAACAGCACCTGGCCGGCTTTCTCGTTGCCGGTGGCCTCCCGGAGATCTTTCACCTTTGCCTCGGCCCTGCGCTCAAGCTCGCAGGCGAGGCGCAGGGCCTCCTCGCGGTAGGCCGTGACCACGGGCCGCCTGTTGCCGCCGCCCGTGTTGTGATCGCCCGTCCTCCGCCTGTATTCCAGCAGGAGGAGCCGGCGCTCCCTGTACGCGGGACGGGGATGGTAGGGCCCGGGGTCGCAGACCACCTCGGCCCGGGGCACGCGGGCCAGGTGGACGAGGATCAGCCCCAGCCCCAGGCGGCGGCAGAGCTGCACGGCCTCATGGGGAAAACGCCGCGAACGCCGGCGCGGAGCGGCCACGGCCAGGTAGACGGCGTCCGTGAGCTTGAGCCGGTCGACCCCCTGGAGGACCAGGGTCAGGTTCATGGCCGGCTTGAGCTCAACCACGACCATCTCGTCCCCGCGCACGGCCACGAGGTCGCAGCCCCGCACCTCCCCCCTGACCTCGTACCCCTGGGAGGCCAGGAGGGCTTTGACCGGGGCGTAGAGCGCCGTCTCGCTGCAGAGCGCCATCGTCCCCATCCCGCCTCATACGCCAAGTTTCTTGATCCTCTCCATGGCCTCCATGGTCTTGTCCCGGTCGCCAAAGGCCGTCAGGCGGAGAAAGCCCTCGCCGCTGGGGCCGAAACCAACGCCCGGCGTGCCCACCACCCGCGCCTCGTGCAGGAGTTTTTGGAAGAAATCCCAGGAACTCATGCCGCCCGGCGTCTTGAGCCAGATGTAGGGGGCGTTGACCCCGCCGTAGACCTTGAGCCCGAGCCCGGTCAGGCCCTCCCTGATAATCCTGGCGTTCTCCATGTAATAATCGATGACCGCGCCGATCTGCCGCCTGCCCTCCGGGGTGTAAACCGCCGCGGCCGCGGCCTGTACGGGGTAGGAGACGCCGTTGAACTTGGTGGTCTGGCGGCGGAGCCAGAGCTTGTTCACCTCGTGCGCGCCGCCCTGGCGGTCGCGGACCATGACGGTCTTGGGCACCACGGTATAAGCGCAGCGCGTGCCCGTAAAGCCGGCGGTCTTGGAAAAGCTCCTGAACTCGATCGCGACTTCCCGCGCGCCCTCGATCTCATAAATGCTGTGGGGGATCCCGGGCTCGCGGATATAGGCCTCGTAGGCCGAGTCAAAAAGGATTATCGCCCGGCGCGCGCGGGCGTAATCCACCCAGGCCTTCAGCTCTTCCCGGTCCAGGGTCATGCCCGTGGGATTGTTGGGGAAACAGAGATAGATCAGGTCTACATCGTCGCGCGGCAGGGGCGGCTTGAGCCCGTTCTCCTCCGTGCAGGGCAGGTAGACGAGGCGGTCAAAGCGGCCGTCCGGGCCCGGGTCGCCGCTACGGCCGGCCATGACGTTGGTATCCACGTAGACCGGGTAGACCGGGTCGGTGACCGCCACGACGCTGTCCTGGGAAAAGAGCTCCTGGATGTTGCCCGTGTCGCACTTGGCCCCGTCGCTGATGAAGACCTCGTCCGCGTCGATCCGCACTCCGCGCGCGCCGTAGTCATGCTCCACCACGGCCTGGCGCAGGAAATCGTAGCCCTGGTCCGGGCCGTAGCCGCGAAAGCCGGCCTCGGTGCCCATCTCCGCGACGGCCCGGTGAAAGGCCTCGATCACGGCGGGCACCAGGGGCCTGGTCACGTCGCCGATGCCGAGGCGGATGATCTCCGCCCCGGGATGCGCGGCCTTGTATTCGTTCACCCGCCGGGCGATCTCGGAAAAGAGATAGCTCCCGGGCAGCTTGAGGTAGTTTTCGTTTACGTTCGCCAAGGCGATCCTCCCTTTCGCTGGATGAGACGTTCCTCCTTGATTCTACCACGGCGGAGGAAACCCTTTCGGCCCGTCCCCTCCCTGGGACGACGTGGAGCCGGGTGTACCGGCCGGGATCGTCCCCCAATCGAGGGCCGCAGGGTCGATACGTAGCTCCGGTCCACCCGCCGCGATGATGAGGCCGGCGGCGAGGAAGAATGAGGCCGTAAAGAGCCCCCGGCCTCCTCCTTGGTATCGTCCAACAAAAGCGCCAGAACGTCCACCTCCCGGGACATATAACCGCCGGCCAACCTCAGCAACTCCGGGAAGAATCTTTGGCAGCTCGGGCACCAGGAGGCATAAAGCACCAGCAGGACAACCCGGCCCTTGTCCTGCTGGATGAACTTGACCACATCGTTGATACGGATCTCGATAATATCGGATCGGATTGAGCGTTTACCCGCTCCAGGTAAACAGGCGCAAGGAGCGTCACCATGACGAGGACAACCGGCAAGATTGGGATCCGTCGGCGCACTGTGCGCATCGTCGCTCATCCTTCGAGGGTGTTTACTCCTTTCACTCATGTAGCTCATCAACTATTTCCTCTACGGATGCCAATGGCTTCCCCGTAACCTTCCTGAGCCGTTTCACCGCTTCCCTAGTCTTCGGCCCGGTGTATCCTTCCTCGCCTTCGATATCGTAGCCACGTACCTTAAGAATCCGTTGCATTTCGAGGATCAGATCCTTATATTGCCTGTCGACGATACGTTGTAACCTTGTCCAAGTTTCATCAGGCAATCCGTTTTTCCAGACACAATCTAAAACACCGCATAACTTTTCATCGATTAAAGAATCATGTTCAATTTTATCGATCATTTCTGGATGATGAACCAGTAAATCCTCAATAGGACCAGCGGCCAAGAAGGCTAGTAACGATTCATTGGCGGTTACCGCGACTAAATCAAGTATTATTCCCCAAGCTCTCGCTGGATCAGATCGCACTAACCGATCAAGAGTTGATATGGTTTGTGAACGATGTACATTGTCTTCGCTAGCTTCATAATCTTTAATATATTTCTTTACTATATTTTTATTGGATAGCTTTTGTATAAATGTCATCTTCAATCGATTTCTTCAAATTTCATGGAGGAACCAGAAAAGATATAACCAATGTCACCATTACTCAACATGACTTTATATGCTGCATAGTTCTTATCATATTTTATCTTAAGTAACTTAACTCTTTCCCCATTTTTTAAAATTAACTTAATTTTATTTTGTTTGTCCATATAAAAGGCAGGATCATATTGGTTTTTATATATATTAATATTATTTTTTGCCACAATATATGTAGTTTTACATCCATTCATGAAGAAAATAGTTAATAATGCCCCCAAACAACAATTGATATACCGTAATTTACCCAAAATTTACACCTCCTGTTTAGAAATGGAATAATACGTCAGTTTTCGACCAAGATCCGCATCAATAATACCCTTTTGCGTCAAGCCTTTGACGATGGACTTGTACTCGCCGGCCAGATCGATCGCCCCTGTTTTGGCCACGATATGGCGCCCGGCATCAAAGACGGCCTCGAGCGAGCGCCGCAGATAACTCTCGGCGGTGGCGATCTTGTCCCTGTCGCCCAAGAAAGACTCCTTCCCAATCCCGGCCAACCTCTCCAACTCCGCGAGGTAGCCCGCGATCAGCGACAGCCGTTGTTGCACGAGGACCGCATTGAGCATTTCTCAGACCTCCTCCAGGACTTCGCGGAGGTATCGCGCCAGGAACGGGCGGAAATCGGCGGCGCGGCGCAGGATTCGCATCTCGTAATCCTCCCGCGTCCGTTCATCACAGTAATAAATGCAGATGCCGTTCATGGCCTCCATTTGGAAGACGGAGTGATTCTCCTCCAGCAAACACAGATCGAGCGTAAAGGGCGCGAATAGGTCCGTGAACTCGTCGTACAGGGAGGCATAGTATTTTGTCCTGGCAACCGCCTCGGGCAGGGGGATTTTCGTCACGACGCCCACATCGAGATCGGCCAGGGCATCGCCGGTTCGAAAGGTCCTGCCCTCAAGCAGCGCAAGCCCCTCCCCGGCCTGGGAACCAAAGAGATAGACCAGGGCCAGGTGGTGTTCGGTGCAGATGGATAACAGTTTTCCCCTAGGCTTTTCAAGCACCGGGCCACCCCCTCTTTGCGGTGTGAAAAACCGCCTCTCTACCAACATTATAACCGATGCGTCTATAACCGATGCGTCGCAAAGAGCCATCATTCATATCTTTTTTCCAAGCAGAGCCAAATCCTATTGAAAAACACTTTCCCGTTCCCGGGGTTGCATCCGACCTCGCGCGTCTGATAAGATGTTCCTAACCCTGTTCCCGGCGGAACGCCGCATATTAAGGCAGGAGGCGGGCGGTATGCGCAGCGATGTGATGAAGACCGGTTTGAAACGCGCGCCGCACAGATCCCTTTTCAAGGCCATGGGTTACACGGACGCCGAGCTTGCGCGGCCTCTGGTCGGCGTGGTCAACGCCAAGAACGAGATCGTCCCGGGCCACATCCATCTCGGCATCATCGCCGAGGCGGTCAAGGCCGGCATCAGGATGGCGGGCGGCACGCCCGTCGAGTTCCCGGTCATCGGCGTCTGCGACGGTATCGCCATGGGCCACGCGGGCATGAAATACTCCCTCGCCAGCCGGGAGCTGATCGCGGACTCCATCGAGGTAATGGCCACGGCCCATCCCTTTGACGGGCTCGTCCTCATCCCCAACTGCGACAAGATCGTCCCCGGCATGCTCATGGCCGCCGGCCGTCTGGATCTGCCCGCCGTGATGGTCTCGGGCGGGCCGATGCTGGCTGGGTCCTACCGCGGCGGGCGCGCGGACCTGAACTCCGTCTTTGAGGCCGTGGGAGCTTTCGCCGCGGGCAAGATGGGCGAGGCGGACCTGGCCGAACTGGAGGAGACGGCTTGTCCGGGCTGTGGCTCCTGCGCGGGCATGTTCACCGCCAACACCATGAACTGCCTCGCCGAAGCCCTGGGCATGGCGCTGCCCGGCAACGGGACCATCCCCGCCGTGGACGCCAGGCGAATCCGCCTGGCCAAGGAGGCGGGTATGGCGGTCATGGACCTCATCCGGCGCGACCTGCGGCCGCGGCGGATCCTCGGCGAGGCCGCCTTTGCCAACGCCCTCGCCGTGGACATGGCCGTGGGCGGCTCGACCAACACCGTGCTCCACCTACCGGCCATCGCCCGCGAGGTGGGGATCAGGATCGACCTCGACGGGATCAACGCCATCAGCCGGCGCACGCCCCACCTCTGTCATCTGCGCCCCGCCGGCGGGCACCACCTCCAGGATCTCGACGAGGCCGGCGGCGTTCCGGCTGTCATGAGCGTCCTGGCCGCGCACGGGCTCATCGACACCACCCCGCTCACGGCCACCGGCCGCACGGTCGCGGAGAACCTGGCCGGGGCGCGCGTGCGGCGCGAGGATGTCATCAGGCCCCTCGACCGGCCCTACCACGCCGAGGGCGGACTGGCCATCCTCACGGGCTCGCTGGCGCCCGACGGGGCCGTGGTCAAGCAGAGCGGGGTCGACCCCGCCATGTTCGTCTTCACCGGCCGGGCCCGCGTCTTCGATGGCGAGGAGGAGGCCTTTGCCGCCATCGTCGGCGGCGCCATCCAGCCCGGCGACGCGGTCGTGATCCGCTACGAGGGCCCCAGAGGCGGCCCGGGCATGCAGGAGATGCTCTCCCCCACCTCGGCCATTGCCGGCATGGGCCTGCAGAACCAGGTGGCGCTCGTCACCGACGGCCGTTTCTCCGGCGCCAGCTGGGGGGCGTCGGTGGGGCACGTCTCGCCCGAGGCCATGGAGGGCGGGCCCATCGCCCTGGTCCGGGAGGGCGACCTGATCTCCCTCGACATCCCGGGCAGGCGCGTGGACCTGCTGGTCGATGGGGATGAGCTATCCGCCCGGCGCAAGGCGTGGCAGCCCCCGGCGCCGAAGATCGGCCACGGCTACCTGGCCCGCTACGCCCGCAACGTCCGTTCCGCCAATACCGGAGCCGTGGTGGAGTGAGGTGCCGATGTTCAAACCAGCCTTGGTCTTTATGGATCTCGACGGCACCTTGCTGGATCCTGCCGGGCGGATCAGCCCGCGGACGAGGGCGGCGGTGGCCGCCCTCCTCGCGCGCGGCGTCCAGGTCATCCTGGCCAGCGGACGGCCGCCGCGCATGGCCCGGTGGTACTACGCCGAACTCAACCTCGCGGGTCCGGCCATCTGCTACAATGGGGCGCTGGTCACGGAAGGACCCGATTTCGGCACGCTCTGGGAGCGGCGGATGCCTCCTCCCGTCGCCGCGGCTGCCGTGGCCGCGCTCCGCCGCGAGGGCGCCAAGAACATCCTCGTCGAGACGGACGACCTGCTCGCCGCGGATCTCGACGACCATTGGCTGGCCGTAGCCAGGCGCGAGGACTGGGGGCTGGCGGGCGATCTCACCCTGGAGCGCGCGCTGGCGTCCGGCGCGCACAAGCTGGCGGCCGTCACCCCGCCCCCGGGGGGCTTTGACGAACTCTCACGCAAGCTCAGGGCGGCGCTCCCGGGGCTGGTGGAACTCGTCACCTCCACGCCCGGCGCCGATTGGCTCGAGATCCTGCCCGCCGGGGCCGGCAAGGCAAAGGCCGCGGCGGAACTCTGCAGGAGGCTCGGGTTCACGCTTTCGGAGGCGGCTGCTTTTGGCGACGCGGCCAACGACGCCGATCTCCTGGCCCAGGCCGGCCTGGGCGTGGCCATGGGCAACGGCGATCCCAGGGTCAAGGCCGCGGCCCGGCGGGTGGCCCCGCCGAACAGCGAGGACGGCCTGGCGCGGACGATCGAGGAGATGCTGGCCTGAAGACCAGGATGCAGGCTTGAATGCGTTTCCACCGGAAGGATTGAGCCGCGGCGCGGCTAAACGGATATCTGATACGGCCTCCCACGGACAAGGGGGTGCATCCGTGACCGCCATGGAACAAGCCGCGCTGACCCAGACGAACTTGCATTTCAAGCGCCTGACGCCCCTCGAGGCCACCGCCTACCTCGTCGGCACCAACGTGGGCGCCGCCATCCTGGCGCTACCATTCGCCGCCCGCCATACAGGCTACCTCGGCGCCGCCGTCGTCTGCTGCCTGGCCACGTTCTTCTCACTCGTCTCCCATCTCTTCATCGTCGAGGCCATGCTGCGCACCCCCGCCGTAACCCAGCTCGTGGGGCTCTTCCGCAACTACCTCTTTCGCGGCCGGGCGGGCGCGCTCTATCTCTGGTTCATCTTCGTCATCACCATCGGGGTGGCCATCCCGTCCCTGACCGCGTACGTCCTGGGAGGCGCCGAGGCGCTGCGGGCCGTCTTCGGTCTGAGCCTGCCCCTGGCGCAGGCCCTCTTCCTCGTCCTCGGGGCGGCCGTGGTCTGGCTCGGCCTCAAGGCCACGGGATACGTGCAAAAGTTCGCCAGCGCGTTCATGGGCCTCTTCCTTATCCTGCTCACCGTCCTTTCCTTCAGGAGCGAACAGGCTGATCCGTCCCGGCTCCTGCGTTTCGACCCGGGCGCCGTCTGGCCCGTGCTGCCCATCGCGGTATTCACCTGCCTCTCCATGGCCACGGTGCCCGAGGTCGTCCGGGGATTGGCCCATATACCCCGGCGGATCCCCGGGGTCATCACGCGCTCGCTCCTGATCAACCTGGCTTTCTGCCTGGTCGTGCCCCTCGCCATCTTTACCCTCGTGCCGGCCGGCCGCATCGCGGAGGTGGCCTCGGTCTCCTGGGGGAACGCGCTGGGCAGCATCGGCCTCGTCTTAGCCAATCTCCTGGCTTTTTTCGCCCTCCTGACCTCGTTCTGGGGCTCGGCGGGCACCATCCTCACCAACGTCGTCGACCTGCTCCGCTTTCCCTCGGAATGGCACCCGGGCTATCGCATCATCGCCTTCGCCATCACCGTGGCGCCTTCCGTGGCCATCATCCTCGGGCGTTTCCTGGGCTTCGTCGCGCTGGTCCAGATGGCCGGGGCGGTGGGCGGCGTGCTCCTGGCCCTCCTTCCGATCGCCGTCTTTTGGCGGGCGCGCCGTGAAGGCGCGCGCCAGCCGGAATACACGGTCCCCGGCTGGTTCGGCTGGCCCGTGCAGGCCGCCATGATCCTCTTTTACCTGGGCACGCTGATCTACACCGCGCTGGCCCGATGAGCGCCACGGCCACGAACGGCCCGCTTCGCAAGCTTAGGAGCCTGTGCGCGTAATGCCACGGACCACTAGATACAGTCTAACCGTGTTGCACTTGATACCAGGGTTTGTGCTCCGAAAGCCACGAATCGGATTAGTCGCACAAACTCTTAGGGGTAAATAAGCTCCCCGAAGCAAAGGCGGATTGAGAAGCCAAGGGCGGCGACCCGCGGCACAAAATCCACTCTCGATCCGCGATTTACGAGCAACGAGTAACGAGAAGCGAGTAACGAGCAACGAACCACGAGCAACGAGATCGGAGCTGAGGAGCCCATGGTCATCCGCCCCGCCCTGCCCGAGGACAACGAGGCTCTCTGCCGCATGGAGCTCCTGGCGCCGCAGGGCACCGCCATCCGCCTGACCGAACACAGGCGGGACTTTGCCGCGCGCGCGTCCCAGTTGCCGTATTCCACCCTCCTCGTCGCCGCGGATAAAAAGACAGGCAGCCTGATCGGCGTCCTGGGCGGCGCCCCCGTAAGGATCAGGGTGGGCGGCCGGGAAAGGACGGGTGGCCTTCTCTTTGACCTGCGGGCAAATCCAGAATACGAACGGGGCATGAGCCGCGCGCTCTACCTGATGTGGCAGGAATTGGAGAAAAGGCTGCGCGGCGTGGGCGTGGAGTTCATGTACGGCCTCGTCAAGGAGGATAACCCCGCCCTCTCGATCTACCACCGCCTGGGGGGAAAGGAGAGGAGCAGGCGCAAGTACTGGACCCTGCCCGTCTACCGCCGCCTGCCCGTCCCGCCCGAGGTGGAGGCGGCCCGCCGCATCGACGCGGCCGCCGACTACAGCGAGGCCTCGCAATGGTACCGCGACTACGATCTCTGGCCCCTCCTGGACGAGCCCGCCTCGCTTCAGCCCCTGTACGACCGCTGCCTCTGGGGCGTGCTGTCCTGCCGGGGCGCCTCGCTCAAGATCTAGGACGCCTCCGCCGACTACGAGCGCGTCGTGACCTCCATGCCCCCGATCTACGGGCTCCTCCGCGCCATCACCGGGCCGCTCGGCTGCATCGTTCCCCTGCCCAGGGTGCCGCGCCCCGGCGAGCCCGTGCGCACCTGGTTCATCTACGACATCCGCCTGCCCGGCGACCCCGGCCTCTTGCGCCCCCTGCTCGCGGCCGCGAACAACCTGGCCCTGGCGGAAAAGGTGGATTACCTCGTCGTCTCGGCCGCCCCGGGCGAGGCGGAGCTCAAGGCCGCCGGCCGCGGCGCGCTCATCACATTGGACTACCTGCTCCTCGTCAAGGAGTACGGGGGCTGCGATCCCGTGCCGGAACTCTCGCCGCGGTTTTATCTGGACATCAGGATGATCTGAGCGGGACGGCGCCTCTATAAAAGCAGTGGGCCGCATCCTGGATAAATTTACATTACGATAGATTGTTTACACGGCACAAGGAAAAATCCATCCCGGGATCGAATAATCGCCAATGGAGGCACTATCAATCCTTATTGCGAAAGAGGGGGAAAACTCATGGCAGGCCGACGATTGCTCGCGATCCTAATTATGTCCCTGGCCATCGCCGCCTTGGCGGCGGGGCCCATCCTCAGCGCCGAATCGTACAAGATCGGCATCGTCACGGGTACGGTGTCCCAGAACGAGGACGAGTACCGTGGTGCCGAGGCCGCGATCCGCGCGTACCCAGGCATGATCAAGCACGTCACCTACCCCGACAACTTCATGCAGGAACAGGAGACGACCATCGCCCAGATCACCGGTCTGGCGGCGGACCGCGACATCAAGGCGATCATCATCAACCAGGCGGTCCCCGGAACGGTGGCTGCCATCCGCAAGGTCAAGGAGACCCGGCCGGACATCATCTTCATCCTGGGCGAGCCCCACGAGGATCCGCCCATCGTGGAGAAGTACGGCGACATCACCCTCATCCCCGACAATCCGGCGCGCGGCAAGTCCATTCCCCAACTGGCCAAAAAGATGGGTGCCACCAAGTTTTTGCATTACTCCTTCCCCCGCCACATGTCCTACCAGCAGCTGGCCGAGCGGCGCGACATCATGAAGGCCGAATGCGCCAAGCTCAAAATGGAATTCATCTTCGTGACGGCGCCCGATCCCATGGGCGAGGGCGGCCTGCCCGCGGCGCAGCAGTTCATCCTGGAGGACGTCCCGCGCCAGGTCGCGAAGTTCGGCAAGAACATCGCGGTCTTCTCCACCAACTGCGGCATGCAGGAGCCGTTGATCGTCGCCTGCCTCAAGACCGGGGCCATCTTTCCCGAGCAATGCTGCCCGAGCCCGACCCACGGCTATCCCGGAGCGCTGGGGCTGGCCATCACCGATGAGATGAAGGGCAACTTCCCCGCCATCCTCAAGGCCATCAACGACGAGATCGTCAAGCGCGGGGCGGCCGGGCGGTTCGCCACCTGGCCCGTCGCCTCCAACTACCTCAACACCGTCGCCGGCGTCGAGCTGGCCCGGCAATGCATCGAAAAGAAGCTGAAACCTTCCAACCTCGGCGCGGTCCAGCGGATCGTGGAAAAAGCCGCGGGCACCAAGATGAAATTTACCCGGCTCAGTAAGAACGGCAATTTCTACATGTACCTCGTGAACTCGGTGATCTTCGGCAAGACCGTGAAATGACTGGTATGTCCATGCGCCGCGCGGCCGGTCGTGCCGGGGCTCCGGTACATCGCGGCCGCCGGGATTGCGCAACATAGGTTTCGCGGGGGGGGGGGGGGGGGGCGGGGGGCCCCCGCCCCCCCGCGGGGGGGGGTTGGGGTGGCG
>JBLNBS010000109.1:0-22976 GCA_050260175.1 Patescibacteria group bacterium | reverse complement strand
CGGCTCGAGGCGCTTGGTTTCAAAGTGACCGTCGAGCCAATTACGCCGGCTGCTTGATGCGACTGGTTGTGCCATTGTCAAGGATCACTGGGTTACCGGGTTATTTTCTAACCAGCGATGTGAAAAATCGCTCTTGGACCGATAGGCACGAAAAGCAGAAACGATATCACATGATTTACATGATTAACATGATTCGAGGTTTAATCTCAACGACAAAGATGCCTTATCGTCAAAAAATCCGTGTAAATCCTGAAAGTCATGTTAATCCTGTTAAACCGTTTCTAATCATATAAAACGAAACTGCGGATTGGGCAAGATACCGATCTCAAGGGAGATCGACCTTGACCGGGGTGAGTCCAAACGATTTATGCGACAGATCTCTTGTATTTTGCGCGATAAAGGTTTAATGTAGGTAATACAAAACACGATGGCGGACTTCACCCGATTTGACCGAAAACACCGGGACGAAACAGATGAAAACAGCGTGGTGATGGCGGTGGAAAACAAAGCGGCCGCGCAAAGCGGAAAGGTTTTTGAATGGCCCCAGCCCGAATCGCCCGGGAGGATCCTCATCGTCGACGACGCTTTTTCCATCCGCCTGTTGTTGCGGACCGTCCTGACCGAGGCGGGGCATTTCATCGCCGGCGAGGCCTCGACGGGCAGGGAGGCGGTTAACATGTACCGCCTTTTCAGGCCCGACGTGGTGCTCATGGACATCACCATGCCCGAGCAGGACGGGCTCTCGGCCATGGAGGAGATTCTCCGCGCCTCGCCCGGCGCCCAGGTCGTGGTCTGCACGGCCATGGGCTTCAAAAAGGTGGCCACCGAGGCCTTGCGGCGGGGTGCGGCCGATTTCGTGGCCAAGCCCTTTTCGCCCAAGAGCGTGCTCGCCGCGGTGCGCGGCGCGCTTGCCAGGGCGCGGGCGGCGGCCGCCGCCGAGTCCCTTGCCGGCGAACGGGCCTCGACGGGCCAGGGTGCCCAGCGTTCTTCCCGCGCCAAGCCGCCGGCCAAAAAAAAGGACACGCCGTCCGGGCGGCGCGGAGCCGCCGTCTCGGCCGAGGGTTGACGCGCACGCCGCCCGGACCGGGCGGCGTGCGCGCCGTACCAACCCGTTTTACCGCTGATCCACCCGGAGCGTCATGCCGTGAGATCGAGTTCAGCCAGCGTCGCCGGGCCGGCATAAGCCTGACTAATTGGTATTGTTGTTAAAATCCGGCATCGTGACTACCGTTTTCCACCAAAGTCAATGCCGCTGCCTGGCCGCCGCGAAAGCGGCCGCGGTTAGCACGAACTGCGGCTCAAAATAAAAAAATTCCAGGGCAAGCAGGAATGGGGTAAATGCTGTAGAATACGGATAATCGGATGGGAGCTCCAGTTCCAACCCCACCCCCAGGACGTTCAGTTAATCGGGTTTTCACTAGTTATTAGTAAGCCGGGACATAATGGTCCCGGCTTCCATCTTTCCCAGGCCGCCGCGCGCGGCGCTCGATCTCCCAACGATCCTAGGCCTTCCCGAACTTTTGTCTGATCACCGGCCAGAGGCGCGGATCCTCGCCGCCCAGTCTCCAGATCGCCACGCCGCCCAGGTCGTAGCGGTTGACGAGATCGAGCTTGTAGGCGGCGCTCCAACTGTTCTCGTACCAGACCACACGCGGCTGGCCGCTCTTGGTATAACGGAGGTACGGCACCTTGGCGGCGCTGTCCCACTTGGGCGCGACGCCGTGCCTGTCGATGATGCCCTGGATGTCCTTGAACTCCCTCCCCCTGCCCCCGGCCTTCCCCAGGGGCCAGTCGTAGCCGTAAACCGCCAGGCCGATGAGGATCTTGCGGCTTGGGATGAGGCCGCGCGCGTACCGCACCACCCGCTCCACCCAGGGGAGCGAGGCCACGGGCCCGGGAGGTCCGTTCGCGCCGTTCTCGTCGTACGACATGAGCATGACTTGGTCCAGGTAGGCCCCGAGTGCGGCGTAGTCAAAGGCGCCCGACCAATTGCTGTTCCTGTTGTCCGACGTCTTGGCGGGGATCGAGGCGGTGACGAGCAGGCCGTGGGGGCGGAAAACCTCCGCGAGCCTGCGCACGAAGGCCGTCAGGTTTGCCCGGTCGCTCGCGGGCACGTTCTCCAGATCGAGGTTGATTCCGTGGTATCCCCGCTGGCGCACGAGGGACAGCAGGTTGCCGGCCGCCCTTTCCCGGGCCGCGGGGCTCGAGAGCAGGCGATGGGCGGTCCCCGCCTCGAAACCGTTCTGGCGGGTAAAGTTGTGCACCAGGGCCAGGACCTTGAGTCCGCCGGCATGGGCCATGCTCACGGCCTGCGTCGGCCGGGTGCCGGAGACCTCCCCCGCGCCGTTCAAGTAATAGGCAAAGGGCGCGACGGCCGTCAGGGTCTTGAGATTGTTCTTGAGGGACTGGTAGGGCGCGCTCTCGCCCTGGAAATACTCGCTGTAATAGCCGACCACCGCCCTGGCGCCGGCCGGGCCGGACGGTGGAAGGGAAAGCCCGCCCTTGTTGGCCAGGAGATAGGCGGCGATGGTGACCAGGGTCTTGACGAGGTCAGGCGATCCCATGAATCGGCCCCCTTAACTACGTCTCCTGCTGCGACTGCGGCTGCGATATGAATCAGATGGCGGGCCGCCGGCTTGTCCACCGCTCGGTTCTTTGGCTGCCGGCTTTTCTCTTCGCCGCGCGGACCTCACTTCCTCCGGGAAAGCTCTGGGCGCCAAGACAGGAATCACCGCGTCCCGTCCAGGAAGACCCCGGGCACCTCCCCCATGATCACCGCCTCGGCCAGGGGCACGTCCACGCTGGTCTTGGCCGTGGCCGATACCAGAGGCACCACGACCTTGACCTCGGCCTGGACGCGGACGAGTATGCGATGGCGCGTCTGGTTGATGCCCGCGGCCGTGAACGAGTCGACGACACGGCTCTCCACCGTGCCCATGGGCAAAAGCGAGACGCCGATCCTGGGTCCCCAGGAGCCAAGCATCTGGGTGCCCAATACCGGGCCGAGCGGCAGGCGGACGGAGGTCCGCGGCAGGCCGCGGAGCGCCTGCTGCACGTGGAGGGTGATCTCGGCCGCCAGAGCATTGAGCCTGCCCGTATCCGGCTGCAGGAGCACGGGCCTGCCCCGTTCGTCCGTCTTGATGCTCACCAGTTCCTGATACTTGATGCCCGAGGCGCCGCTTTCGATCACGGCCTCGTTGACCGCCGTCACGGCCATGGCCTTGGCCTGGGCCAGGGCGAGCGCGTGCAGGCTGGGCCGCAGCCTCACATCGACCAGCCAAAAGCTCAGCCAGAGACTGAGGAAAAAAAGCCCGAGCACCAGGAGGGATAGAAACTTGCGCCGCTTGTACGGGGGGATCTTGAAGCTGATCGTGCCTGGGCCGCGCCTTGGCCTCCGCCGCCGCCACCGCATCGACCTCACCCCATAGAACGTTATGTCGGGGGGCGTGGACATAGTCGAGCCGTTGGCTTGAGATCCCCGATCAGGCCATGTTCAACGCTTCCTCGTACGCAGCCAGCGTGGCCCGGGCCGCCTGGGCCCAGGTGAACCTGGCGCGCACCTCGCGGGAGAGTCCCGGTGTCTCCGGCGCCGCCAGGGCGGCCAGGACCGCGTTCCTGATGGCGGCGCGATCGCCGGGCGGGCAGTAAAAGGCCTGTTCGCCGAGGTACTCCCGGGCTGTGCCTCGATCGGTGCTCACCACCCGGCAACCGCAGGCCGCAGCTTCCAGGCTGGCCAGGCCGGGCGTCTCGTACCAGCTCACCAGGGCGTGCACGGGCGCCGCGGCGTAGGCATCGGCCAGCCTCCGGCCTGACACCTCCGGCAAAAAGCTGACCCCCGGCCAGGCAGCGGCCCGGCAGGCGCGGTAATAGGCGTAGTCGTTGACCGGGCCGATGAATTTCAAGCGCAGGCCCGTGCCGCGCAGGGCCTCGATGAGCCCCAGCTGATTCTTGCGCGCGCTGATCCGCCCCACGCAGAGGACGTGCGGTTCGCGCGCGACGGCCCGGGAGGGCGGATGGTAGAGGTCCGCGTCCACCCCGTTCGGCACCAGGCAGTGGGGGGGGAGGGGTCCATATGTCCTCTCCAGGCAGGCCAGTTCGGCGGCGCCGTTCGGCAGGATCAGGCCGGCGCCGGCCAGGACTTCGCGCCGCAGGTTCTCCGTCCGCCGCCACCAGGCCGCGCACCCCCCGCCGGGATCCCAAAATGACAGGAATTCCGCCGGGTCCCAGTAGACGGGCGAGAGCACCATGGGGACGCCGGCGGCGGCGGCGGTCAGATAAGCGCGATGGGTGGTTTCGACGGGTATCAGGTTAAAGAGGTGGACCAGGTCGCAGGAGGAGAGGCCGGGGAGATCACCCGTCTCGTCCAGCTCGGCCTGGATACCGGCCGCGCGCAGGGCCGCCGCAGTGGCCGCAGCCTGAATGCCGTCACCGGCCAGGATCCGGCTCGAACCCGGCCGGGCGTGCAGTATGACTCTCATCCGCCGGGCGCCCCCCTGGAAGTATTGCTCAAAACAACTCACCCCCTGCCCCCTCTCTCTTCGCGAGAGAGGGGGGGCGCATGGCGCCGGAGGTGAGTCGCGGAACGGCTGGCGATCCCGGAGAAAGATTTCCTAGAAATAATACGGACCGTACGGGCTGACGAGGGCCACCTGGAGCTGGACGGTCTCCGTGACCTTGACGAAGAATTCCACCACGACCTTTTGCAGGAGCGACGTGGACGTGAGCAGCTCGAAGATGATGGTCTCGATGACGGGCTCCACGTGGATGTTCATGCCCTGCCGCGCGCCGGTGATGTCGGTGAACGTGCTGAACGGCACATCCTCGGCCTGGTGGAACTCGACGTTGTCCTCGCTGATAAAGAAGATCTGCTTGTGAATGGTGCCCTGGATGATGACCTTGTCCTCGATGACCTCCGTGGTGACGTTCGTGATCTTGGCCACGATCTCCCTGATCTTGATGGCGGGCCGGTTGAGGGTGATGGTGCTCTCGGCCAGGAGCTGGGTGGTGTTCTCTCCCACGACCTGTTCCAGCTTGAGCAGGGCTCCCGGGCCCAGGGCCACGTTCAGCTGCACGCTCTGCGTCACCTTGACGAAGAACTCGATGACGACTTTTTGCAAAAGCAGAGTGGAACTAAGCAACTGGAAGTCCACGAACTCGACCGTGGGCGTCACCTGGACGACCATGCCCGTCGTCGCGCCGGGAATGTCTACAAAGGTGCTGAACTCGATGTCCTCGGCCTGGTGCCGCTCGATGTTGTCCTCGCCGACGAAGAAGATCTGCTTGTGCAGGACGCCTTGGACGATGACCTTGCCCTCGATGACATCGGTGGTGATGTCCGTGATGGTCGCCCTGATCTCGGTCACCTTGATGGCCGGCACGGTAAGGGTGACCTCGTTCTCCAGGAGTTCCTGCCGGGTGTTCTCTCCTATGACCTGATCCAGCCGGACGAGGGGGCCGGTGCCCGTGGCCACGTTGAGCTGTCTGGTCTCCGTGACCTTGACGAAGAATTCGAGGACCACCTTTTGATGGAGCAGCGTCGGATTGACGAGCACGAATCCGATGTGCTCGATCGTGGGTTCGACCTCAACGTTCAACCCCGGCTCGGCGCCGAAGATATCCACGAACGTGCTGAAATTGAGGTCCTCCGCCTGGTGCCGGACGACGTTGTCCGAGCCGACGAAGAAGATCTGCTTGTGAATGACCCCCTGGATGACCACCTTGCCCGTGATGACTTCGGTAGTCAGGTTCTGGATGGTGGCAGTGATATTGCGCACCTTGATGGCCGGTTGAGTCAGGGTGACGTTGGACTCCACCAGAACCTGGCGCGTATTCTCGCCAATCACCACCTCCGCCCTGACGAGCGGATCCATATAACTCCCTCCCTCTTACCTTGGAACGTTGCGCCCCTTGACACCTGTCTCTGCCCTTCTCCCCGCGATCCCGCGCCGTGGAGGACACGGCGGCGGCTGCTGACTCCGCCTGCCGGCCCGCCTTGGCTACTACAATATATGTGCTGCCTGGGGGATGTGCTAATTGGCCGCCCATCCACATCCGCGCGGCATAATTGACTGGACATCAGGTCGGCCAGGCGGCCCAGATCCAGGGCCACGCAACGATTCTGACGGGCCAGGGCGACCGAGAGCCAGGTGGCCGGCACTCCCGCCGCCACCAGGGCTACGTCGAACCGTTCCCTCCCCGCCGCGGCCAGGGCCTTTTCGATCTCGCCGAAATGATCCACCGCGGCGCCGCCGCCGACCGTCAGGCCGTACACACTCTCGAGCGCCTCGGCCCATCGTGGCCATCGCCGGTTGACAAGGAAAAGGCGCCTGCCCGCAAGGAGGGGGACGAGCAGGCCCTCGCCCTGCAGGGCGTAGTTGACGCAGCAGTCGCAAAGGAGCCGCGGCTGCAGGTTGAAATAGGCGAAGGCCTCCTCCGTCAGGGGGGCGAATTCCGGCGGATCCCGACGGGCCGCCACCCCCACCACGTCGGCCAGGCGGACGGCAGCGGCGACAAGATCCCGGGCCCTGAGATCGGGGACGATGACGCCCGCCTCGCGGAGAAAGGCGTATGAGGCCACCTGCGCCAGGGTGCGCACGGAGCCCTGGGCCAAGGCAAGCGCCTCGCCGTCGCCGAGCCGGATCAGGGCGAACGGCTTTCGCGCCTCGCAGGCGCGGGTGATCAGATCGGCCACTTCCCGCGTGGCCAGGAAACTCGCGGGATCGATCCTCATACCGGGCTCTTGCGGGCCAGCGCGGCGGCGAGGATCCGATGCACGAACAACGCGCGCGCCTCCCAGCTGTTGTTGCGCGCCAGGGCCTGACGCGCCGCGGCGGCGGCTGGATCCTTCTCCGCCAGGGCCAGGCGCAGCATGCGGCCGAAATCGGCCGGGTTCGAGGCGGTGAGCACCTCCCGGAACTGGCGGACCTCGGGCAGGGGCGTAGCCACCACCGGCTTGCCGGCCGCCAGATACTCCCAGAGTTTGATGGGATTGCAAGCCTCGGTGAGCGTGCTTTGGCGAAAAGGGATGATCGCGGCGTTGAAACCCCTGATGTAATTGGGGAGGAGCCGGTAATCGCGGTGGCCGAGATAGTGGAGGTTGGGCCCGGAGGGCAGGCGCTCGCAGCCGCTGTAGAGCGGCCCCACGAAGACAAAGGAGAGATCCGGATTGGCCGCGGCCGTCTCCGCCACCAGATCCCAATCGATCCAGGTTGCCAGGGCGCCGTGGAAACCCACGATCGGGCCGGGGATGCGCGCGAGGTCCCCCGGGATCTCGCCCCCAGACGCGGCCCTGGCAAAATGGGCGTAATCCGCGGCATTGGGGCAGAGATGCACATGGGGGTGGCGGCCGGCATGCGCTTCATAGAGGGCCATGGAGCTGGCAAAGACAAGATCGGCCCTGTCCCGGAGCAGATCCACGTCCGGCGCCCAGTGGGCGAATTCCTCCGCGGGCGCGTCGACCGCGTCAAAGACCGTCAGGCGCGGGCGAAAGCGGTCCAGCAGGCGGACGTGGGGGGGATAGGAGACCCACAGGATCGGCCCGGGTCCCGCCGCGGACGGGGGCGGACCGCCGTTGACGAGAAAAAGGTTGGGCGCGAGCCTGGTCACGTCGGCGCGCAGGCTCCGACCCGCGGCGGTATTGCAGAAATACACCTGGTAACCCAGCCTGGCCAGGGCCACCATGAGCTGCTGGGGCCGCTGGTAGAGAAAATGCCAGTCAATGGTGGGGGGATAGATGATGGGGGGCAGGCGGCCCGGGGTCGGAACACGCCGGCCATGTCCTTGGCGGGTCTCGGTTTGCACTGTCTTCCCCCCAGGCGTTGTTTACCTGCTTTGTGGGATTAAAGCCGGCTTAACAGGATTAACATGATTTTCGAGATTTACACGGATTCTTTGTCGATTAAAATGATCATGTGTGATTTTAGACCCTGAATCCTGTTAATCCTGTCAATTTTGTCAATCATGTCATGCCGTTCCCTGTTTTACATGATTAAAGCCAGCCTAACAGGATTTACGCGGTTTCTTCGTCGATTGCGCTCAGCGGCCGTGCATCTGCCTCGCCTTGGCGATGATCTCGGCGTTGTAGGCCAGCGCGTCCGCCTGCAGGCTCAGGTTGGCACCGTGCCAGCGGTATTTGAGCAGGGGCCGCGCGACGTGGACGAACTCGTAGTAAAGGGCGAACCTGAGCCACATGTCGTAGTCGTGCGCCTGGCGATAGGCCTCGTTAAACGGCCCGACGCGCGCCAGGGCCGAACGGAGCATGAGCACGGTGGATCCGTTGATGCAGCATCCCTGCAGGAGCCCGCCCACCACCGCCTCGCGTCCGGCAAAGGTCGGCGAGCCGGACTGCCCCGTGATGCAGCCGGCGCCGTCGATGATGTACCAGTCGGTATAGCAGAGCCCCGCCCTCGGATGGTGCATCATGGCGTTGACCTGCAAATGGAGTTTTTCCGGGAGAAAGACGTCGTCCGCGCTGAGCCAGGCCACGTATCTGCCGGTTGCCTGGCTGATACCGAGATTCAGGGCGCTGGACGTGCCCCCGTTCGGCTTGTGAAAAACCCGGATCCTCTCGCCAAAACCGGCCAATACCGCCGCCGTACCGTCCGTGGAGCCGTCGTTGACCACGATGACCTCCCGATCCGTCAAGGTCTGGTTAAGCGCGCTCTGAACCGCCTCACCCACGTAGGCTGCCTGGTTGTAGACGGGAATGACGACACTGACCAGGGGCAATTCCATCCCTCCGCGCGTGTTTCGGTACTTTTTTTACAGGCATGCCTAAAAAGATGCGATAGACCGCAAAGACGCGGAGGGCGCAGAGTCATGACCGCAAAGAAGAGCAGTATTCGATATATCTCAAAAGCGTTCTCCGCGTCTCTACGGTGAAGCGGGGTATTGCACCTCGCTTCTAAACGCCGGTGCCGACGGCGTCAAGCACGCCAGACCCCTTGGCGAAATCCGGGGGGTTCTGGTTCGCCTCCTTGTATTCCTCGGGCGTGCCGATATCGCGCCAGTACGCGTCGGTTTCCGCCACGGCCACGCGCAGGCCCGAGGCCAAAAGGAGCCCCAATAGCGACGGCATCTCGATCCTCCCCCGGGGGCAGGCGGCCTGCGCCTCCGGGGCCAGGACATACGCGCCCATGCTGATCAAGCCCGCAAGGACCGGTTTCTCCTCCCAGGCCGCGAGCAGCCCGTCCTCGGCGTGGAGCATCCCGTACTCCAGCCGTACCTCGTGCCGGCAGGCCGCGATCGTGGCGGCGGCGCCCCGCTCGATATGATAACGAAGCAGCTCCGCAAAGGAAAGATCCGTGAGAATGTCCCCGTTGACGACGAAAAACGGCTCGGCCTGCCGCGGTAGCCTGGCCACGGGCCCTGCGGTACCGAGGGGCTCCTCCTCATGCAGGTAGGATATTTCCAGGCCTACGCGCCGGCCTTCGCCAAAATACGTCTGGATCAACTCGCCCAGGTAGCCCAGGGCCAGGACCGCATGCCTCACCCCGGCCAGGCGCAGCCGCTCGAGCAGGATCGCCAGGACGGGCCGGTCGCCGATGGGCAGGAGGGGTTTGGGCAGGACCCGCGTGTACGGGGAAAGCCTGAGCCCCCTGCCGCCGGCGAGGATCAACGCCAGCATGGATCCACCTCCATCTCAGATCCTGTAAGCGACATCGGCCTTGCCCGTGGAGGCCAGCCAGTCGGCCGTGCGGCGCAGGCCCTCGTCGAGGCCGACGCCGGCTTTCCAGCCCAGGAGCCTGCCCGCCTTGCCCGCATCAGCCATCAGCCGCGCGACCTCGCTCCGCGGGGGGCGTATCCGCTCCCCCTCCACCACGAGCCGCGGCCGCCGGCCCAGGATCGTACCGGCCAGTTCCACCAGTTCGGCCACTGATACATCCTTGCCCGTGCCCAGGTTGATGACCTCGCCGGGAGCCTTTGGGCAGCAGGCGGCGGCCAGGAAACCGGCCACCGTGTCCTCGACGAACAGGAAATCGCGGCGCGGCGCGAGGTTGCCCAGGATCACCTCGTCACCGAGGAGCAGTTGCCCCAGGATCTGAGGGATGACGGCCCTGGGCGACTGGCGCGGCCCGTACGTGTTGAAGGGCCTGATCACGGCCACCGGCAGGCCGAAAGCGCACCAGTAGCTCTCGGCGAGCTTGTCGGCGGCGATCTTGGAGGCGGCGTACGGCGATTGCGCCTGCAGGGGATGGCCCTCGTCCATCGGCACATACCGCGCGCTGCCGTATACCTCGCTCGTCGAGGTCAGGACGCAGCGCGCCACGCCCTGCCTGCGGCAGGCCTCCAGGATGTGGTAGGTGCCGCCCAGATTCGTCTCCAGGTAGGCGCCTGGGTTTTCGTAGGAATAGGGGATGGAGATCAGCGCGCCGAGATGGAAGACCACCTCGCAGCCGGCGACGGCGCGTTCCACCGCCGCCGGGTCGCGCAGATCGCCTGTGACGATCTCGACCGGGCCGCGGGCCGCCTGGACCTCCGCCAGATACCCGAGCCCGTGGCCGGAGGTATAGCGGATATAGGCGCGCACCACCGCGCCGCGGGCGAGCAGGGCCTCGGCCAGGTGGCTGCCGATAAAGCCGGCCGCGCCGGTGACCAGCACCTTCCTGCCGGCAAGAGTTGCCGCCTGCCTTTCCTCCGCGGCGCCCCGGGCGGACGCGGGCATATACTGCTTTGATGAGAGGAGGCCGTATCCTTGCGCGTCGTCATCCCCATCCATTCCCTGGAACGCGGGGGCGGCTGCCGCGTCGTCGCCGAAGCCGCCAACGGGCTTACCGCCAGGGGCCATCACGTGACCGTCGTCATCCCCGGGCAGGCTCCCATCGCTTGGCCTCTCGCCGCGGAGATCAGGCGCGTGCCCCACCTGGCGGCCGATTTCTTCCCCCCCGCCGACGTCGTGCTGCCGACCTTTTATACCACCCTGCCGGCGGCGCTCGCCTCCGGCATACCCGTCGTCCGTTTCTGCCTCGGTTTCGAACCGCTGTGGGTCCCGGACCCGGAATATGCGGCCGCCGGTTACAAACTGCCGCATCCCGTCATCACCATCTCCCGCTTTTTGCAGGAAATCCTCATGAGCCGGGTTGGGCGCCACAGTTACCTCGTCCATCCCGGCGTGGACCGGGCCGCTTTTCACCCCTGCGGCAACAAGGGCGCCTATGGAAGCCCCAGCGTCGTTTTTCTGCTGCGCGGCCCCGGCTACCATTACAAAGGCAATGCCGTCTTTTGGCAGGCCATGTCCATTGTACGCCGCAAGTATCCCGGGGTGAGGCTCTTGATCGTGGCCAACGACGAGGCCGCCGATCCCGGCCTCGGCTTCCCCTACCTCCTGCTGCGCGCCCCCACCGACGCCGAACTGGGACGCATCCTGAGCGCCGCCGATGTCTTCGTCTTTTCCTCCCTCTTTGAGGGCTTTGGCCTGCCTCCGTTGGAGGCCATGGCTTGCGGCACCGCGGTCGTCTGCACGGACAGCGGCGGAGTGCGCGACTATGTCAGCCACGGCACGAACTGCCTCCTGGTCCCGCCCGGACAGGCCGAATCCCTGGCCCGGGCCGTCCTCGACCTGCTCCGCCAGCCGGTGCTGCGCCAGAGAATCGCCGCGGGAGGGCTCTCCACCGCCGCCGTTTGGGGTTGGCACAGGCTCTACGACGGCCTGAGCGGCCTTTTGCCCCAGCTTGCCGCCGCCTCTTCCTAGCATGACTCCTTTTCCTCACCCTTCAGCCCGTATACCTGGCGCATCCACGCCAGCGTGCGCGGTATGCCCGTCTCCAGGGTGGTCGCGGGCCGATGATCCAGCTCTTCCAGGGCCAGCTCGATCCGGGGCCTTTTGTTGACCACGTTGTGCCGGTCCTCGGGCATGTACTCGATGAGCCCGGGATCCGCGCCCGTCAGCCGCAGCACGAGATCGCTCAGGTCCTTGACGCTGCGGTATTCGATCCCCCCGATGTTGTATACCCGGCCCGGTTTGAACCGCTCGCAGACATTGGCCATGGTCCTGATCAGATCGTCGACGTACATAAAGACCCTGTGGTAGCCCAGGAAAACCTGGTATGGCAGGCCGCGCAGGGCCCGGTAGCAGAAAAGGCAGACCACGCTGCGGTAGGGGTGGTAATACTCTCCCGGGCCGTAAGCGTTGAAAAGCCGCAACCTGACGGCGGGCAGGCCGTAACGGTCGGTGAAATTCAGGATCTGCAGCTCGTTGACCCATTTGGTGACGGCATAGTCATTGGCCTGTCTGAGCTGGCATCTCTGGGGCAGATCCTCATCCAGCCACTCCTGGTGTGCCTCGCCGTAGATCTCCGACGAACTGGCGAAGATGAGCTTGAACCCGGCCCGTCTCTGCCATTCAAGGATATTGCGCGTGCCGAGGACATTGGTCCGCCAAAGCTGCTCGTAGTACTCCTCGCCGTTGATGCGGCCGAACTCCGCCGCCAGGTGGTAGACGTAGTCGAATGAACTGGCGAACACCCTCTCGAGCTGGCGGAACTCGGCAATGTCCGCCCGATAGTACCTCTCCTCCCCGCCATGCATGAGATCGAGGCCATGGACCTCGTGCCCGCGGCGTGAAAGCTCCGCGCACAAAGGGCGCCCCAGTGTGCCCTTGCTGCCGGTGACGAGGATCCTGGCCATCAGACCCCACCTCGCTTGCTGATCTTGCCCCAGACCACCGCGGTGTCGACCTCCTGCCCGGGATGCCAGGGCACAAACCCCAGCTCCTCCAATTCTGAGGGTTCGTAGAGGTGATCATCCACAAAAACCTCGCAACCCGCGTCCTGCAGCCTCCTCGCCAGCTCGACAGCGCGGCTGTGGCCCAGATCCCGCCAATCGCGCTTGAAGGTCAACCCCCGCAAGAGGACCCTGGGCGCTTTCGCCTCGCGGAGCAGCCAATTCCGGTATTCCTCGTCGATGGCCATGGCGTCCGCCAGCATGCTGCATCCCGTGAGTTCGTAAAGAAACCTGGTATCCTTGGTCAGGCACTCGCCGCCGATGCCGTACTCGGCGCGCATGAGCCGGACGTTGCCCTTCGTGGCCACGAGTTCCCGCAGCTCGTCAAAGTCCAGGCCGGCCTCGTGGCAGTAGAGGGCCAGGGCCTCGGCGCAGGCTATCTCCATGTAGCGCAGGGTGTTCTCCACCAGCTTGCAGAGCTCGACCAGGTGGATGGACGCGCAGGCCTTGACCTCGGGCACCAGGGGCCGGTAGAATTCGACCCCCCGCGCCAGGCAGGCCGGGGTGATTCCTCCGATGACGCGCTTCTGGCCAAAGATGCTTTTATCCACGCCGAAGAGGATGCGGTGCGGGGCGTGGACGAGGTGGACATCGGTCCCGACCGTGCAACCCCGTGCTGTAAAGAGCGAGGCCACCTTGGCCATGGTGCCGGGGATGATGGTGGATTCCACGGAGACCAGGCCGCCGGGGGCTGGGCGCAGATCCTCCGCCGCGGCCAGGAGCTTTTCCATGCGGGGTCCGGTCGAGACCGCGACCAGTATAACGTCGGCGCCGGCCGCGCGCGCCGGATCGTTGGCGGCGGGCAACCCCTCCCCGCGCAGCCTCTCGACCACACCCGGATCCAGATCCACGCCGATCGTGCCGGGAAAGCGCGCCACAAGCTCGCGCAGGAGCTGGCTGCCGATGCGGCCCAGGCCGATGACGGCTATCTGCACTATCGATCACCTTTCCCAAATCAAACCCGGATTCGGAAAGCCCCTTTACCGCCCGCGGCTTGGCCCGCATGCGCCTCACGCGCCAAGGGTATCCGCTGCCCAGGGTCTTTTTTTTTTAGAAAACCGGCTGAAGTAGATAAATCCGTAATGCGGGCGTCCGCGGCGCCGCGCCGGGCGACGGCTGAGGCGGGGCTGGCCCCGTGCGGTTCTGTGGCAAGCGCCAGCCAACCGCTAAAATCCCTACATACTATGACTGCGGCTTCGGCTTGCGTAACAAGGCTTTTGTCTCTTGGGGACGCGGGCATGCGGGGTGCAAGATGCGAAGCGGGCGCGGCGCGGTGAATCCTGAGTAAAAAAAAAGCCACCCTTGCGGGTGGTGGTAAAACAGGAACCAGGGTCATGGGATACCCGATCTCGGCTGCCGGCGTTGCCACAGACCGGCGAGCACTGACACATCGGCCGGCGCCAGCTCCTGTGCCATCGTGCTCTCGTCCCCCAACCGGTGGTAATGCCCGCCCGGTCAGGTTTCTATGATGTATATTACCACCACTTTCCTGCGCCATCAAACCCGCGTCACCGCCAAAAAACGGCCTACGCGCGGCTAATGGCAGGTACGAAGCCCCTCGCGCTCGTCCGCGCTCCTGATTTGGCCGCGTGGCTTGCCAACACCCGCGCGAAGGGATATAGGGCCGCTGCTCAGGCGCCTGTCACGGAAAAGTAATGCTGCATGAAACGGCCGGGATCGACCTCCAGGGCGACGTGATGCGGCCCGCCCCGCCCCGGCGTCCAACGCGTCATGCCGAGCAAATCCTGGGCCGAGAGCTCGACCTGGACGCGCCCATCCTCCTCCCCGAGGAGGCCGGGCTCAAAGACGGCCGCCGCCGCCAGGGGATCGTGAAAGGTGATGCACCCGTTCTCCCTGAGCCAGACCTCGGCCATCATCCCCACAGTCGCCAGGATGCCGCCCCTGAGCCGGTCTCGCGCCTCGTCCGCGGCCAGGCGGCAGCGGCAGGTGACGTCGAGCCCCACAGAGAGGTTGTCCCCCCGGAGACGGTCATAGACGATGGCGGTGGCGTGCGCGTCGCCGCGGGCGTTCCATTCGAGCGGCCCCACACCGGGCAGGCGGTCCGTAAAGACGCCCGCCATCATCACCATGCGGCGGAGCATCCGCGGGATCTCGGGATCCAGGGCAAAAAGCAAGCCGATATTGGTCAGGGGGCCGATGGTGAGGAGGGTGATCTCGCCGGGCCGCGCCCTGATCACTTGGCGCAAAAAGGACACGGCCTCGTTCCCCGGGCCGTACTCCCTGTGCGCCAGCCGGGGGAGCACCTCGGCCTGTTGGGCGGCTGCCTGCGCCTGGGGGATCAGGAGGGGCTCGGCGGCGCCGACCCTGATGGGGATGTCGTCCCGCCCCGCGGCCAGGCAGAGCGCGTCGGCCAGCATGGCCCGCTTTTCCGGCTCGCCGGTAACGGTCGTGATGCCCAACAGCTCGCATCTCGGCTGCCGGAGCAGGTAGGCCAGGCAGAGCGCGTCGTCGATGTCGGTGCCGATGTCGGTGTCGAGCAGGATTGGTATCTTTTCCTCGGCCAAGGCGGGTTCTCCCTTCATAACGCGAACCTTCCCTCAAAGTCATGGGTTTTCCGGACGGGCCGAATGGCAGTCACCGCCCGAGACACCCATAGCTTTCGCCGATGCCGTCACATTCCCTTCTTGACATGGAGGTAAGGGGATCCCGGATTGCAACCTCCTAAAACGATCCCGTGCAGACAAGATCTTGCGTCTCTGCGGATCTCATGGTAGAGTAGAGAAAAGATCCTGAGCGGCGAGGGGATGCCTTGCCGCAAAGGAGCGGCATTCATCTGCACCTGAGGCCAAGGCGCCAGCCTGAAGCAAAGGGATGGGATGACCCCTTCTTTCGCTTGGCGCGGCGGCCTGCCCTCGGGGCGGGCCGCCGTTTTCGTTGTGGAACTGGAGGAGGAGTGAAAGTGGAGGAACGGCGCATCGGGGTCATCGGCATCATCCTGGAGCGGCCCGGCGAGGCGCAGGCGGCGCTCAACGCCTGCATCAGCGAGGCAAGCGAGATCGTCATCGGACGCATGGGCATCCCCTATCGCGAGCGCGGCGTGGCAGCTATCGCCCTCCTGGTCGACGGCTCAGCCGACCAGATTAACGCGCTCACCGGGAAATTGGGGGCGCTTCCCGGGGCCAACGTCCGCTCGGCCCTGACCAAGAGGTAGGCGTCATGCACGCTCAAGGGATCATCGAGCGGCTCGCCCGTGGCGATGTACCCTCCCTGGAGGAGCTCTCATTCCTCATCGGGCTTGAGGACCGAGCGACGCTAGAGGCCCTGTACGCGGCGGCCGATCGAGTCCGGCGTGAGAGGCTGGGCGACGGCGTCCACCTCAGGGGCCTGATCGAGTTCTCCAACCATTGCCGGGCCGACTGCCTCTACTGCGGCCTGCGGCGCGGGAACCGGGCCCTGGCCCGACACCGCCTGGCGCCGGAGGCGGTCAGGGCAGCCATCGCCGAGGCCGCCGCGCTGGGCTACGGGACGGTCGTCCTCCAGTCGGGCGAGGACCCCTGGTACGACGCGGACCGCGTGGCCGATCTGATCGTCTTTGCCAAGGGCAAAAAGCTCGCGGTCACCCTCTCCCTGGGCGAGCGCGGACCGGACGAACTGGCCCACTGGCGCCGGTGCGGGGCCGACCGCTACCTGCTGCGGCACGAGACGGCCAACCCCAGGCTCCACGCCGCGCTCCGACCCGGCCGCACCCTCGGGGGCCGGGTGGCGGTCCTCCGCACCCTGCGGGAACTCGGCTACCAGGTGGGGACTGGCTTTATGGTCGGGCTGCCGGATCAGGAGCCGGCCGACCTCGCCGCCGATCTACTGCTCGCCCTGGAGATCGAGGCGGACATGGTCGGCATCGGGCCCTTCATCCCCCACCCGGAGACGCCGCTCCGCGCGGCCCGGGGCGGAGGGATCGAGGCGGCATTGAAGATGGTCGCTCTGGCCCGCCTCCTCCTGCCCGAGGCGATGATCCCCGCCACCACCGCCATGGGGAGCCTGCACTCCCAGGGGCGCGAGCTGGCCCTGGCGGCCGGGGCCAACGTGGTCATGCCCAGCGTCACGCCGCAGCCCATGCGCACCCATTACCAGCTCTACCCCGGCAAGATCTGCCTCGGGGAGACGCCGGAGCATTGCCGCGGTTGTCTCGAAAACCGCATCAAGGGGCTCGGGCGGTTCGTCGCCGCCGGCCCCGGCCACTGTCCACGCTGGGAAAGGAGAAACCGTCATGAAGGATGAGACGGCATTCATCGAGGACGAACTGATCGAACGTCTGCTAAGCGAGGCGGGGCCGCCTCCGGCCGCGGCCGTCGAGGAGGCCCTCGCCAAGGCCGAGGCGGCAAAGGGGCTCGAGCCCGAGGAACTGGCCCTCCTGCTCAGGGCCGAGGACGAGGAGACCTGGGAGCGCGTCTTTCGCATGGCCAAGGCCGTCAAGGAGCGAATCTATGGCCGGCGGATCGTGCTCTTTGCCCCCCTCTACCTCAGCAATTACTGCGTCAATGCCTGCCGCTACTGCGGGTACCGCGCGGGCGGCGGCATCGCCCGCCGCCGCCTGTCCATGCCGGAGATCCGCGCCGAGGCGGCGGCGTTGGAGCGTATGGGCCACAAGCGCCTAGCCGTCGAGACGGGCGAGGACCCGGTAAACTGCCCCCTCGACTACGTTCTCGAGGCCATCGACACCATCTACGAGGTTACCGAGGGCCTTGGCAACATCCGCCGCCTGAACGTAAACATCGCCGCCACGACGGCCGAAGCCTACCGCCTCCTCAAAGAGCACAGGATCGGAACCTACATCCTCTTTCAGGAGACATACCACCGCCCCACCTATGCGAGGATGCATCCCGCCGGGCCAAAGAGCGATTACGCCTGGCACCTCCTGGCCTTCGACCGGGCCATGTCGGCCGGCCAGGACGACGTGGGCGCCGGCGTCCTCTTTGGGCTGGCCGATTATCGCTACGAGCTCATAGCCCTCCTCCTCCACGCCCGCCACCTCGAGGAGAGGTTCGGGGCGGGGCCCCACACGGTCTCCGTGCCCCGCCTCCGCCCGGCCCACGGCGTCGATCTCAGCGCCTTTCCCCACCTCGTGGACGACGAGAGGTTTATGCGCATCGTGGCCCTGATCCGGCTGGCCCTGCCTTACACCGGCATCATCCTCTCCACGCGGGAGTCGCCCGCTTTTCGCCGGGCAGTCCTGGAACTGGGCGTCTCCCAGGTCAGCGCCGCCTCCTGCACCGGCGTGGGCGGATACGCGGACACACGGTCTGAAAGGAAAGAAACCGCCCAGTTCCAGGTCGAGGACGGCCGCAGCGTCGACCAGGTCCTGGCCGACCTCTGCCGCGGGGGCTACATCCCGAGCTTTTGCACGGCCTGCTACCGCCAGGGCCGCACGGGCGACAGGTTCATGAGCCTGGCCAAGAGCGGGCGGATCGGCGAAGTTTGCGGCCCCAACGCCCTTTTGACCTTTGCCGAATACCTCGCGGATTACGCGACGCCGGAGACCGGGCGCCTCGGCCGGGAGGCCATCGCGCGGAACCTGGCCGAGGTCGCCCCGGGCCTCCGGGCCGAGGTCGAGCGGCGCCTGGCCCGGATCGGCGCGGGCGAGAGAGATCTGTACTTTTAGGAGGTTGCCATGCACGAGACGCCGCGGGGGAACCGCCTCCACATCGCCATCCTCGGCCGGACGAACGCCGGCAAGTCCAGCCTGATCAACGCCTTGACCGGCCAGGACGCGGCCCTGGTCTCGCCCGAGCCGGGCACCACCACCGACCCGGTCTACAAGGCCATGGAGCTGATCCCGCACGGCCCCGCCGTCTTTATCGACACGGCCGGGCTGGACGACGGGAGCGAACTGGGCCGGGCGCGGGTGCAAAGGACCATGGCCGTCCTACCCCGCGCGGACCTCGCCCTGCTCGTGGTCGATGCGACCGCCGGCTGGTCGCCCTGGGAGGACCTGATCCTGGCCGAGGTCCGGCGCCTGGGAACCGCCGCCATCGTCGCCTGGAACAAGATCGATCTCGCGCCCGCGCTCCCCGCCGAGGCGCCTGGGGTTCAGAACGTCTTCGTCTCCTGCCTGCTCGGCCGGGGGATCGACGCCCTGCGGGAGGCGATCGGCCGGTGCGCCGCCGCGGCGCTGGATGAGCGGCCGCTCGTGGCCGACCTGCTCGAACCCGGCCAGATCGTGCTCCTCATCGTTCCGGTGGACGCCGAGGCCCCGCGCGGCCGGCTGATTCTCCCCCAGGTCCAGACCATCCGCGAGATCCTGGACGCCGGCGCCCTGGCCGCGGCCTGCCGCGACACGGAGCTGCCTCAGGCCCTCGCGGCCCTGGCGCGGCCGCCGCGACTCGCGATCACCGATTCCCAGGCCTTTGCGGCGGCGGCCGCGGCGGTGCCCGCTTCCGTCCCTCTGACTTCCTTTTCCATCCTCTTTGCCCGGCACAAGGGCGACCTGGCCGCCTACGCCGCGGGCGCCGCCGCGCTCGACCGGCTGGCGGACGGCGACCGGATCCTCGTCGCCGAGGCCTGCACCCATCATACGGCGGGGGATGACATCGCCCGGGTCAAACTGCCCCGCTGGCTGCGCGCCCACACCGGCCGGGACCTCGTCTTTGACTACGCGGCGGGCCATGACTTCCCCGCGGATCTCGCAGGTTACCGGCTGATCATCCAGTGCGGTGGGTGCATGGCCAACCGGCGGGAGATCATCTCGCGCATCGCGCGGGCCCAGACGGCCGGCGTGCCCATCACCAACTACGGCGTGGCCATCGCCAAGCTGCACGGCATCCTGCCGCGCGCCCTGGCGCCGCTCCTCCCGGAGGCCGGCGAGTCATAGAACCCGCCAAAGCGTATTCCTCCTCTACTCCCCCGCCCGCATCAGTTTGGCCAGCAGTTACCGCCGGTTCTGGAGCTAAACAGCAGCCGCGTCCCGATCTCCAGGCGGGTGAGCCGCTGGCAGAGCAAGGCCGCCACCTCCGCCTCGCGTTGGCTTCTAGCCCCGTCCCAGTTCTTCCGCGAGTGCTTCCACCAATCTCCGGTTGCTGGCCCTGTCCTTGACCGCCACCCGGAAAAACCGGTCATTTAGGGCCCGAAAATTAGCGGCGTCGCGGATCAAGATGCCTTTTTCTCCCATCCGTCTGCTTAAGACCGTGGAACTCGGTGCGCCCTCAAGCAATTTTACCAGGATGAAATTGGTTTCCGGGGGGAAGACCCGCAATCTGGCCATAACCCGTAATTGCCCGGCCAACCATTCCTTCTCCGCGGCCAGCCAGGTGGAGGTCTTTTGCAGATAGGAGCCGGATTGGACCAGATATTCCCCGGCGCCGGCGGCCAGGGCATTCACCGACCAGGGTGGTTGGCGGGCGCGCATCTCCTCGATCAGGTCACGGGGGCCGAGGCCGTATCCCAAACGCAGGCCGGGAACGGCGAAGATCTTGGTGAACGCCCTGATGATGAAGAGATTATCGCGGGTCGCCACCCACTTGGCCATGGAATTGGCGGAGGAGCCGGCGGTCAACTCGATGAAGGCCTCGTCGATGATGACCATGATGTGATTGCGTCCGGCCCGCTCGATGAGGGACACCAGGGCCGGCTCCTTGAGCAGCGTGGAGGTGGGGTTGTTCGGATTGCACAGCATCAGGCAGTCGATCCCACGCGCCACCTCGATGGTCAACCGGTCGGGGTCGAGTTGAAAGCCGTTTTCTTCCGCCAACGCATGGTAATACACCGTCGCCCCGGCACAAACCGCGCTTTTTTCATACTCCGCGAAGGTCGGCACCGGGATCAAGACCCCAGCCGGTTTCAGGACCTGAAACAGGAGGTAAATGATCTCCGCCGCGCCGTTCCCGGGTAGGATATTCTCCGCCGGCAGCCCGGTATAGCCCGACAACGCTTGGCGGAGTGCTTTGTACTCCGTGTCGGGATAATCGCGCAGCCGGCCGATCTGGTGGACCAGCATCGCCTGCAAAGCCGCGGGTATCCCGAGCGGATTGATGTTGGCGCTGAAATCCAAGAAATCGCTGCTTTTCCTCTGGAAGATCTCCGCCGCCCGCACAAGGTTGCCGCCGTGTTCGTACGCGCTCCCGACCGGCATGGGCCGTTTACCTCCTGTTTTCTACTCAGACCAGGCCAAACAAGAACCCCACCCCGCCGGCCAGAGCCAATAACGAGGCGGTGAACATGATCCCGGCCGTGTCCGGAATATCGCGCGGCTCCAGTTCCTTGAGGGCTTCCCCGATCGTTGGCTTCTCCACCGGCCGGCCGAAATAGATGTTGGTCCCGCCTAGGCGGACGCCCAACGCCCCGGCGACCGCCGCTTCCGGGTAGGCGGAGTTTGGGCTGGCGTGCTTACGCCGGTCCCGGAGCATGGTTTGAAAACTGCGGCGAAATCCTTTGCCGCGACAAAAAGCCGCGAGGGGGATCAGCACCCCGGAGAGCCTGGCCGGGAGATAATTCAGCACATCGTCGAGCTTGGCGGCGGCCCGGCCGAGATGACGATACCGCTCGTTCATATAACCGACCATGGAATCCAGCGTGTTGGCGGCTTTGTAGACATAGACCAGGGGGGCGGCCAGGCCGCAGAGGGAGCCCAGAAAAATATAGAAGAGCGGCGCGATAACCCCGTCGACCGTGTTTTCGGCCGTCGTTTCCACCACGGCCCGGATGATCTCTTTTTCCTCGAGGTTTTGGGTGTCCCGGCCCACCAGCATGCCGGCCAGGACCCGCGCCTCCCCGAGAGCATGCCGCTGCAGGGCATGGTAAACCTTGCGCGCCTCGTCCGCCAGGCAGCGGCAGGCCAAGGCGGAGTAGAGAAAATAGATATTCAGGAGATGAAAGGCCACGGGGTGGACCTGTCTGGCCGCGGCCAGGATCAGAAATACCAGCCCAAACGCGAGGGAAACGATGAAAGCGACCAAGACCAGGCCGGCGACTTCCTCTTTTCTTTCGCGCCCGCGCGTCTCTGAGCCGATGAGCGCCCGCAAGATCCGTTCGGTCCTGGCGATGGCCCAGCCGATCAGGCGGACGGGATGCGGCCAGCGGGGCGGATCCCCCACGGCCAGATCCAGGAGGTAGGCCGCCAGGATCGTGAGGATCGGCAGATCAACCAGGTGCAAAGACGGCGCTTCCTCCCCTCACCCCGTTCCATCGCGCGTGCGGTCTTTGGTCTTGGCTTCGACGATCTGTTTTCGCCAACCTTCGCGCCTCTCCTGCGTCCAGGCCACTTTTCATGAATCCGTCCATGGATGGGCCGCGCTGTTCGTTCTCAGGTCCATTCATGGCCCTTCGTGAGATTGGCGGCGTCCTTCAGGGCGCCGTGTAGGTTCGGCAAGCCACTTTGGTACAGGTCCGCACCGTGAAAGAGGATGGAGGATGGGTTTTCCCCCGGGAGGGCCGCGCTTCATCCCTTCCGGCAGGAGTTCGGACGGACGGGGAGAAAGGAGAAAACCACGGTTCAAAGCCGGGGTGTCGCGGGAGCATGGCCGGTATCCGCCCGCAGGCCATTGGCCGGAACGGGAAGACTAATTCCTGGGGAAACGGGAGGTATGCACAATGACGCCCGATCAGAAAAGGATTCGCGACGCGGCCAGGACCGCGCTCGGGCTTGGCCTGGTCGCGCTGGGCGCGCTCTTTCTCTGCGTCCAGATCGCGGCCTTCAACCCCTGGCGCTTTCTCTGGCCCTTCTTCGTCATCCTGCCGGGAGCCCTTTTCTTTCTGGGCATGGCGCTTGGCGGCAAGGCCGCGGGGGCTCTGGCTATCCCCGGGAGCATCGTGACCATGACGGGCCTGATCCTTTTGTACCAGTCCGTCACCGGCCACTGGCAGTCCTGGGCCTATGCCTGGTCGCTCATTTTCCCGTCTTCCGTGGGCCTCGGCCTCTTTTTCCAGGGGATCTGGAGCGGCGACGATCGTGTGGCCCGCGAGGGGATAAAGCTCGTCAAGGCGGGGGCGGCGATCTTCCTCGCGGCGGGGGCGTTTTTTGAGATCATCCTCAATATCAGCGGTTTCCGGTCCGGTATAGGCGGCATCCTCTGGCCGGCCCTCCTGATCCTGGCCGGCATCGTGCTGCTTGTCGGCCGCCGGGGCGGGCAGGGCAGCATCCGGGAGGACGGGGAGGCCAGGGTTCCGCCGGCCTCCGAGGGGCCCGGGAAACCATGAAAGAGGTAGGCGCTACACAGGAACGATGATCGACCCGATCGTTACGTTCTCTTGTAGGGCGAGGCATCCGGCCTACGCAGTCGCAGCTGCTACGGTGGAGCAGGCTG
>JBLNBS010000108.1:0-24344 GCA_050260175.1 Patescibacteria group bacterium | reverse complement strand
CCGGGATCCTTGCTCAGCCCTTGCGCAGGGGTTGCCGGATCCTCGCCACGGTGCCATAGCCGAGCCGGCTCTCAAAGCTCAGCCCGTATTCCTCCCCGTAATAGAGACGTATCCTCTCCTGGACGTTGCGCACGCCGATCCCGCGGGAGGAGCGGGGGGATGAACCCGCCCTGAGCTTGGCGATGGTTTCGTTATCCATTCCCACCCCGTTGTCGGCGACCTCGATGACGAGGTCATCCCCCTCGGCCAGGGCGCGCACCAGGATCCGTCCGGGCAGGTTCCCCGTCTCGAGACCGTGAAAGATGGCGTTCTCCACCAGCGGCTGGATGACCAGTCGCAACGTCTGGCAGTCGGCCACCCCCGGCGCCGTTTCGATCTCAAAGCTGAACGGCTCGACGCGCCGGAGGCGCTCAATCTCCACGTAACAACGGACGAATTCCAGCTCGCGCTCGACCGTCGTGAGCTCCGTCGGGCTCTCGAGGCAGATCTGCAACAGGCGGCTGAGATTCTGGGCGAGCCGTTCGATGTTCCGGTCATGGTTGATCACGGCCAGCCAGCGGATGGAGTCCACGGCGTGATAGAGAAAATGCGGGCCGATCTGGACCTGCAGGGCCGTCAATTCGGCCAGTCGTTTTTGCTCCTGCTCCAGCCGTACCTGGTCCAGCAACCGTTGCACATCCCCGAGCATCTCGTTGAACCTGGCGCTCAACTGGCCCAATTCGTCGCGGCCCTCGACGGGGATGTCACCCGCCAGTTCCCCTTCCCTGACCGCAGCCATCTTGGCCGCCAGGATCCTGATGGGCGCGGTGATGTAAGACGTCAATCCGGCCGCCAGGAACAGGGCGACGACGAGGGAGAGGCCCACCGTCAAAAGCGTATCGCGCAACAGGTCGCCGGTCTCCGAATAGAGCCGCGCGTTGGGTACGGCCTGCACCACCAGCCAGTGCGTCCCCCTGACCGGCGCAGCGGCCGCGAAATAACCGCGGAAATCCGCGATCCCCCTTTCCCGTAAACTTACGGCGTGGCGGGCGAGTTCACGCAGTATCTCCTGCTTGACGGGGGAGCCCGAGGCCAGCAGGCGGCCGGAACGGTCGATGAGCATGGTCGTCATGGGCACGTCCGAGGGCTGGTTCACGTCGTGCAGGAGGCGCGCGACGGAATTGTATTCCGCCGAGGCAAAGACGACGCCGAGGGGCTCCCCGCGGATGGTGTCGCGCAACAGCCGGCCGACGGTAAAAACGTGGTATTTACCCCCCAGGCTGTCCCGCTGCCAGCGTGGGCCCAGGATGACTACCCGTCCTTGGCCGGCGGCGATCAGGTCGAAATCCTGCTGCGGGATTTCCGCGCCTCCCTGTGTCGAAACGCGCGTCGTGTTGTGCATGTCCTGCACGGCCAGGATCGGCACGTCGCGGAACCCCATCGCCCGCCAGCACACGTCGTTGGCCCGTTGGCGCGCGTTCCACTCGTCGTACGTCCAGCGTCCGTTCGGTTCGGGTTTTGCCCAATGGCGCATCACCGCCTGGACGTCGGGGTCCCAGTACAAGAATTGGACCACGGCGTCCAGTTCGGCAAAGAAATTGCCCGCCGTCAGGGCGATCCTCTCCGCGGAGTCACGCACGAAGAAATTGCTGCGCTGCCGGACGGCCCGTTCTGATTTGTTGTACAATACCAACGTGCAGGCCAGAACGCTGGTGATGGCCACGGCCGCGCATGCCGCGATCAGCTTGGTCCGGAGCGGGGTGTTTTGCAGCAGATTCAGCCGGCGTTTGATGGCGCGCGTGGCGATGGGCGCGTTTTCCATTCTTTAAGTGCCGTACCTCCCGTTTCGATCGCTTCGGACCGGGCCGCGTCACCGCATTTCGGCCAGGAGCCGCTGTTCGGCTTCACGCAGCGCCCGGGCGGCGGAGATCCTGCCGGAGAGATAAGCGTTCATGGCCTCGTTGAGCAGCCTCTGGGCGGTGAGCATATAGGGCGACGGCACTTCATGAATGGGCTTGACCGCCTGCTCGGCAAAGAACCGGTAAACCAGCTGGCCGCCGAAGTACTCGTCCGGCTCGTCAAAGATGGGATCGTCATAGGCGTCGCTGCGCGCCGGGAAAATGCCCGTATCCCTCATCATCACGAGCACGGCCCTCCTGGATGACATGTACCTGACGAATGCCAGGGCCGCCGCCTTGTTTCTGGTGTATTTAGGCACCACCCAGGAGCTGCCGCCCCAGTTCGTCGGGGCCGCGTAGCCTTCACGCCAGCCGGGGATGGGGGCCACGCCCCATTTGCCCCTTCCCTTGACCGGCGACACCCAGCCCTTGAGGTTGCCGATCATCCAGACCGAAAGGGGCAGGGTGGCCACGCCGCCCGAATCGAGCAGCCGGTTCCAGTCGGGATCCCACTGGGTCGAGGTCACGGTCACCCCGGCCTCAATGAGCCGTTTTTGGTACTCTAGGGCTCTGATCCCGATACGGGTGTTAAAGCCGGGCTTGCCGTCGGGTGTGAAGAGATCCATGTGATGTTGCTGGAGCATGGCTTGTACCAGGTCGAGCTCGCCCGAGTACGACAGGCACAGGAGCGGCTTGCCGGTCCTGGCCTTGATCGTGCGGCCCGTCTCCAGGTAATGCCGCCAGGTATCGATCAGCCCGGCGACACCGGCGGGATCGGACGGCAATCCCGCGGCGGCAAAGATGTCGCGGCGGTAAAAAGTGCCGGATGAGCCGATATCCCAGGGCACGCCGACCAGCTTGGCGCCGTAAGAGATATCCTTGATGATATAGGGAGGGTAGAGATCCGCGTCGATCAGGGGGCGGAGATCGAGGAATCCGTCCTGCAGGGCATATTGGGGGATGCGCAGCGTGCTGAGGAGCGAGACATCCGGCAGGCCCGCCCCGGCGGCCGAGAGCCCGAGGAGCAATTTCTGGCGGACCTTGGGGTCGACCAGGAAGCTGACCTTGATCCCGGGATATGCCTTGCGGAATCCGGGCATGGCCTTGTCAACCCCGTCCTTGGCCCCTTTCCAGAGCCAGACCGTGATGCTCCCTGACGGCTCGCTGGTTTTGCCAGCCGCGGCCGGTACCACGGCCGCCATGGCCGCGGCCAGGAACACGACCGCACCGAAACCGGTCAAGCTTCGCTTCATCAACGTTCACATCCCGACGTACCCGGTACGGATACAGCTTTCGCTTTCAAAATTCCGGTTCATCAGTCTTCATGCTCCTGCTCCAGGTCGTCTCCCGCCTCCAGCGCCGCCTGGCGGTATCCGGCCGGCGTCCGGCCCGTGAACTCCTTGAAGACGCGGTAGAAATATTTTGGATCGTTGAACCCTACCAGGTGCCCGATCTCGCTTGCCGGCAGGCGGGTGGATCGCAGGTAGCGGCAGGCTCGTTCCGTCCGCAAACGGTTGACGAAGTCGGAAAAGTGTTCGCCGGTTTCCTCCGAAAAGAGTTGGGACAGGTAACCGGCGCTCACGTTCATCTCCTCCGCCATGTCTCTCAGGCGCAGATCCTCGCCGAGATGGTCCGCGACATGCCGCATGGCCCTCTGAACCAGGGGGTTGAATTTCCGGTAACCTTTTGCCTCCTCGATGGCATGCTGCACCATCGACGCGTAGCGCAGCCATTCCTCAGCCAATTCATCCAGGGTGTCGCAGCCGGCGATCAGGTCCAGCCACGAGCATGCCCCGTTCTGCAAGGGATCGCCCGGCTCGAGGCCTTCCTCGGATGCCGCCTGGTCGACGACCACGAAGAGGCGGGCGAACAACTGGCGGAGGTGCTCCTCGCCGTACCTCTCCGCCCGCGCGCGCCGCACGAATCCGGCCATGAAGGCACGGGAATTCGCCGCACACCCTTGGCCGATCATCGCCTTGAGACCCGTCTCCTCCACCAGGGGCCAAGGCGGGCCGGGTACATGCGGCGGGGGATCCTCGATCTGGAAGATACGGTTCCCGCCCTGGTAGAAGCGTTCTTTCACCCCGCGCAGGGACTGGATGAAGGCCGAGGCGAGATCGCGGGGAGAGGACACCGGCCCGCCGATGCCGATCGTGGCGCTATGCCTCGTGAATGAAGCCATTGCGGTGCGCAGGACGCCGGCGACGCGGAGCACTTCCTCCCGGTGTTCGCGCCGTCCGCCCCAGCCGAAGAGCACCGCGCCGATCTGGTCGTCGCCGAGGACGAGGAGATGCACTTCCGGCGTGCCGGGTAATGCCTCCTCCATGAGCGTCAGCAGCGTTTCAACGAGGCTTTTGGCCTGGCGGTCTCCCAGTTCCCGCCGCAGGCGCGGATACCTGTCGAGGGAGATCAGGAGCGTGCTCAGCATCTCCGCTTTCGCCAACCCATGACCGGCCCAGGCCGAGAGCAACTCCTCCTCCGGGACGGCGGCAAACTCGCCAAGCATGAGCCCTTTCAGGAACCGCCTCCGTTTGACCGCCGTGCTAAAACGCGCCTCGTAAGCGAGCCGCTCCTGTTCCTGATCCCGGCCGATTCTCCCAATGATGCGCTGCACGACCCTTTCCAGGACCGAGTGCAGCTCTTCCGGGCTCATGTTCACCTTGATGACGTAGTCCGAGACTCCGAGCCGCATCGCTTCCTTGAGGTATTCAAAGTCTTTGTAATAGGTCAGGATGACGATCTCCGTCCTGCCGCCTGTCTCGCGGATGCGTTCGATGAGCCCCAGGCCGTCCAAGAGCGGCATGCGGATGTCCGTGAGCACGAGATCGGGACGTTGCGCCTGATAGAGCTGCCAGCCCTCCTCCCCGTTGCCGGCCTCTCCGACCAGTTCCAGGCCAAGGTGATCCCAGTCGATGGTCGCCTTGAGCCCGACCCGCACGAGCATTTCATCCTCGACGACGATCGTTCGGATCATGCCAATCCACCACCGTGACCTGCGCCTTTGTGGGGGTGAGACACCTTTGCCCCTGCGCCATCGTACCGGTCGGATAATGTGGTGGATTCGCCGCCGATCTCCTATATCCTTGGCGTATGCATGCGGGGATCCCATCAAAGGATGGGATCCCCGTCCAAGCCTTAGCCTATTTCTTGTAGCAGTCGTCGAGCACTTTCTGCAAACCTTTGTCGAGCTTGACCAGGGTTTCGTCGAGCGGCTCCTTGCCGGCAAAGAAGTCCTGGAGGCCCTCGTTGAAGACGCCGAGCCACTCCTCCCAGCAGGCGTTCTCGCCCAGCGTATCGGCATATTTCATGGATTCCAGATACAACAAGGCATGCGCCGGCTTCTTCACGCTCTTCAGGAATTCCTCGCAGATCTTCCTGTTGGCCGGGAGGGACTCGCCGGCCTTGGCGTACATGGACTGGCCCTTGTCGCTCATGTAAAACCTGATGAATTTCCAGCCGGCGTCCTTCTCCGCCTTGCCGGCGCTTTTATTCACGACCCAGCTGTTGGCCACGATCGAGCTGTAACGTTTGCCCCTGGGACCCGGTCCTTTGGGCTGGAGCTGTATGTCGTAATTCAAGCCGGCCTCGTCGGACATGACCTTGCGGGAGTAATTGTCCATGAACATGGCTACGAGCTTGCGGGCAAAATAGGTATGGTACTTTGTGGTCAGCGCGCCCTCGGCATCGCGCGGCGTGGGATTGCACTTCCATTTATACATCGTGTCGTACTGGAATTGCAGGGCTTCCCTGACCGCGGGGTCGGACTTTACCGTGCTCTTGGTCCGGGTTTTGTCCATGATGTCCCCGCCAAAACCGCGGATCAACGTATACCAGCCGTACCTGACATGCGGCGGGAGGCTGACACCCCACTGATCGATCTTGCCATCGCCGTTGGTGTCGATGGTCATCTTTTGCGCCGCGGTTGCAAGGTCGTCGTAGGTCCAATCGGCGGTCGGGTATTCGACGCCCGCCTTGTCGAACATGTCTTTGTTATAATACAGGACGTTGATCTGGATGCCCTGCGGGACGGCCCAGGTCTTGCCGCCCGGGTCCTTGACCGCGTCCAGCCCGGCATACTTGGCCTTGCTGAACTGCTTGATTTTTGTCGAGAGATCCTCGAGGATGCCCTGCCTGGCGTAGGCCTGGATGTAGACGCTGTCCAGCAGGTAGACCGTCGGGCCGGCGCCGGCGGCCAGTTCCGCCTTGAGCTTTTCGTAATGTCCGTCCCAGTCGCTGTGCGAGACCTCCACCTGGATGCCGGGGTTTTCCTTCTTGAATTCGTTGATGATTTTCAGCATGGTCTGGTGCGGCGTCTCGTCGGCATAGTAGGCGATCCGGATCTTGACCGTGCCTTTGGCCAGTCCGGCACAGGCGGCGGCCGTGCAAAGGACCGCGATCAGCAAAACGGCGACGAACCTTTTCAACTCGATTCCTCCTTTATCCCATTGGTATCCGGACTTTTCCCCTTCTCTCACCGCCTTTCCCTGACGGATGTGTGGATAATCCCAGGATGCGGCCTGGAAGCGTTGTGAAAATCCAATCCTCTTTCTAGTGCCATGTCGCTTTCCAAAACTCAGCCTTTGAGGCCCGTCTGGGCGATGCTTTCGGTGAAATAACGCTGGGCGAAAAGATAGACCAGCATGATCGGGGCGATCAGGATCATATTGCCCGCCAGCTCCAGTTCGGGCCGGGGCATATACTGGCTGCGGGCGATCTGCCGCACCCCCAGGACCATGGTGTAGAGGTTTTCCCTGACGAGGTAGATGAGGGGGTTCAGGATATCGCCCCAGGCGCCCTGAAAGGTCAGGATCCCCAGCGTGATCAGGGCAGGCTTGACGAGCGGCACGAAGACAGCGAGGTACATCCGAAACGGTCCGCATCCGTCGACCCTGGCCGCGTCCTCGAGTTCGTCCGGGATGGTCTTGAAGAACTGCCGTAGGAGGAAGATGCCGAACGCGTTGCCGAAGAAGGCCGGCACAACCAGCGGGAGGTGGGTGTTGTAAAAGCCCAGGTTCTTGAAGATGATGAAGATCGGGATCAACGTCACCTGGCTCGGGAGGAACATCGAGACCAGGATGAAGGCGAAGATGGCGTCGCGGCCCGGAAACCTGAGCCGGGCGAGGGCGAAGGCCACGAGGCTGCATGACAGTACCGCGCCGAAGACCGAGAGAAGCGTGATCTTGAGCGTGTTATAGAAATACAACAGGAAATTGTAGCGGCCAAGAATTCGCAAATAGTTCTCCCATTTGAGCGGCTTTATGAACCAACTGGTGATGTTATAGAACTGATCCGTAGTTTTTAGTGAAGAGGACAGCATCCAGACGAACGGGACGATCATGGACGCCGCCCCGGCTAGAATGATGAGAGCGCAAACCAATTCCCAGGGATTGGCACCAGCGGGTGGTCTCCATTTTCGCGCGCGGCGGGTGATTCCTTGGGTGAAAAGCATGTCCCAGCCTCCAGACATCGCATCTCGCGCAGGATCACGTATAGTGCACCCATCGCTTCTGCAGCCGGTTTTGGACCAGGGTGACCGCGCCCGTGATGACGAAGAGCGTCCAGGCGACGAGGGAGGCGTACCCCATGCGGTAATACCTAAACCCCTGTTGATACAGGTAGACCGTGAGCGAGATATCCTGCTGCCCCTGGGTCCGGTCGTAGACCATGACGTAGGTCTGGTCGAAGTTCTGGAACGCCCAGAGAGTGGCGAGGATGATGACGAAGAACGTGGTGGGGGAGAGCAGGGGGATCGTGATGTGGCGGTGCCTTTGCCACCAGTTCACCCCGTCGATCTCGGCCGCCTCGTAGAGCTCGCCCGGGATGTTCTGCAGCCCGACCAGGAAGATGAACATCATATAGCCCATGGCCTTCCAGACGTTCACCATGACCAGGGAGGGGATCTGCAGCCCGAACGAGCGATCCATCCACGGCAGCCGCGGGATCCCCACCTTTGCCAGGACATTGTTGACCAAGCCGACATCCGTGTTGAGCAGCCACAGCCAGATCGTGCCGATCACGAACCATGGCGCCACGGACGGGAAGAAATAGATCCCGCGAAAGACCGTAAGCAGCCGGCCCCTGAAGAACCTCACCGATTTGTTGAGCAGGATGGCGAAGAACATGGCGACGATCGTCAGGAGCGGGACGAACAGCACGGCGAAATAGACGTTGTTGACCAGCGCGCGTCTGAACTCTTCCTCCCGCAACATGCGGGCAAAGTTGGCAAAGTTGTTCCAGTGCGCCTGGGGATTGATCAGCGCGTAATCTGTAAAGCAATAAAAAAGCGACATACAGGCCGGGAGGATAAAAAAGGCGATCGCACCGATGAGGTAGGGCAGAGTGAACAGGTAACCCGCCAGATACTCCTTGCGTGCCTTGCGTATCCGCAAGCGATCATCCTCCCCGGTGGCACCGGTTTTCGCACCGTGTCTAGATGCTACCATGCAGGTTGCGGCGGTAAAACTCACTGGTTTCGGGTGGATGGTGTAGCTATACCCGGTGGTAAAGATGCGGGGGCCGCGGTATGTGCCGTGCAGTGTGGACGGATTTACGATGCTGGTGTAAAAAAGTGGAGTTTGGAGGTACGGTCACTTGAGCGGCCGTGCGCGTAAGCTGTCAATTAAGCCATCGCCGTTACGGGAGGCGTGCGCATGCGGGCCAAGATCAGCGCCATGCTGCAAAAGATGCTTGCAGGAAAAAATGAGACCGTAGACGCCAGACTCCTGCCCGTCCTCGTCAGGTTCGCCGAAGGCCTCGATCTCGAGGAGATGAACCGCCGCCATCTCGGCGGACGCGGAAGGATCCTGCCCATTGCCGGGGTGGTGGCCGCCGCCTTGAACCTGGCTGAGATCTCCGCCCTGTCGGCCGCCGATGATGTGGTTCAGGTCTGTTCCGATGAGACCATGCGGTGCAAGGAGACGGCTTCCTCGTAAACCTCCAGCGTGCGCCGGGCCACCGCGCGCCAGGTAAAAAGATCCTCCACGCGCCGCCTGCCCGCGGCCCCCATCGCCGCGGCTTTTCCCGCGTTCTCCAGCAGGCGCCCGACGGCGGCGGCCAGGGCCGCCGGTTCGCCCGGCGGCACCAGTATCCCCGTCTCCCCGTCCACCACCACCTCGGGTATTCCCCCCACCCGGCTCGCCACCACCGGCCGCGCGCAGGCCATGGCCTCCAGGTTGATCAGGCCGAAGGGTTCGTATACAGAAGGGCAGACAAAGACCGCGGCGTGGCTGTACAATTCGACGAGGTCGGGCACGGGCAGCATCTCCTCGAGCCAATGCACGTTGGGCAGCGCGCTCGCAGCCTCGCGCATCGCGGCGGCCAGTTCGGGCGTGTCCGCAGCGCCGGCGCAGACGACGACGCCCAGGCCGCGCGGGAGGAGAGGTGCGGCCGCCAGGAGGACGTCGATCCCCTTTTGCCTGGAGATACGCCCCACAAAGAGGATGTACGGCCCGGCGATCCCGCGCCGTTCCAAGGCCGACATGGCGGCGGCGGGACGGTAGAGATCGGTGTCGATGCCGTTGTGGATGACGCGCACGCGGCCGGGATCCACGGGATGAGCGCGGAGGATGTCCTCCCGCATGCCCGCGGAGACGGCGATGACCAGATCGGCCGCCGTGAGCCCGGTTCGCTCCAGCCAGGTGCTGAGCGCGTACCCCCTGCCCAGTTGCTCCTCCTTCCAGGGCCGCGACGGTTCGAGGGAATGTACGGTTGCGACGAGCGGGCGGCCGTGGAGCATGCGCGCCAGGAAGCCCGCGAACATGGTGTACCAGGTGTGGCAGTGCACGACGTCGGTCGCCACCGGGATAGCGGCCATCTCGAGATCTGCGGCCATGGGACCGAGCACCTTTCGCAGGCGCGGATCAACGTGCTCGAGCCAGTGCGCGTCCGGCACGAATCCACGCGCGGGCGCCTGCCCAGCCGCCGGCCGCCCGCCGAAACAGCGCACCTCAACCCGGGTCAGGCCGGCCAGGGCGGCCGCGAGGTGCTGAACGTGGACCCCGGCTCCGCCGTAGATGTTGGGGGGGTACTCGTTGGTCATCAGGGTGACGCTGGGGGGCGCGGGCACGTTACTCCTTCACCCCCGCCCCCAGCTTCTGCGCGAGCATGCTCCTCAATCCCGCCAGAGGGATGACCACCCATTCCGGCCGGTTGGCTAACTCGTAGGTGAGCTCGTAGACGACCTTTTCGAGGCGGCAGAGATCGAGGAGATCCATGAACGCCACCGCGTCCTCCGGCACGAGCGCCGGAGCCAGGCGGTGTATCTCAGCGCCGTAATGCCGGATCACCGCTTCGGAGGCCCGCTCCGCAAAGCGGGACGCCACGAAGCGCGCGGTCGCCTCCGCCTCGGGTGCCACTCTTTGTCCCGCCACGAGAGCGAGGTAGGACGCCTGGCTCGCGTAGCTGAAAGAACGGACCAGGCCCGCCAGGTCGCGCAGGGGGCTCGTGCGCGCGGCACGTTCGGCGGGATCGAGGAGCGGCTCGCCCTCCAGGTCCAGGACCACGTAACCCTCGTCGGTCAGGAGGATCTGGCCGAGATGGAAGTCGCCGTGCGTCTGGATCTTTTGCCCGATCCCCCCGACGGCGGTGAGTTTGCCCGCCAAATACCCGGCCAGATCGGCGGCCTGGGTCCATTGTTCCGGAGGTTCCGTGGCCATGCCGGCCCGGGCCTCGGTCAGATGCGCACGGATGCGGTTCAGGATCGGCTCCAGATCCATGCCGGTAAACGGTTCGGGTTCCTCCACAAAGGCGAGGGCGGCATGGAGGCGGGCGGCCAGGGTGCCCAATCGCTGTAGGTCCCGATCCAACTGGCCCAGCCATCCCACGAGGATCCGGCCGGGATCGAGCGGCTGCCCGGGCAAGACCGCCTGGCGCAGGATCTCGGTGAGCCCGTTCACCAGGACGTCCCAGAGGCTCCCCTTGTTGGGCAGGTACTCCTGCCAGATCGCCAGGGTAAAGACGGGTCCCTCGTCCGCGTCGTAGGAGAGATGGCCGTGAATGGCCGGAATAAAAGGCTGATCCCGCAGGGCCATACCGATCCGGACTTCCCGCGAGGGGCCCGGCCAGAGACGGCGCATGATCTTTTGCACCTCGTCGCGGTGCAGGTGGAGGACGGTATTAGAGCTGTCCCCGTCCAGCGGCCTGACGGCGCGCACCAATCCCGGCGCGACGGGGTGAAAGGAAAAGCTCCCCCTCTGGCCGCGGTATGCGTTTCCGGCCGCCAGTTCACCCAAGAGCTCCGTATTGACCCGCCTGGAGAGCGAGGCCTCGGCCAGGGTGTAAGGCGCGTCCCTCACGGTCAGACGGGCCACGGCCGGCAGGCCGGGCCGTTCCGGCAGGAGGATCAGGGGGAGGAAATAATGCTGCGCCTCGCCGTCCACCATGGCGCGTAGGATGCTGAGGCCGACCAGTTCCTCCGGGTGGGTCCAGGGGAGGAAGGCGTGGTCCACCGCCATAAGCTGCACCGAAGCGGCGTTGCGGCCCTGGAACCAGCGCTGCGCGCGGATGAGGTCCGTGTCGAGACGGCCCACGATCTCGGCCCAGCGGTCGCGGGCGGTTTCCAGATCGGGAAAGGAGAGGGGATCGGGCATGGACGTCATCATAATCACCCTTGAATTCTATCCGGCTAATGCTACCGGCACCTATATAGCGTGGTACCGTGCGGCTCCTGATACCAGCGTTTGTGCTCCTGTGGTCATCCCCGGCGCGGTCGCGCTCTTTCACATCCTGTGAGCGCGACTCTGTGCGTCTTCTTTTCGCAGAGGGAGGGGGAAGGATTGATAATCAAGCCTTCCCCCCTTCCCGTGTCGGGAAGGGGTTAGGGGGTTAGGTTCTCACAGTATTCGCAGGGCTAGTCTGCCCCGGCCAGTAGCGTGGAATGAGGAGGCTTGCGCCGCTTGTCCACGCATACCGGATCGGGGTATAATTGGACAGACGCCGGGCGCGCCGGGCGGAGGTTGTGGCGGGATGGAAGACTACGAGGTCGTCATCGGCCTGGAAACCCACGCGGAACTACGGACGGAGTCGAAGATCTTCTGTGGGTGCGCCACCGGGTTCGGCCGCGGGCCAAATACCCAGACCTGCCCGGTTTGCCTGGGATTGCCGGGCGCGCTCCCGGTCTTGAACCGGCGGGCCGTGGCTTTGGCCGTCAAAGCCGGTTTGGCCTTGAACTGCCGGATCTCGTCCCGCGCCCGCTTTGACCGCAAGCAGTACTTTTACCCCGATCTGCCCAAGGCTTACCAGATCTCCCAGTTCGACCAGCCTCTCTGCGGCCCCGGCCATTTGGAGATCACCGTGGACGGCGCCGCGAAACGCATCGGCATCGAGAGGGTGCATCTCGAGGAAGAAGCGGGCAAGTCGGTGCACTCCGGCGCGAGCATCGTGGGCTCCGAGTATTCGCTCATGGACTACAACCGCTGCGGCATACCGCTCATCGAGATCGTGAGCCGGCCCGACCTCCGCTCGCCGCTCGAGGCCCGTCTCTATCTGGAGAAACTGCGCACACTCCTCCTCTATGCCGGTGTCTCCGACTGCAAGATGGAGGAGGGTTCCTTGCGCTGCGACGCCAACATCTCCGTCCGCCCAAAGGGCCGGCGGGAATACGGCGTGCGGGTGGAGATCAAGAACATGAACTCCTTTCGCGCCGTGCAGGCGGCCCTGGCCCACGAGGCGGAGAGGCAGATCGCGGCGGCGCGCGCGGGAGATCCCGTGCGGTTCGAGGAGACGCGCACCTGGGATGAGGCGCGGGAAGTAACCGTGATGATGCGGCGCAAGGAGGAGGCCAGCGATTACCGGTACTTCCCCGAGCCCGACCTGCCCCCGGTGGTCATCGGCCCTGCTTGGCTCGGGGAGATACGGTCCGAGCTTCCCGAGATGCCCGACAGCCGCCGCGCGCGCTACATCGAGGAGTGGGGCCTGCCCGCCCACGACGCGGATCGGATCAGCGCCAGCAGGGAGATGGCTGACTTTTTCGAGGCGGCCGCGGCCCAATACGGCGAGGCCAAGGCCGTCGCCAACTGGGTGATGGGCGAGATGACGCGTCTGATGCATGCCTCCCATTTGGAAATGGCCGATCTCAAGCTGACCCCGGGCGGCTTGGTGGGATTGCTGCGTCTGATCGACGACGGTACCATCAGCGGCACGATCGCCAAAGCAGTCTTCGAGGAGATGTTCGCCACGGGCGCCGAAGCGCTCGAGGTGATCGGGGCCCGGGGCTTGGTCCAGATCAGCGACGCGGACGAGATCGGCCGCCTCGCGGAGGAGGTCATCGCCGCCAATCCCGATTCGGTCCGGGACTACCTGGCGGGCAAGGACAAAGCCCTCGGCTTTTTGGTGGGGCAGATCATGAAGGCCACGGGGGGCAAGGCCAATCCGGGGCTGGTAAACCAGGTCCTCCGCGAAAAGCTCGGCCGGGGCTAAACCGGATTTCGATTCTCGGTCCCATATTTTCGATTTAAGAGCAAGAGCGCCCAAGCCATTACAATTCCCCAGATTATGGCGCCTGCCATATTGGAAACTGCGGTACCGAAATCCACATTTCCGAAAACACCCTTTACTTTAAATAAATTAATTACCGTATAGATGCCAAACCAGGTTGCGCCACCGTAAATCGCGCCTTTGATACGAAGATTATTGCTGGCTATAACCTTGATAAGCATCGCAAAAATTCCAGCCATGCTGCTTAATAGCGCAAACATAATAAACTCGGCAAATAATTGCTCCAATAATCCTTTGGGTTTAAAACCCCAGGCCAATACACCTGCAATATCCGAGTATTTCAATTTACCTAAACCTAGGCCAAACATGATCCAGGTAAAGGTTAATTCCGGTACCCAGCCAATCATCCCGGCTATCAGCCCTTGGGTAAAACGATCCTGAATGAAATTTGCTTTGTTTATAGAACTCATTGTCTACTACCTCTCTTTTATATATGGTTTGCACCATACTTACGGTTTAGCAGTAATAATACCCCGCCTAATGCGATTCCCCAGATTATAGAGGCTATTAGGTTAAGTACCGCTGTATTGAAGTTAGTAACCCCGTAAATACCTTTCACTTTAAAAAGAGTGGCGATGACGTGGATCGTAAACCAGCAAACACCACCGAAAATTCCGCCTTTTAAAAGTGGATGGGGACTGGCGATGACCTTGATTGCCATGGCGAAAAGTATCCCTAAAGCTCCCATCATAGCGATGACAATTAACACTGAGAACAGGGATTCCCAAAAGTCATGAGGCTTGTGGTTAAATGCCAGTACTCCCGCGAAATCAAGAAAACGCAGTTTTACTAGATCAAAGCCGGAATGCATGATCATCGTAAAAACAAACTGGGGCGGCCATCCCGCGATTCCGGCGAGCAGTCCTTGGACGTAGCGATCTTTCATTGGATCACTCCTTAGAGTTTGTGCGACTAACCCGATTCGTGGTTTCGGAGCACAAACTCTGGTATCAAGTGCCACGCGGTACCACTGTATCTAGTGGCCAGTGGCATCACGCGCACAGGCTCCTTATACAACAATAACCCGAATTAATATGAGTATTCTTCCCTCGTTGCTCTTGAGGGATACCCTCCCTTCACCCAGTTTCCACTTCTTCACATCAATTGGCTAACTCCACTGAGTCAAGAGTCTTGCGGGGCCGGCGCAGGAAAGTTGCAGCGGCAAGGGCGGAGATACTGTTGGGGATTCCGGTCAATATGGCGTCAGGTTTTACGGCCTGGCGCCATATACATTGTCTTGGGGGCGGAGGCGCCCGGGAACGACCCGACTTTTCTTCGGGGGGTGGTGATGAGGATTGAAGGCGTACGAGGTCAAGAGAATCGGTGCGGGCTCGGTATTCAGGTTCAACCTCTGCGTGGGCTTCGTCGTGGGGCTCATCGCCGGCGCGTTGTTGCTCGTCATGGGGTACTCGCTGCAGGATATCGGCATCGAGCTCGGCACGCTCAAGGGTGTCGTTGGGATTGGCGCGGGTGTCGTGGGCGCGCTCCTCGCAAGCGTCCTGCAGGGCATCCTGGCTGGCGTGGCCGGCGCGGTTCTTGCCTTTCTCTATAACATCTTTGCGGCGGCGGTGGGCGGGATCAAGGTCAAGCTGGTTGATGGCGGTTGATTACATATTAATGTAGTTGTATTATTATTGAACAAGGGGCGTGCAAACGGCGCTCCTTGTTTTATATGAGTACTTGTTGGATAATACGCGCGATTTACCAGAAAACGGCTGCATAATTTATGGCAGGAGATTACGTGGCTGCGTTGAATAGTAAACCTCGGCATGCCTTGGTAAAAAACCTTTAATTTTGACCGCCGCGCGTATCGCCCGCCGGGGACGCGGCAAGCCGCGGATAAAGCTTGTGCTTTCGTCCCCTGATAAAGCCCGTGCTTTCGAGAATCAGGTTGAGATGGGATGTGAGACATGGGAGCTTGTGCCCGGGCCTCATCATCCGGTTTCGTGCGGCATCGAGCACGCCTTTCCGGGTTTGTGTTTTCCAGCCATATTCGGCGGATTTTGAAGGAGTTCATCCATGCAGTGTTGAATAATCAGGGTTCGTAGCATGTGGACCGGGTTGCTCCTTTAGTAGCCCCAACCCGTCTTTGCCACAGAACCTGTAGAGAGCATGCCGGAGGGTGACCGTGTTGACCCGGCCCGCCCCGAGGCGTGCGAAAGGAGGGATTGGTCCGCCGCTCTGACCATGGTGTGATGCCCTTAATTCGGAGAGGAGAGGTGTCGTTTGAACAGAAAGCTCTGGTTCGTCTTGACTTTATCCCTGTTGGTCGTGGTCCTGTCCATCCCCGGCTTGGCGGCCAGCAAAGGACCGGCCCTCGCCGCCGATCAATACGTGAAATTCAACGCCGGCGCCGAGCCGCAGTACATGGATCCTTCCCGGTCCACCGGCGTGCCCGAGGGCCACGTGCAGCTTGCGCTCTTTGAGGGCCTGACCAGGCTCGACAAGAACGACCGGCCGATCCCGGGCATCGCCAAGTCCTGGACCATCTCCAAGGACGGCAAGACGATCATCTTCAAGCTGCGCCCGTCCCTGTGGAGCGACGGCACGCCTCTGACCGCGCAGGACTTCGTCTACTCCTGGAGGAGGGCGCTCTCGCCCGAACTAGCCTCGGAGTACGCCTACCAGTTGTATTACATCAAGAACGGCGCGGCGTATAACGGCGGCAAGGCCAAGGCCGAGGACGTCGGGGTCAAGGCGCTCGACAAATACACCCTCAGGGTGGACCTCGAGGCGCCGTGCAGCTACTTCATCTCGCTCTGTTCGTTCCATACCCTCTATCCCGTCAAGCGGAGCGTCGTGGAGAAATACGGCGAGAAATGGGCCCAGGATACCAAGACCTTCATCTCCAACGGCCCCTTCAAGATGCAGGCCTGGAAACACAACAGCTACATCGACGTGGTCAAGAACCCGAATTACTGGGATGCGGCCACCGTCAAGATCCGGAAGATCCGTTTCACCCTGGTCGAGAACGAATCCACCATGCTGACGATGTACGACACCGGGGTTATCGACCAGACGGACACGGTGCCGATCTCCGATATCGACAGGCTCCGCAAAGAGGGCGTCCTCAAGATCGCCCCGTACCTCGGCACCTACTATTACCAGTTCAACGTGACCAAACCGCCGCTCGACAACCCGAAGGTGCGCAAGGCATTGACGCTGGCTATCAACCGTGAGGCCATCGTCAATAACATCACCAAGGGCGGCCAGATCCCCGCTTTGGCCTACACCCCGTTCGGCGTGCCCGACATGCCGGGCGCCAAGGGCGATTTCCGCACCGTGGGCGGTAATTACTTCAAGGACAACGACCTCGAGACAGCCAAGAAACTCCTGGCCGAGGCGGGCTATCCCGACGGGCAGGGCCTCCCGGCCATCGAGATCCTCTACAACACGAGCGAGGCGCACAAGGCCATCGCCGAGGCCATCCAGGAGATGTGGAAGAAGGGCCTGGGCGTCAACGCGACCCTGACCAACCAGGAATGGGGCGTCTACCTGACCAGCCGGACGCAGTTGAAGTACCAGGCAGCGCGGGCCGGCTGGATCGGCGACTACGTCGACGCCATGACCTTTATGGACATGTGGGTCACCGGCGGCGGCAACAACGATACCGGTTGGAGCAACAAGCAATACGACGCGCTGATCGACAAGGCCAAGACGAGCGGCGATCCAAAGGTCCGCATCAAGGCCATGCATCAGGCCGAGGATATCCTCATGGCCGAGATGCCGATCTGCCCGATCTACTTCTATACCAGGCCTTACCTGCAGCAGGATTACCTCAAGGGGGTCACCCACTCGACCATCGGCATGGTGGACTTCAAGTGGGCGTATATCATCAAGCATTGATCCTGTAGCAGCCCGGGGAAGCGTGCGCGGGGAGCGCACGCTTCCTTCTCTATGTCGTCAAGGAGTTGAGCGCCGATGCTGTCATACGTGACGCGGCGGCTGGTTTCGATGGTGGTGGTCCTCTGGGTCATCATGACCGTGACCTTCCTGTTCATGCATCTGATCCCCGGCGGCCCTTTCACCAGGGAAAAGAAACTGCCCGCGCAGATCATGAAGAACATCGAGGCCAGATACCATCTGAACGATCCGTTGATCAAGCAGTACTACGATTATATACGAAACCTCCTGCGCGGTGATCTGGGTCCGAGCTATACTTACGAGGGGCGCACGGTCAACGAGATCATCGCCGACGGTTTCCCCGTCTCGGCGACTCTGGGACTGACCGCCGTGGCCATCGCCCTGCTCATCGGCATCCCGGCGGGCATCATCTCCTCGTTGTACAGGAGCAAATGGCAGGATAACGCGGCAATGCTCGCCGCGACCATCTTTGTCTCCGTGCCGAATTTCATCCTGGCGAGCCTGCTCATGCTCGTCTTTGCCCTCAAGCTCAGGTGGTTCCCGGCGGCGATGTGGGGGGAGCCTTCGCAGGTCGTCCTGCCGGCGGTTGCGCTCACGGGTTTCCCGACCGCCTTCATCTCCAGGTTGAGCCGCTCGAGCATGGTCGAGGTCATGCAGCAGGACTACATCCGCACGGCGCGGGCCAAGGGCCTCAGCCGGTTCGCGGTTGTCATCCGCCACGCCCTCAAAAACGCCCTGATTCCGGTCGTCACCTACCTGGGTCCGTTGCTGGCCGCCATCCTGACCGGGAGCTTCGTCGTGGAGAACATCTTCGCCATACCCGGCCTGGGCAGGTATTTCGTGACCAGCATCTACAACCGCGACTATACCGTCATCCTCGGCGTGACGATTTTTTATAGCACGTTGCTCGTTGTGCTGAACTTCGTCGTCGATCTCACCTACGCATGGATCGATCCCCGCATACGGTTCACGGATACAGGGAAGGAGTGAACGCATTGGAGACCGGGACCGGGCTCGAACTGTTTCAGCCGATCGGGCGCGAAGCCGAAGCCGGGTACGTATTCGCGCGGCCGGCCACCACCTATTGGCGGGATGCCTGGCGGCGCCTGAAGCAAAACCGGGCGGCCATGATCGGCTTGGCCCTGATTATCGCCCTGTTCCTGCTGGCTGCAGTGGGGCCTTACCTCTGCCCCTTTTCTTATTCGGATCAGCAACTGACCGCCGAAGGGATCAACCAGCCCCCTTCACTCACGCACTGGTTCGGCACGGACAATCTCGGCCGCGACCTTTTCGTGCGAGTGCTCTACGGGGCGCGGATCTCCCTCGCCGTGGGCATCTTTGCCAGCCTGATCATCCTCGTCATCGGCGTGCTCTACGGCGGTCTCTCGGGTTATCTCGGCGGCAAGGTCGATAACGTCATGATGCGCGTCGTGGACATCCTCTACGGAGTGCCGCTGGTGCTCATCGTGATCCTGCTCATGGTCATCTTTCAACCCGGATTGAAGAACGTGATGATCGCTATCGGCGCCACCTACTGGATCCAGATGGCCCGCATCGTGCGCGGGCAGATCCTCAGTCTCAAGGAGCAGGACTATGTCATGGCCGCCACCGCCCTGGGGGCCAGCCGCCGCCGTATCCTGCTGCGCCACCTCATCCCCAACAGCATCGGCCCGATCATCGTCACCGCCACCCTGAGCATCCCCGAGGCCATCTTCACCGAGGCCTTCCTGAGCTTTATCGGTCTCGGCGTGGCGGCGCCCATGGCGAGCTGGGGGGTGCTGGCCAGCGAGGGCGTGCGCAGCCTCCGTTCCTACCCATGGCAGTTGCTCTTCCCGGGTGCCGCGATCTGCATGGCCATGCTGGCGTTCAATTTCTTCGGCGACGGCCTGCGGGATGCCCTCGACCCGTGGATGCGGCGCTAGGAGGCCTGACAAATGCCATTACTTTGTGTCGAAGACCTGAAAACGTCGTTCTTTACCTATGCCGGCGAGGTCAAGGCCGTCGACGGTGTCTCCTTTACGCTCGAACCCGGCGAGGCGGTGGCGCTCGTGGGCGAGTCGGGCTGCGGCAAGAGCGTCACGGCCCTGTCCATCATGGGTCTCATCAACCCGCCGGGCAGGATCGTGGGGGGGAAGGTGGAGTTCGACGGCAAGGATCTCCTGTACATGCGCGAAAAGGAACTGCGCAAGATCCGCGGCAACGAGATGGGGATGATCTTTCAGGATCCCATGACCTCGCTCAATCCCGTGCTCTCGATCCGCACCCAGATCGTTGAATCCCTCCGGCTCCACACAGGTTTACGCGGCGCCGCGGCCGGCAGGCGCGCGGTGGAACTCCTGGAGATGGTGGGCATCCCCTCGCCGCATCAGCGCGTGCGGCAGTATCCCCACCAGTTCAGCGGCGGCATGCGCCAGCGGGTCATGATCGCCATGGCTCTGTCATGCTGTCCCAAGCTGCTCATCGCCGACGAGCCCTCCACGGCGCTGGACGTCACCATCCAGGCCCAGATCATCGAGCTCATGAAGGATCTCCAGCGTAAGCTCGGCATGGCCATCATCCTGATCACGCACGATCTGGGCGTGGTGGCTGGCCTCGCGCGCAGGATCTACGTGATGTACGCGGGCCGGATCGTGGAGAGCGGCACCTTGGAGCATATCTACCATCAGGCGCGGCATCCCTACACCTGGGGGTTGCTGCGATCCGTGCCCCGCCTGGACGACCGGGCCAAGCGTCGCCTGGTGCCCATCCAGGGCCAGCCGCCCGATCTCATCGCTCCGCCGCCCGGCTGCGCGTTCGTGGGGCGCTGCCAGTACGCCATGCGTATCTGCGAAACCACGCGGCCCGAACTGCAGCCCTGCGACGGCGATGGGCACCAGGCGGCCTGTTTCCTGCTCCACCCGGACGCCCCGGCCGTGCGGCGCCCCGAAGGAGGTGTGGCGTCATGAGCGGGCGGCCACTCATCGAAGTGCGCGGCTTGAAGAAATACTTCACCATGGCGGCGACCGGGTTCTCCGCGCGCCGGGACACGCTCAAGGCCGTCGATGACGTTTCTTTTCGCATCGAGGCCGGGGAAACGCTCGGGCTGGTAGGCGAGAGCGGCTGCGGCAAGACCACGGTGGGCCGGACCATGCTCAGGCTCTACGAGCCGACGGGCGGCGAGACGCTCTTTGACGGTGTGGACCTGAACAAGCTCTCCCCGGAGCGGCTCCTGCCTTACCGGCGCAAGATGCAGATGATCTTCCAGGATCCGTTCGCCTCCCTGAATCCCCGTATGACCGTGGGGGATATCGTCGGCGAGCCCATCGACATCCATCGCCTGGCCCGCGGCAAGGCGCGGACGGAGCGGATCTACCAGCTCCTCCACCAGGTCGGGCTCTCCGAGGAGCATGCCAACCGTTATCCCCACGAGTTCAGCGGCGGCCAGCGGCAGCGCATCGGCGTGGCCAGGGCGCTCGCGGTCGAACCGCAATTCATCATCTGCGACGAGCCCATCTCCGCGCTGGATGTGTCGATCCAGGCCCAGATCGTCAACATGCTGCAGGAGCTGCAGTCGTCGCTCGGTTTGACATACCTTTTCATCGCCCACGATCTGGCCATGGTCAAGCACATCAGCAACCGCGTGGCCGTCATGTACCTCGGCAAGCTCGTGGAGGAGGCGCCCAGCGCGGATTTGTACGACAAACCCCTGCACCCGTACACGCAGGCTCTGCTCTCCGCGATCCCCATTCCGGATCCGGCGGTCGAGCGGGAGAGGCAGCGGATCATCCTCACCGGGGACGTGCCGAGCCCGGTCAACCCGCCCAGGGGCTGCCGGTTCTACACCCGTTGCTCGCGGGCTCTGGACGTCTGCCGCGACGAGGCGCCGGTCATGAAGATCATGGGCCCTGGCCACGCCGTGGCGTGTCATTTGTACTGAGGAGAACTCACCCCCTAACCCCTCTCTTTTGCGAAAGAGAGGGGGCATAGGTCCCGATCCGCGTTCTCTCACCGGACCGGCGGGGCGCGTGGATGGCCGTTTATCCTGCATCAGCGGGCTAACTCGCTCTTGACAGGGGCTTTGGCGCGGGCTTATAATGTGTCTTACAGACGTGCCCGGGTGGCGGAACTGGCAGACGCGTACGTTTGAGGGGCGTATGGGCAACCGTACCGGTTCAAGTCCGGTCCCGGGCACCACATGAATCCCATACTGCTGCGGGTTATCCGAAAAGGCACCCTTGAGCGAGTCCTCACGAGGATCATACTCAAGGCGCCAGACGAAGGCTCGCAGCAGTTTCTTTATAGGATCAGGGCAGGGCCGAGGCGTACAAGACGCCCGGCCTTTCGTTCGCCCTCCTCTGCTCGGAGGCGATTCGGAGAGCAGGCTGGCAGCCGGAGATTTCCCCCTTCTAACAGCCCTTTCTCCCTCATAAGCATTCCACTCGGGATCTACCTTCCGGGGGAATGGGCTTGGGCAGGGCGAGAACCTTCTGCCTGGCGCTGGCGATCCTCTCGGCCGGCGCCCTGAGCCATCCGGCGATTCACGGCGCGGCCACGGGCGGCTATGCCATCGAGATCAACCTCCCCGCGTACAGGCTCTATCTCTACCAGCACGGCGCTCTCCTCCACGACTACCCCATCGCCATCGGCAAACCCGCCACGCCGACCCCGACCGGCAACTACCGCATCGTCAACAAGATCCACGATCCGACCTGGCGGCCAAGAGGCAGGAAACCGGTCCCGCCGGGCCCCGCGAATCCCCTGGGGCGTTGGTGGCTGGGGCTCAATCGCGCGGGTTACGGTATCCACGGCTGCCGTTACGAATCCTCCATCGGCCGCGCGGTCAGCCAGGGCTGCATCCGCCTGCACAACCGGGATGTGGAACAGCTGGCCGGCTATGTCGGGGTGGGCACGCCGGTCCGCATCGTCTACCGCCTTTTTGCCCTGGAGGAGGATAGGGAGGCCGGCCAGGCCTGGCTCTGGATCGGCCGGGATGTCTACGGCCGTTGCCGATCCATGATACGGGGGGCCCTGGATCTCCTGAAGGAAGCATCGGCCCAGGGTTGGCACGAGGAAGCCCTGGTTGAGGATTTGCGCCGCGACACCTCGCCCGGATGGCGCGAACTGCCGAAGGCCGTGTCCGTCCTGCATCGCGAGCGGCCGCTCGGACAAGGTTTCGTGCGGGACGGTCGCCTTTGGCTGCCGCGCCGCGTCCTCTCCCGGCTGCCCTTTGCCGAGGATCTGGCCGGCGGAGGAGGCAATCTAGAGCTCAATGAGCTGAGCGCTCTTACCAGGGGTTGCATCGACTGGCGCCTGCAGGCCGCCCCCTTGGCCCTGGCCGCCTACCCGGCCAGGTTGAGGCGGGGGGAAAAGATCAGGGAGGGCGCGGCGCGGTGGGTCGACGGGAGGCTCTTGGTCGGGATGAGAGCCTTTGTCGAACTCGTGAGCGGGACCGAACCGCGCCTGTCCGGCGAGCGTGCGATTGCAAACGTGGCCGAGCCGGATCAGAACCTGTGGATCCCCATCGAGGAACTGGCTGGATACGGCCGGCGGCTGCGATGGTCGGAGGAGGCGTGGGAGGTGGTGGTGGAGTAAGACTGATACTCCACCGTAAGGTAAAAGCGCCTTGGCGTATCAATCGCGCGGCAACGCTGCCCGTCCGGATCGGGCTATTGCCCTTGTACGGGGCTGGGGGGCGAATTCATCCATGCAGACGGTCAGCCTGTTGATCCACCGGCGCGAGAGCAACCGCCGTAGGCCCAGGGTGAATTTGAAGATCTCTTCCAGCAAGGCCAGGGCATATACGCCGATCGGCGAGAGCCGCCAGACGAGTCCGGCAAAGAAGGCCAGGGGAACGGCCAGGAACCAGAGCCCGACCGTGTCGAGAAAGAGGCTGTACTTGGTATCGCCGCCGCTGCGCAGGATGCCGACGACGTTGATGAGGTTGAAGACCTTTACGGGGATGGCCAGGGCATATACGGCGGCGAACTGACCCGCCAGAAGAGTGACATGTGTGGGCAGGCGGAAGATCGAAAGGGTCTGTCCTGCCAGAAGGGCAAGGATGACCGCCACGAGAATCCCTATGCCCGGACCCAGGAGAGCCAGTGTCCGGGCATAGGTAAAGGCCGTCTCGTCCCGCCCGGCGCCGATCTTCTCACCCACCAGCACGGCGCAGGCGTTGGCCAAGCCAAAAAAGAGCACCATGGCCAGACGATCGATGGTGCTGAAGATGTTGTAGGCCGCGACCACCTCGGTGCCCATGCGGGCATACACCACCGTGAACATGGTGACGCCGAGCGCCCAGAGAGTTTCGTTGGCGATGACGGGCAGGATCGTGCGATAGACGCGCCTGGCAAAAGAGGCTGGGAGATCCGCAAGCTCACGCAGGCGCGCCGCGGGAACGAGTTGCAGGGCGTAGACGAGGCCGAGCAGGACGATGGTCTCCGCCGCCCTGGCAAGCAGCGTGGCCAGGGCCGAGCCGGTGATGCCCAGCCGTGGCAGACCCATGCGGCCGTATATCAGGCCGAAATTGAGGAGCGTGTTCAGAAAAAAGGCGACAAACCCCGTCAGCATCGGGTACGTCGTCTGGCCTATGCCGCGCAGGGTAAAGGCATAGGGAAACGTCACGGCAAAGAGGATGTAGCTGAAAGAGACGAGGCGCAGAAACCGGACGCCGAGGAGGATGACCTCCGGGTCGCGGGTGAATAGCCGCAGAATGGGACCTGGAAAAAGGAAGCCCGCGGCGCAAAATACGAGGGCCACGAAGATATTGGCAGCCAGGGTGAGACCGAGGACGCGGCGTATGTTGCCGGTGTCTCTTTCTCCCCAGTACTGTGAGATGAAAATGGCGGCCCCGCTGCAGATGCCGAAGGAGACCAGGTTGAAGAGGAAGAAAACCTGGTTGGCCAGGCCCACCGCGGCGACGGCGGTCTTGCCGAGCCCGCTGATGAGCACGGTGTCCACCATATTGAGCGACGTGGCGATGAGGTTTTGCAGGGCGATGGGAATGGTGATGGCCACGGCTTTTTTATAAAAATCACGGTCGTGCGTCAGAACAGGATGGCGCGCCATGTCGTCCTCCGGCGGTGTTCAAGGATTCAAGTATATCACGGCTGTGTCGGGAAGGAAATGTAG
>JBLNBS010000107.1:0-14840 GCA_050260175.1 Patescibacteria group bacterium | reverse complement strand
GAACGACATCACATGATTTACATGATTAATGGGATTAACAAGATTCAAGATTAAGGTCATCAATGAAGATGACCTAATAGATAAATAATCCGTGTAATCCTGAAAATCATGTTAATCCTGTTAAATCTTTCTAATCACGTAAAGCGATTATGCAGATTAGGCAACATACCGATTTCATGCGATTCCATAACTCCTTGTCATCTGGGTGTTAATCGCCATAATCTGTTCCGGTACCTTTTTCACACCGCTTTTAAATGTGGTGTGAAAAACCCACCCACTTCCCCCCTTCCGACACGGGGGGCAGGCTCCCTCAGCCTTCCACGGGTCTGTTCTCGGCGGCGAAATCCGTGACCGGCCTGGCCGGGATGATGGTGGATATGGCGTGCTTGTAAACCATCTCCTGCGTGCCTTCCTTGTCCAGGATGACCGTGAAATTGTCGAAACCACGCACCAGGCCTCGAAGCTGGAAACCGTTGATGAGATAGATCGTCACCGGTACGGTGTCCTTGCGGACCTGATTCAGGAAGGCATCCTGCAAATTAACGGCCGGTTTGTTCACCCCGTATCCCTCCAAGATTCGCTCGCATGCCAAGCCTAATTCTTATTCGACGGCCCCTCCCATCTCCCTGCCAAGAGGCGTAAAATTTCCTCCAATACTTTCTCCGCGGGCAGCGCGGAGAGGTCGAACCAGATCGTGCCCGCCTCGCGGCGAAACCAGGTCAATTGCCGCTTGGCGTAGTTGCGCGTCCTCCGCTTGATCTCCGCCACCGCATCCGCCAGGCTGCATTCCCCATGCAGATATGCGTAGAGTTCGCGGTAACCCAGGCCCTGCAGGGAAGGGAGGCCGCGCCCGTACCCCCGGGCCGCGAGCGAACGGACCTCGTCGAGGAATCCCATGGCCATCATGGCGTCTGTTCTGGCCTCGATGCGCCCGTAGAGCTCGGCGCGATCGCGCGTGAGGCAGACAAAGAGCGGTTCGCCGTCTTTCTCCGGCATTGCCCGCGCCCGCTGCAGTTCGCTGATGGGGCGCCCCGTCGTCTCAAAGACCTCCAGGGCGCGTACCAGGCGGCGCAGGTCGTGCCGATGAATCCTGCGCGCGGCTTCGGGATCTACATTTTTAAGCCGCTCATAGAGCGCGCCGGGAGCCTCCTGCGCCTCCGCGTTGAGCCTGGCGCGCACCTCCGGCCTGCGGCCGGCCTCTGGAAAGAGAAACGGCCGCACGGCGGCCCGGATGTACAGCCCGGTCCCACCCACCAGGAGCGGCAGGCGTCCACGTGCCGCGACCGCCGCGCGCGCCTGTTCGAACTCCTGCACATAGCGCGCGGCCGAAAAGGGTTCGTCCGGATAAACGAGGTCCAGGAGGTGGTGGGGTATCCTGGCGCGCTCCGCCGCGGTCGGTTTGGCCGTGCCCACGTCGAGATACTTATAGACCTGCATGGAATCGGCGCACAGGATCTCGGCCCCGAGCCTCTCCGCCAGCGCGAGGCCCAACTCGGATTTGCCCACCGCCGTCGGCCCGGCCAGGATCAGGACGCGCATGCCCTACCTCCGCCTAAAGCGGCGCCCGATCTCCTCCCAGCCCAGGCGGATGGCGGTCGGCCGTCCATGGGGGCAGGTGAAGGGATTGGCCGTGAGCGCGAGATCGTCAAGGAGTGCCTGCATCTCCTGGGGAGCCAGGGCATCGCCGGCCTTGATCGCCGCGTGGCAGGCCATGCTGGCCAGGCAGGCCTCCCTGATGCTCCGCGCGTCGCGCACCGCGGGTTGATGCAGCAATTCGTCCAGGAGATCCGTGACGAGCCTTGCCCCGTCCAATCTGGCCAGGGCCGCGGGCATGGCGCGCAGCAGAAAGGTATTGGGGCCGAATTCCTCCAGCACGAAACCGAGCCCGGCAAAGACGGGCAGGCGTTCGGCCATGAGGCGCGCCTGCTGGAACGAGAGATTGACCGTGGCCGGTATGAGCAGGCGCTGCGGTCCCAGTTCCATTTCCTCCCGCGCGCAGTAGCGATCGTAGAGCACCCGTTCGTGCGCGGCGTGCTGATCCACGAGGAGCATGCCTTCCTGGTCCTCCGCCAGGAGGTACGTGTTTCTGAGGGATCTGCCCAGAGCCGTAAACCTGCGCGCACCCCCCTCTCTCACCGTATCCGCCGTCTCCAGGCGCAGGACGCCCGGAGACGCGGCCGCGTAGGCGGGCGGCGCGGCATCAGCGTCGGCGGCCGGCGGGGGGGCCGTGGCGGTTTCCGGTTCGCCCGCGCCGCGCCAAGCAAAGACGAGCGAGGCCGAGGCGAGCGTACGGCGCACGGCGTGGAACACGGCCCGGTAAACCGCCCCCTCGTCGGCAAAGCGGGCCTCAAGCTTGCCGGGGTGCACGTTGATATCTGCCTCTTGCGGCTCCAAGGCGAGAAAGATGATGGCAAAAGGATACCTCGTGATGGGCAGGAGGGTGTGATAGGCCTTTTCCACGGCGGATCCCAAAAGCCGCGATCTGATATAGCGCCCGTTCAGGTAGAACAGTTCGTGATTGCGGCTGGCCTTGGCGAGGTTGGGCTTGCCCGCGAAACCCGAGACGCCGATCCCGCTCTCGGCTGGTTCCAGGGGAAGCAAATCCCGCGCCACGTCGCGGCCGAAGACGGCGGTGACCGCGTCCAGGCACGCCCCGGAACCGGGCGTGAAGAGGATCTCGTACTCGTGGTGGAGGAGCCTGAAGGAGATCCGAGGATAGGCGATGGCCAGCCGGCCGAGGACGTCCGCGATGTAGCCCGCTTCCGTCGGGATGCTCTTCAGGTATTTGAGCCTGGCCGGCACAGCGGTGAAAAGGTCCGTCACCCTCACCGTGGTGCCCTCGGGCAGGCCCGTCTCGGCAATGTCCTTGAGGCGGCCGTTCTCCATCACGAGGGTAAAACCGTCCTTGGCCCCCTGCCGCCGGCTGGCGATCTCCAGGTTGGCCGCTGCCGCGATGCTCGGCAGGGCTTCGCCGCGAAAGCCGAGCGTCACCAGGCAGTTCAGGTCGTCCGCGCCGCGGATCTTGCTCGTGGCGTGGCGCTGGACGGCCAGAGCCAGATCGTCCCTGTCCATGCCCTGGCCGTTGTCGGTGACTCTGATCAGGCTGCGGCCGCCGTTCTTGATCTCCACCTCGATGCGGGTCGCGCCTGCATCGATGGCGTTTTCGACCAGTTCCTTGACGACCGACGCGGGTCTTTCCACCACCTCGCCGGCGGCTATCTGCCCCACCGTGGCCTCGTCGAGAATCCTGATGGCGCCCACTCTCGGTCTACCTCCTGCCGTGCCTCTTCCCGCTGTCCCCCGCCCCGCCGCGCAGGCGCCTTTGCGCGCCAAAAAGCCAATTGAGTGCCTCGACCGGTGTTATGCCGTCAAGGTCGAGCGCGGAGAGTTCGCGGGCGATTTCCTCCTCCAAACCCCCAAAAAGGGTCATCTGCCTGCCTGCCGCAGTCTCCGCGCGGGCTTCCGCCGGTTGGGAACGCGCGGCCTCCAACTCCAGCTGCAGAACCCGCGCCCTGGCCAGAACGCCAGGCGGGAGACCCGCCAGGCGGGCCACCTCAATGCCGTAACTGCGGTCGGCCGCACCTGGCTCCAGGCGATGGCAGAAAGTGATCTCGTCCCCCCTGCGCACCACGGCCACGTTGAAATTGGCCATGCCGGGCCTGTCCTCGGCCAGGGCCGTGACTTCGTGGTAATGGGTGGCAAAGAGGGCCTTGGCGCCCACGCGATCGTGGATATACTCCAGCACCGCGCGGGCGATGGCCTGCCCGTCCATGGTGCCCGTGCCCCGCCCGATCTCGTCCAGGATGAGCAGGCTGCGATCCGTGGCCGCCCGCAGGATCTCGGCCGTTTCGGTCATCTCCACCAAAAAGGTGGACCGTCCGCCCGCGAGATCGTCCGCGGCGCCCAGGCGGGTAAAGATGCGGTCGACCAGGCCTATGCTGGCTTTGCGCGCCGGAACGAACGATCCCGCGTGGGCCATGAGGGTGATGAGCGCGGTCTGGCGGAGATACGTCGACTTGCCGCTCATATTGGGGCCGGTGATGATCTGGATGCGCGCGCCTTCATGCGCAAGGCTGGTATCGTTGGGCACGAAACCGCCCCCGGGCAGGCAGCGCTCGACCACGGGATGGCGGCCGCCCTCGATGACGAGCGCGCCGTCCTCGGTTATCACGGGCCTGACATATCCGTACCTGACCGCCGCGTCGGCTAGGGCGGCCAGGGCGTCCAGACTGCCCAGGGCCGCGCCGATCTCCTGCAGGCGGGATGTCTCAGCCACCACCTCGGCCCGCAGGGCCAGAAACAGCTCGTATTCCAGGGCCTTGGCGCGCTCGTCCGCGCCAAGGATCCTGCGCTCGCACGCCGCCAGTTCCTCGTTGATAAAGCGTTCCGCGTTGGCGAGCGTCTGGCGGCGGACATAATCGGGCGGGACCAGTCCCAGATTGGCCCGGGTGATTTCAAAGAAATAACCGAAGACCTGGTTGAAGCCTACCTTGAGGGAACGGATCCCCGTCCTCTCCCGCTCTTTTGCCTCGAGCTCCGCCAGCCACCGCCTGCCCTCCTGGGCCGCGGCGCGCAGCTCGTCCAGGCGCGCGTCATGGCCGGGCTTGAAGATGCCGCCCTCCCTCACGGTGAGCGGCGCGTCCGGGGAGACGGCCGCGCACAGCTTGTCGCCGAGGCACGGCGGCGGCTCAAGGGCGGACGCGATCGAGGACAGGGCTTCCCCGGCCAGGCCCCGGCAGCAGGCGGCGAGTTCCGGGAGGAGCTTGAGCGTCTGGCCGAGGGCGAAGAGATCGCGCCCGTTCCCGCCCGTACAGGCCAGCCGGCTCACCAGGCGGGGGAGATCCGCGGCCCTGGCCAGGAGCGCCGCGATCTCCTGGCGGCGGCTCAAATCCCGCGTCAGTTCCTCCACGGCATCCAGGCGGCGCTCGATGGCCGCCCGCCGGGCCAAGGGGGCTTCCAGCCAGGCGCGCAGCGTGCGGGCGCCCATGGGCGTGGCGGTGCGATCGAGCACCCAGAGCAGAGTGCCCTCGGCCCTGCCGTCGCGCAGGGTCCGCGTCAATTCGAGGTTGCGCCGGCTGTTGGTGTCGAGGTACATGAACTCGTCCAGCCGGTACAGCCGGGGCCATTGCAGGTGGCGGACCTCGCCCCGCTGCGTCTTTTGGAGGTAAGAAACAACCGCGGCCGCGGCCAGCAGGGCGGCAGGCTTTCCGGCAAGGCCCAGGGCGTCCACGGTCGCCAGCCCGTACTGCCCTGCCAGCAGGGCGGCGGACTCGTCCAGGTCGTGGAAATTGGCGGGATCGTCGTTGACGTTCCTGGCCGCCTCGGGCGGCAGCGGCGGCAACCCGCGCGCCAGAACCTCCGCGGGCGCCAGGCGCACCAGCTCGTCGGCCACGGGGGTAAAGCCGGTCACGTCGGTGAGGAGGAACTCGCCCGTGGACAGATCCACGGCCGCCAGGCCGTAAGCCTGCCGGTCCTTTGCCACCGCGGCCAGGTAGTTATTGGTCTTGCTCGGCAGGAGGCCGTCCTCGACGATGGTGCCGGGTGTGTAGACCCGCACCACGTCGCGGGCGACCAGGCCCTTCGCCCGCCGGGGATCCTCGAGCTGCTCGCAGAGGGCCACGCGGTAACCCCGGGCCAAAAGTTTACCGATGTATTGGGTGGCCGCGTGGCAGGGGACGCCGCACATGGGGACGCGCACATCCTTGCCCACGTCCCTGCCGGTGAGCACGATCTCCAGTTCCCTGCTGGCGATGAGGGCATCGTCGCTAAAGAGCTCGTAAAAATCCCCGAGGCGGAAGAAAACCAGCGCCTGGGGATACTCTTCCTTGACGCGCTTGTACTGCTCGAGCATGGGGGTGGCCTCGGCCAACGGCTCTCTCCTCCGGTTTTGCTCCTGCTAATTGTACCCCTTGGCCTCGATCAGCCGGGCCACCGCGGTGCCAAAGGCAAGTTTGGAGCGGATCTCCAACGGCAGGTGGCCCGGGCCGCGGTCGAACCAGATGTCGTAACGCAGCTCGCGGTTGGTGAGGCGGTACGTCGCGGTAAAGGTCCCCAGGGGTGTGCGGAAAGGTCTCGTCTCGGGTTTCACCGCAAAGCCGTACCATTCCGTACCCTTTTCCCCGAGGAGGGGCACCATGTTCTGCCCCCTTTCCCAGGGGAACGACCGCAGATACAGGAGGAGCGTGCTCGACGTCTGGGTACCGCTGGCGCAGGGGACGGCATAGTTCCTGCTCGCGCCGTGCTCGTCCGTGAGCCGCACCTCCGCCCGTCCCAGGTCGTGCAGCAGGTCGATGCTGGTTTTTTGGGTCAAGCGGCGCTGGGTGACGGCGGCCTCCTCGCGCAGCGGGCGGCAGGCCACGGGATCCCAGACGACGGTGCGTTTTTCGTGATAGTCCACGAGCCTGGCCAATGAGGCGTAGGAATCAAGGCTCCGCTCCAGGATGAGCAGCGGCCGCCCGTCGTCCGGGGAGCCGTTCTTGATGCAGATCTGTTCCTCGCCCAACGCCAGTCCTGCCAGGGAGAGTTTATAGCGCAAGAATTCGCCCGCGCGCGGGGAAAAGGCCGGATCGGCGCCGAGCGCCCCCGCCGCGACAGCAGGAACGGCAATCGACAGGAAAAACCGCATTAGCCGCGCGCGTATCATGCGCCACCTCCAGCTCTCACGACGTGCCCGCCCGCGGCCTTGAGGAGGCGGTTATGGACGGCAAGGCCCAGACCCTTGGCGTCCCCCGCCTCGGCCAGGATGCCGTCAACGCCCGCCCCGTCGCACTCCCGCAGGAGGGTGAAAAGCCTCCTGCAAGCCGTCGCCGGATCATCGCGCGGCCCCAGGTCCAGGACCAGGCCCAAACCGTGCAGGGCCGGGACGGATTCGCTGTAGACCAGCGCGGCCAGGGTGCGGCCCTGGCGCCCGGCGAGGGCCATCTCGGAGGCGATCAAGGCCCGGATCGCCGCGGGTTCGCCATCCACCAAGGTCAGGGGAGATCTTGGGGCGTAATGACGGTATTTCATCCCGGGCGAGGCCGGCCTTTCGCCATCGCCGCCGCCCAGTTCCAGGCCGTCCTCCCCGAGTGCCGCCGCGAGAGCTTCGACCGTGATCCCGCCCGGCCTCAGCAGCCTTGGGCTTGGGCCCGTCAGATCTAGGACGGTCGATTCCAGCCCCACCTCGGTTGGTCCGCCGTCCAGGATCAGATCGATCCGCCCACCAAGATCGGCCAGGACATGGGCGGCCGTGGTCGGGCTGGGCCGGCTCGAGCTGTTGGCGCTGGGGGCTGCCACCGGCACTCCCGCGGCGCGGATCAGGGCGAGCGCCATCGGGTGCGCGGGCACGCGCACGGCCAGGCTCGGGAGGCCGGCACTGACGATCTCCGGTACGCGCGGGCTGCGCGGGAGGACCAGGGTCAGGGGCCCGGGCCAGAACAGCGCGGCAAGGCGTTCAGCCGCGGGCGGCATGTCCTCTACATAAGCGGCGGCCGCGGCCGGCGATTCCACATGGAGGATGAGCGGGTTATCCGCCGGACGCCCCTTGGCAATAAAGATCCGCTGCACGGCATCGGCATCGAGACCGTTTGCCCCCAGCCCATAGACTGTCTCGGTCGGAAAGGCCACGAGCCCTCCCCGCCGCAGTACGAGGCCGGCGCGCGCCACGGCCCGCTCGAACCCGTCCCCCGTGACCTCCAAGATTTCCGTCACGCCCTGCCCTCCAGCCAGTCGGTGAAACTCTGATGCGCCCTGAGGCAGAGGAAATATCCGACGTAAAACAGGAATGCCTTGACGGGATGCCAGTACCCGTAGACGATCCAGTCCCGGCGCACAAAAATCCACTCGCCCAAGGTGTTGCCGATGGTCCAAAAGAGCCAGACCGCCCAGGACCACCTGGCGAACCGCCGCAGCGACCAAGCGAAGAGCCCGGCTTCGGCCGGCGCCACGCCGAGGTCGGACCAGAGGCTCAGCCCACCCGTGGTGGGGCCGAAGTAATGCCACTGGAACGTCGTCACGCCGACCAGATCGGAGAGCGTGCCAAGCAGCGCGCCAAACAGCACGTGCGGGTAATAACGCCGCCATTCAGCGGGCCTCACCGCCCAAAAGAAGGCGGCCCAGAAAAACACCGTCAGGAGGATATAGCTCATCCGCCCCAGCTCCGGGGCTAGCATTGGTCTTTGAAAGCCCGGGAATTCATCCCACACCCGCGATGGGTTCACGCCGCCCCTAATACGCGGCCCACCGCGCGGGCAGGATAAGTTGAAACCGGGGAAGGATGAACCCATGGCCCAGGCTACCGCAAGCTTCATTATCTTCAGCGGGGATTACGACCGTTCGCTGGCCGCGTTCACCATCGCCGCAGGCGCCGCCGGCCAGGGGCTCAAGGTCACCATGTTCTTCACCTTTTGGGGCCTGAGTCTCCTGCGCAAGACGCGCGCCCCGGGCCGGAGCACCCTGCAGTCTCTCTTCAAGCGCCTCCTGCCCGTGGGCGGGGATCATCTCCGCCTCTCCCGCCTCAATTTCGCCGGCATCGGCCGGAGGCTCCTGCAGCGCCTCATCCATCAGGAACGCGGCCAGGATCTGGCCGACCTGATGGCCATGGCCCTGGAACGGGGCGTGGACCTGGTCGCCTGCGAGGCATCGCTAAAGCTCATGGGCATCACACCCGGGGAATTGCTCGCCTCGGAGCACGTGCGCGTGGGCAATGTCCACGATTTTCTCGCCGCGGCCCGGGAGTCGGAGATCTGCATGTTCATCTAGAAACGTTGAGTCACGAAGCTTCTTCGCTAGCCCCCCGCCTTTCTCCTGCCTGGGCCGGGCGCGGCACGATCACGTGTGCCAACGGCGGTATCTCTGGTATGCGCGCTGGAGTTCGGCCAGCGCCGGGGTCAGTTCACGCTGGAGTCTGGACGCGGTCTCGTCGGCGCCTGTTTCCACCGCTTCCCTGATCGACTGCACATATCCGCGCGCCAGGATGGCCCGTTTCAGGCGTTCGACTTCCTCCCAAGCGGCCTGGCCGGCCGTATCCCCCTCCGCGTGCCCCGGCCGGCAGGCGCGCAGCGCGGCGAGGCTCTCTGGCAGCAGGCGTTCGTTCAATTCCAGCCGCCAGCGGCCCAGCATGGCCTGGCGGTATGCCTCGATGACCTCTGGCGGAAACACCCCGCCTTGTTCCAGGAGCTTCCTGCCCGATCTTTCCGCCCCAAGTTCCTCTAGGGTTTCCCAGACAGTGGCCGGTGGCCGCCCAAAAAGCCTGGCCCGTTCGTCCTCGCTGTAAGCGGCAAAGACATCCTCCTCGCTGCGGAAGGCCCGCTCGGCCGGGAGGTAGGCCGCCTCCTCCCCGGCCGCCTTGTTGAACTCCCGCAGGAGTTCGGGCTCTGTGAGTCCGCGGCTTGCTGTATAGGCCATACCGTCTAGCATGGCCTGGTAAAAGGCGGCCAGGGCCAGATACGTGTTGGTGTGCGGATTGGGCGCCCTGATCTCGAACCGCGTGGCCATGGGGTTGGCCGGGTCGCGCACCAGCCCCACGAGGACCGTGCGGTTCCTGGTCGCCGTGCCGGGCGCCGGGCCCAGGGCAGCCACGGGGCAGACCGGCGCTTCGAATCCGGGCTGCAGCCGGTTGAATCCTTCATTGGTGGCGGTGACCAGCGGGCTGACGACCTGCCAATGTTTTAGGAGGCCGAAGAGCGCTCCCCAGCCGAGCGGGCTCAGGTATTCCCTGGACGGATCGGGAGGAGCGAAGAGGTTCCTGGTCTCGCCGTTCCGCAGGCGGGCCGCGAGGCCCACGTGGGTATGCTCCCCGCTGCCGGCCGCGCCGGGGACGGGCTTGGCGGCAAAGGTCACTTCCAGGCCGAAACGGCGGAAGGTCTCCTTGATAATGATGCGCGCCAACAGCTCGTTGTCGGCCGCTTGGAGGGGCGAGGCGTAACGCCAGTCGATCTCGAGCTGCTCCATGACATCATCGAGGCGTCCCTCGCCGGAGACGCGCGCCTTGACGCCGCCCACTTCCTTGTGGCCCATCTCGGGCGCCAGACCGTACTGTTCGAGGAGGATCAGGGAGGACTCGAGCGCCGAGCGCACCGCGCCCTTGGTCCTTTTCCAGTACTGCTCCTGCAGGGCCTGGGAGAGCGCGAGTTCCTCGGCGGCAGCCTGGCGGCCCGGCGTGCGCACCCAGAACTCCAGCTCGGTGGCTGCGGTCGGCAGGATCTCCACCACCTCGCCCGCATCCAGGCCGAGGTTTTGGCACAGGCCCGGATTCTCGTGGAGAAAGGCCAAGACCCGACGGCAAAGGTGTTCGGCTGCCCGCACGAGCACGGAGCGGGCGTCCACGAACCTGCCCCCATGCATCAGAAAAGAGGGGATGCGCAGTGTGCCCACGGGCTGATCCGTGGCGGGATCGGTCAGTTCCCAGTTGTAATCCACGTACCAGGACACGGAGGGATCGGTCACGAAATCGACCTTGCCGTTGTTGAGCGTGGCGATCCCCGGCAGGACGACGCTGCTGCCGTCGGTCTGGATGGCGCCCGTGAGGAAACCGCCGGCATCGCGGAGGAAGGTGGAGACCGGGATCTTCTCGTCCGTGTCGTTGCCCCCTAGGTCCACGGCCACGAGCGAGGCAAAGCGTATCTCGGGATGGCCGGCCAGGAAATGACGCAACCCCGCTTCGGTCTTGGCCGCCGGGGGGATCAGGTACGTGAGGCCGCTTTGGGTGAGTTCCGCCACAGTGAATCGACACCTCCCGGATTAACCGCGCGCGGCGACGTGCGCCGCACGTCGGGACAGAGCATGCCATAAGGATTGCTCCGCGAAAACTGATGGAGGAAGCATCATGCCAGGTTATCCGTCGCTTACCAGGGCGAACCGGCAGGAACCAGACCTATGCAGGGCGAATGACGTTCCTTGGGTAACCCGGGAACGGAGTGACGCCCCATGGCTGTGAACCGGAATTTCGAAAGCCAAATCTTTCTCCGAAGCTTGCCGCGTCTTTGGCGCCTGCGTGACGGCCAAAGGCTCGAGTTGCCTTTGGCGCCGACATGGCGACCAAAGCCGCAGATAGTTGAGGTACTTTCGAAATCCCCGATTCTGCGCGCGATGGCCGTTATCCTTGCGCTGGCGATCCTTTTGTCCCTGCCGGTCTTTTCAAAAGGAGCACCGGCCGGAGCGGGAAAAAAGGAGGAGCCCACGGCGCCATCCGAACAGGCGCTGGTATGGAAACGCCCCGAAACGGTACGCGGCATCTACGCCACGGGATGGACGGCCGGCTCAACCAAGAATTTCTCGCGGCTCGTGCGATTCATCCAAGAAACCCAGGTCAACTCCATCGTCATCGACGTCAAGGACGACGGGGGCACCCTGAGTTACAAAAGCCTCGTACCGCTGGCCCGCGAAACGGGCGCGGACATCGCCAAGATAAAGGATCCCCGCGCCCTCCTGCGCTCCCTCAACAGGCACGGGATCTGGCCCATCGCCCGCATCGTGGCCTTCAAGGATCCCCACCTCGCCCGCAAACGCCCGGACCTGGCGGTGCGCAACAAGGCAGGCGGATACTGGCGGGACCGCAAAGGCATGCTCTGGGTCGATCCGAATGCGCGTTACGTGTGGGAATACAACGTGGCCGTGGCCAAAGAGGCGGTGGCCATGGGCTTTCAGGAGATCCAGTTCGATTACGTCCGTTTTACCAGTGACGGATGCGTCTCGGACTGCGTGTACCCCTACAGCAAAGGGGCAAAAAAGGAGGACGTCATCCGCGACTTCCTCGCTTATGCCCGCGCCGCGCTCAAACCCCTCGGCATTCCCGTCTCTGCGGATATCTTCGGCCTGGTCACCACGGCCCAGGATGACCTGGGCATCGGCCAACTCCTGGAAAAAATCGCGGCAAGCGTGGACATCATCTCGCCCATGGTCTATCCCTCCCACTACGCGCGCGGCTCGTTCGGGCTGGCCAACCCGGATCTCCATCCTTACGAGACGGTCCTCCGCGGCCTGACGGACGCGCGCAGGAGGCTGGCGCAGAACGCGGTGGAAATCCGGCCCTGGCTGCAGGATTTCAGCCTCGGCAATCCCTACGGCCGCGCCGAGATCCAGGCGCAGATCAAGGCCGTCCGCGACGCGGGCCTCAGGGAATGGATCTTTTGGAATCCAAGCAACCGTTACGACGCCGCCAAATACTGATCCGGGCATTTGTGAAAATCTCTTTTTGCAACAAATGATCGAAACAAACCGCTTCAACAAGATTAACATGATTTTCGGGATTTACACGGATTCTTTGCCTATCAGATCATCTTTGTCAATGATTTAGACTTGAATCCTATTAATCCCGTTAATCATGTAAATCATGTGAGGATCGTTCCCTGCTTTGCGATTTTTCATCGCTTGAGCCGTTATAAAACTCTATTAAGCCCGGCTCTTACGGGCTTGTTTCTTTTCCTCCTTGGCCCTTTTCAGTCCCTCGCGGGCCAGGGAAAGCAGCCGGTCGCGCTGGCCGTGCGGGATGAAAAGCTCAGCGCCGGCCACGTCGCCCCGGAGGAGGAGATAATCGCCGCGGGGGATCGCGTCGTGAAACCGTGACCAGGGCTTGAATCCGACGCGGAAATCGCTGTAGATCCTGCTCTCCCTGTCGCGCCGGCCCGGCAAAAAAGGTATGAGCGCGTATGCGCTAAAGCCCTCGGGGTAGACCGCGAACCTAGGGGGCACGGCGCCGGCGAGCACGAAGTAGAGCGCCAAACCGGGCAGGACTGCAAGGAAGCTCAACAACTGGGCGCCGAGCGCGCCCCGCCTCAATACGAGCAGGATCGCCATGACGGCCAGGTATGAAAGCAGATAGCCGCGGACTCTGCGCCAGTAATACGAAGCCCACTCCTTCCCGCTCGGCGCGAAGGCGTAGATAGCCTGTCCCACCCGGCGCCGCCGGCCGAGCCTGGCAATCAGATTCCAGATCAGCGCGAGGCCCGTCATCATGAGCAGGATGCCCATGTTTCCCAGGATAATGGCAAGGAGCCCCACTTACTCACCCCCGGACGACTGCCGCTTTCTCCTTCAAATCTTACCTCTTTGCTGCCCAACCCGTCAACCGTGGATCTCAGAGCCTGGACGGCTTAAAGGTGAGGCGGCCATGGATGGCCATTAGCCGAACCTCTGAGCCAGGACGGCTTAAAGGTGAGGCGGCCACGGACGGCCATAAGCCGAACCTCTGAGCCAGGATGGCTTAAAGGTGAGGCGGCCACGGACGGCCATAAGCCGAACCTCTGAGCCAGGACGGCTTAAAGGTGAGGCGCCACGGATGGCCATAAGCCGAACCTCTGAGCCAGGACGGCTTAAAGGTGAGGCGCCACGGACGGAAATGAGCCGAACCTCAGCGCCCCTGGCGGCGGTCCCTGCCGCCGGCTCCCCCGCCGGCGCGACCGCCGAACCCCCGCCAGAAGAGGCTGTAGCGCCGGCAGAAACCCGCGGCCACGCCAAGGCAGGCCAGCACAGCAAAGCATACCGCCAACTGCCAGCCGGCCATGGTCCAGCGCGCGAGCGGCCCCCTAAAAAGGAAGCGGGCGGATGAGAGGCCGGCTCCCCCCAGCACGGGCAGCGGCGCCGCGGTCAGGATGAGCAGGGTGTAGACGCCGGCCAGCACAGCATGGCACAAACGGGCGAAGACATAGGGGCCCATGCGGATATCCGTGCCGTTGACGACCGTTGCCACCTGGCCGTGCACGGACAGGCCGCTCCAGGCGATGACGGCGCTGGCGGCAATGGCCCGCTGAACTAGCGGTGCGGCGGCCTTGGCCGCCGCCATCGCACCCAGGTCGATTTCCAGGGCGCCGTTCAGGATGGACGGCACCAGGTGCGGGGAAAGGCCCAGGATTCTCAGGAGCGAGCCGACCGCCGGCGCAAGTAAACCAGTGAGGCCGATGACCGTCATGATCCGTACCAGAACTGAAAAGAGCATGATAAAGCCGCAGATCATGAGAAGAGTGGCCACAGATTCCTTGACGGCCTCGCCGAGGATGCGTCCGAAAGGCCGGCCATCCTCCCGCCTGGCCTTGACGAGCGCGCGAGCGGCCCGCCTGAGCATGCCGCCGTCCGGGGCTCCGGTGGCAAGATCGGGGCCCTTTTGCCCGCGGTGATGGAAACGGAAGATCACGCCCACGGTGAAGCTCGAGAGATAATGCGCCACGGCCAGGGCCGACCCGAGGCGGGGACGGCCGAACATGCCCACGGCCACGGCGCCGAAGATAAAGAGAGGATCCGCGGTGTTGGTGAAGGCCAGCAGGCGCTCGCCCTCCACGCGCGTGCAGAGGCCTTTGCGCCGGAATTTGGCGGTGATCACGGCGTCCATCGGGTAGCCCGCCGCCAGCCCCATGGACATGGCAAAGGCGCCGACGCCGGGCACGTTGAAGACCGGGCGCATGAGCGGCTCCAGGAGCACGCCCAGGAAATGGACCACGCCGAGGCCGAGCAGGATCTCGGAGAGGACGAAGAAAGGCAGGAGCGAGGGGAAGACGATCTCCCAGAAGATCCTCATCCCCTCGGAGGCGGCCCGCAGGGCGTGCTCGGGGAAGAGCACCAGCGAGAAAGTCAAGAGGCCGGCCAGGACGGCGCCAGCGGCAGTCCCGGCCCGGTTGAGCGCCGTAAGCCGCACGCGTCGGCACCCCCAGAGGCTTTGGCCGAAAAACACCCGTAATCGTTGATCCCGCAGGATTCGGGCATGCCACGGCCCCGGCTGATGGTTAGAGTATATGGACGGTTTCGAGCCGCTAGAAGTAATCACCCCGGCATTCTGCCGGGACAACAAAGGATGAAAATAGGTGCACGTCAAACCTTAACTTGCCGGAAGCAGAAGGTCGGCATCGCTTGGTGCCACAAGCCCGACTAGA
>JBLNBS010000106.1:0-8851 GCA_050260175.1 Patescibacteria group bacterium | reverse complement strand
TGGGTTCGATATGTCGATTTATGTTACTCCGCCGATAGATAAATCGTAAACACAGACTGTGCATTCATTGTCTCGAAAACCATTTATTGTCATTAATTAGGGTGCGAAATGTAAGTTAAATATAAGAATCTGGATGAAAAGTATAAACCGGTATTTTGGAGATATGAGCATGAGATAATGTATTATCTTCAGTTTTGCAACGGATCTTTAGGTAATGATTCATTTATTACCAGACTTTGTCTGCAATCGATCTTGGGGTATAGTTCCGCTGTCAAAGCCCCCTTCTCTAAGCTTAGAGAAGGGGGTTGGGGGATGAGTTACCCGTTCCGCATCCCCGTCATAACAAACGAGACCGCCAAATACTGACGGCCCCAAATATTGCTTATGGTGTCGGCTACATCCCATTCATCACTTGTCAGCCGGTCATTAACCATTGATTTTATGTCTTTAATTCATCATTCTGCCTTCATCATTAATCATTTATTTAACCGCATAATCCCCTCGGCCTCCCGCCTCACGGCCTCAGCCAGCTCCCGCGGCTCCAGTACCCTGGCGTGCCGGCCAAAGCCGAGGATCCAGCGCTTGAACGGCTCGAGCCCGCTCACCCTGGCCTCGAGCACGACACCGCCGTCGTTGAGATCACTCAGCTTTTGCCCGGCGTGCCAGATCCTCTCCTTGATCCAGCGCGCCTGCTCGGCGTCGAAAGCCACCCGCACCAAGTGCTCCGGCCCGCGCTCGATCCCCCAGCTCAGACCCAGATACTGTTCGATGGTAAAACCGGAGGCCCGTTCGAACGTGTCCCCGGTGAATTCGAGGGCGCGAATGCGATCCAAGGCAAAGATGCGGAGATCCTGACGGAGGTGGCAGTAGCCGATGAGATACCAGGCGCCGGCCTCAAAGCGCAGGTGGTATGGGTCCATACGGTATTCCGTGGTCGCGCCGCTGGTGGCGGCGTAATAGTGCAGACGCACGGCCCGCCGGTGCGCGATCGCCTCCGCCAGGAGGTTGAAATGTCGCACCAGGGCGCTCTCTTTGCCCCCCACCCGCGGCACGCCAAAGGAGACTTCCTCCCATGAGGGATGGTTCAGGTCAACGCTGATCTACTCGCCCAGTACGAGGGGGAGTTTCTCGATCAGCTGGCGGGCCGGTTCGACAAAGGGGGTACCGGCCAATTCCACGAGGAGCCGCTGGCCGATGAGGAGTACGGCCAGCTCGCCGGCGGTCAGGGTCATGCAGGGCAATGAAAAAGGCCCGGCGTACCGGTAGCCGCCGCGCCCGCGATCGAAGACGAGGGGTGCGTAAAAGTTCCTGAGCTGCTGCAGGTCTCTTTCGATGGTGCGCGACGAGACCCCCAGTTCGGCGGCGAGAGCCTCGATCCCGGGGCATGCCCCGCCCGCCAGCGCCCGGTGGATCCTGTGGATCCGGCAGATCACCCGCCGCGCGCCGCGCTTCGGCGCCCGGTCGAGAGCGCCGGCGCGGCCGACGCGCCCCTTCGCATCCTTCTGCCTTTTCACGGTCCCACCGCCCCACGGTCGGACCGCGCCCGCGGAACACCCGTGCCCCAAGGGCGCCGCGTCCTCAATAGCCCTCCTTAATCGCCACCCGTACCTTCCCCGTCCCAGTCCCTGTCTTTCTTCATGCCGTCTCCGCGGCTGTCCTGTTCTTTATTATCCTCGCACCTGCCGTCATTATCTTCTTTATCCTTCTTGTCCTTGTCTTTATCCTTATCCTTATCCTTATCTTTGTCTTTGTCCTTATCCTTATCCTTGTCTTTGTCCTTCTTATCCTTGTCTTTTTTGTCTTTTTTGCCGTTTCCCCCATCATCCCCGGGATCATCCCCGGGCTCCTGCTGCCCGCCATCACCCGCCCCGACCGTAACGTCCTGGCCGTCCCCGGGCGGTAGCACGGAAACCGTGATTGGCGGTTCGCGGTCGGGCAGGGCGGTCCTGATCCTGGCCCCCAGGTGAGTGGCGTCCGCGGGATCGGCGCCCGGGCCGGGCTGCACCTCGATGCCGGCCTCGTCCGAGGCCACGAGCTCGACCGCGGCCAACTCGATCGCTTCCTCGGCCGCCATGCCCACGAGCCGGCTGTTGTCCGCCGCTTTAGGCGTCACCGATGCCACGTTGCCTTGCCGGTTGATGGTGAGCTGTATCGGTTCCTCGCCGCGTAACGTCACGACCATGTAACGGCCGTGTTCGCGCCTGCCGTCCATGAATACGGCCAGGCTGACGCTGACCGCCAGAAAGAGACAAGCCGCCGCGGCCACGGCCGAAAGCGCCAGAGGTTGCCCCAAGGACCTGCCGGCTCCAGGCAATACCTCGCCGAGCCGCATTCCAGCTGGAATCCTGGTGCGGAAAAAGCGGCCCCCGGGGCCCAGCGCCACTCCATGACCGTGTCCGTCATCGTCGACCAGGATTGGCCTCGTTTCCACTTTCCTCACCCCGTACCGCTCCGTACCGTCATCTCCGGCACGCGCCGGGAATATGCGGGGAAAACCCATTAGGACTGTAAATATACCTGGAGATGGGGCAAATCATGGTTCAGCAACAGGATCAAGCTCAAGAGATAATGGCGATGCCGTTCGATCGTCTTGCGGCTCAAACCCGAGAGCTGCACCAGTTCCGCCACGGGCAGCGCCTTCCGTTTCCTGATCTGCGCCGTCAGCGCGCCCTGGGCGGCCGCGGCCCGGGCGATCTCCACCAGGCGCAGCCTGGTATCGTCATGCTTGGGCGTGGTACGGGCCAGGATCTTGTAGTCCAGACCGTAATCTGCCAGGATCCTGCGAAAACGGAGGATCTCCTCCCGCCTCTCGATCGATTCCAGCCAGTTGGCATGGTTCGACTCCGCCTCCCGATAGAGAGAGGCGACGGCCGGGTAGTCACGTTCGCCCTCGTCATCCGGCTCGAGGTGGCTGAACGGCACCTCGCGGCTGTTCCGGGACTGCCGGCGAAAGAAATCGACCAGGCGCCGCTTGATGACGATCTGCGCAAAGGCCAGGAAGGGCACCTTGCCGCCGAGATCGTAGCAATCGATGGCCTCGTTGAAGGCCATGAGCGCCACGCTGATCTCCTCGTCGAGGCCGATCTGGAGATACCGGCGGCTGACCGCGGACGCCGTCTTGATGATAAAGGGTTGGTAAGCGGCGATCAGCCTATTCCGGGCGTCCTCCTTGCCGAGGCGCGCCGACCGGACCAGCATGCGCAGATTGTCCCCGGCTTCACCCGGTTCCTGCCGTGGGCCGGGATCGCGCACGAGATTCAACGCGCTCGAATCCTAACACTAATTCGCGGGGTGTTCATGATTTATGCCCCCCGTAAGATGATTCAGGACTCGTACCCGTACTCCCGCAGGCAAGCGGCCCTGTCCCGCCAGCCGGGCTCGACCTTGACGAAGAGATCCAGGTAGACACTGGCCTGGAGCACGCCCTCGACGCTCAACCGCGCCGCGCGCCCGATCTCCCTGAGTCGCGAACCGCCCGCGCCGATGAGGATCGCCTTTTGCCCCTCGCGCTCGACCACGACGGCCGCCCGGATGTAGAGCTTGCCCCCGGGCCTCTCCGCCATCTCCTCCACCGCGACCGCCGTCTCGTGGGGAACCTCCTCGTCCAGGCCACGCAGGATCTGCTCCCTGATGAGCTCCGCGACAAAAAGCTCCTCGGGCTGGTCGGTATGCATCCCGTCCGGAAAGTACCTGGGGCCGGCCGGGAGCCTGTCCAAGAGCCACGACTTGATGCGGGCCACGCCTTCGCCGGTCTTGGCCGAGGCGGCGGCCACCGGCCCGGTGAAACCCAGTTCCTGGGCCGCACGCCGCGCCGCGTCCATGCGGTCTCCCTTGACCAGGTCGATCTTGTTCACCACGAGCAGGGCCGGCGTGCCGGCCTGCCGTACGATGCCGGCGGCCGCGCCATCCTCCTCACCCCGGGGGCGCGCGGCGTCGACGACCAGCAGCACTGCATCAACGCCATCGAGCGCCTCCCGCGCCGCCCGGACCAGGGCTTGCCCCAGCCTGTCGCGGGCGCGCTGCACCCCGGGGGTATCGAGAAAGACGATCTGCGCCCGCGCGGTGGTGAGCACGGCCTGCAGCCTGCGCCTGGTCGTCTGGGGCTTTGGGCTGGTAATAGCCACCTTACGCCCGACCAGGACGTTGACGAGCGATGACTTGCCCACGTTGGGGCGGCCGATCAAGGCCGCGAAACCGGAACGAAAATCCTGCTCCGCCACGCCGGCCCCCCCTATATGCAGCGAATTATATTTGAACCCATAGGTGGCGAAAACGCATAAGAACACTGCGATTTTCGCCTCATCGATGCACCATGATTAAATTCGTTGCATATGATCAGGCCTTCGGCGGAAGGTGCCCGCTCGTAAAAGCGTTGGGCAGGAGATCGCCGAGCACCGCCCGGCGGACCTCGCCGCCCGCGGCCGTGATCACGATGAGATCGGACCCGAACTCCGCCAGGAATTGCCGGCAAAGGCCGCACGGCGACGCCGGTTCCGGCCCGTCGGCCGCCACGGCCAGGGCCGTGAACCGCCTTTCCCCCGCGCTGACCGCCTTGGCCGCCGCCACCCTTTCCGCGCAAATGGTGACGGGGTATGAAGCGTTTTCGATGTTGCAGCCGGTATAGACCTCACCGGATACCGCCAACAGTGCCGCTCCCACCCGGTAACCGGAATATGGGACGTAAGCCGCCTCCTTTGCACTTTCCGCCAATGCCAGTAGATCTTCGGCGCCTGCCATGCTCATTCCTCCCCAACAGACCGAACCTGGCCGGCCGGCTTGACCACGCCGGCGGAGATGATGAATTTCAGGCCCTCGTCCACGGTCAGGTCAGGGTACATCAACTCGGAGACGGGCACGTGGATGAGGAAACCCGTGGTCGGATTGGGCACTGTGGGCACGAAAACGTTGGCCAGTTCCTGGTGGACCGTGCCGCGGAGGAGGCCGGCCTCGCCCGTGAGAAAGCCCAGGGAATAGAGGCCCCGGCGCGGGTATTCCACGAGCACGACCCGGCGAAAAACCCCCCGGTCAGGCGAGGAGAGCGCCTCGGCGAACTGCTTGGTCGTGCCGTAGATCCCGCCCACGAACGGCACCCTGGACAAGGATCTTTCCAGCCAGCGGAGCACCCGCTTGCCCAGGTAGTTGGTGGCCGTCAACCCCGCCAAAAAGAGCAGGAACAGGATGGCCAGGATGCCCAGGCCGGGGATGTGGCGCCCCGTGGCCTGTTGCAGGATTTTGCCCAGCAGCCTGTCGGTAAAGCCGAAGGCCAGCCAGAGGATGTAGCCCGTGATAAAGGCGGGCATGATCACCAGGAGACCCGTGCCCAGATAAGCCCGGATCTTCTTCCACATGGTCGCACCCCCGATCGACAACCCCGTCCTACTTCATGAAATCGGTATGTTGCCTAATCTGCATAATCGCTTTACGTGATTAGAAACGATTTAACAGGATTAACATGATTTTCAGGATTTACACGGATTATTTGTCTATTAAATTATCTTTATTGTAAACCTTAATCTTGAATCTTGTTAAACCCATTAATCATGTAAATCATGTGATGTCGTTCGCTGTTTTACGTGTTTATCGGTCCAAGAACGATTTTTCACAGCGCTTCTAGATACAGTGTAACTATGTGGCACTTGATCCCAGAGTTTGTGCTCCGAAAGCCACGAATCGGGTTAGTCGCACAAACTCTTAGAGGTAATTCAGGCCCAGGAGCCAGGGGAGGGGCAGGGGGAAGCAAGAGGAGAGAGCGCGCTGCAAGCCGGCGGGTAGCGGCCTGTCCGGCCATTTTTCGCCGCCGGCGCCAAAGAACAAACGGACTAGGCGCTCCCGGTCGGGGATGACGACCGCTTCCTGGCCGAGATGCAGATTGACGGTCTCGCCCTCGCCCAGGGTGAGCGCGAAGCGGTGGGCGGTCGTCTCCCCCATCAGCCTCAGGAACCTGGGCATCAGGTCCGACCACAATCCCGCCGGATCTAGCAGGTTGATGGTGCCCGGCATGGTCTGGGCTTGCCAGTTGCCGCCGGCCAGGCGCAAATGCTCCAGGAATTGGCGATCCCCCTCTCCATACGGCACCGCGATCTCCATCGTCTCAAGCCCCAATCGCGCCCCGATGGGCAGGAGGGCGCCCGCCAGGGCCTTCCTGTCCCCGGCGTATTCGAGCACGCGGCCCTCGGTGCGATCCGCGGCCGGCACGGCCACAATGGCATAAGCGACGGGTTCGCCCCCGCGCACGATGAGCCAGGTGTGGCTTTGGTAGCCAAAGGCCCGGGCAAACGGCTCGGCCTGGTGGATGAGGCCGAACTGGGACTCGTCGCGCAGGAAACGCGGGTCCTCACCCGCGTGCAATCTGTGCAGGGCGGGGATTGCCTCCATTCCCCCGGCCAGGCGCAGCGCCGTCTGGCCGGCCGGCGGCAGCTCGTGCCGGCGGACCCTGCCGACCCAGACCATACCGGCGGGATGGCATCCCATGCGCCGGTAAAGACCGCGGCTGCCGGAGACGAAGACGAGCCGCACTTTTTCGCGCCGCATGAGGCCAAAGGTGTCGTCCAGGAGCAGGCTGGAAAGGCCCTGGTTGCGGTAGTCCACCCGGGTGGCGACCGTGGAGATGCTGGCAGCCAGGATGGGGCAGCCGCCGATGACGATCCGGTCCAGGAGGTAGTTGACCACCGCCACCGGGCGCCTGTCGACGAAGACCGCCCGGATGTGCTCGATGTTCGACTCGTGAAAGAGGCGCGGGAAGAGAGAGAAGAGGATGGGCGGCAGTCCCTCGGGCGCCCGAAAGACGTCGTTGACCAGTTCCTCGATGAGAGGCAACTCGTCCACGGTGATGGCGCGCGGCCCTTCCATGCCCAAACCTCCTGTCCCGTCCTCCTTCATTTCCCAGAGCCTTGTATTCGCCGGTGGCCGGGCAGTTCCTCCCTCCCGGCCGGTGCAAGATGCGCCCGTGTCCGATTGAAAGGTCTTCCATATCCTATGGCGAATTCCGGTCATGTACGATTCGGTATGGAGGGGAACGAATTGCGCGGAAGACTGATTCCGATCCTGATGCCGCTCCTTATCTGCCTGGGCGGTCTGCTTGCCTCGGCCTCGGGCGAACCTGCGCCAGCCTCGCTTGATTTGCCGGGTGCCGTGCGCGAAGCCCTGGTCCACGATCCGCAGGTCCTGGCCTGCCAGGCCGAGCTGGACCGGGCCAAGGCCAGAGTACTGGAGGAAATGGCGCGCCTGGCTCCGGGTTGCACCATCGCCGTGTATTACGGGGACGGCTCTTTTACACCCGTGGAATACACCGCGCAAAGCACGGTGGTCACTTTTACGCTTTCGCAAAAAAAGCCCGGGCTCCTGCCGCGGATCATCGGCGGGCGGGTGGTGAGCGCGGTTGAACGCGCCCTGTGGGATCAGGGGGATGCCGAGGCCCGGTTGGCCGGCGCCCGCGTCTCAGCCGCCGCGGCCGCGATCCAGGGCTATCTTGACGCCGCCATGGCCGACAGGGCTCTTGAACTGAGCCGGGGCGCGCTGGCACTGGCCGAGGAGGACGTGCGCCTGGCGCGGGCTTGCCTGGAAGCGGGGACGGTGACCGGGCTCGACGTGGCGAGGGCCGAGAGCAACCGCGACCGCGCGGCCCTGGAGGTGCGTCAGGCCGAGTTGGACAGGCGGCTGGCCTGGGATAATCTGTTGATGCAGACCGGGCGGCCGCAGGGACTCGAGGTGCGCCTGGCGCCCCTGCCCGCCGCGCTGGGATCCGTGGGCGGGGAGCAAGCCGCGCTGGCCGCCGTCGCGCTCAAGGAGAGGGCGGAGGCGATCGCGGCCCGGACCGCGCTGCGCAAGGCGGAAAACGCCCTGGCCGAATGCAGGAATGCCTCGCTGCCCGGCATCAGGTTTTCCGCCTCCCAGCACGAGGGGGCTTTGACACTCACGATCACGCTCGATCTGACCACGGGGGAGGTCGGTTGGTCGCTCGGCGGGCAGTGGCAGCAGACCACGCCGGTCCTGCCCGATCCCGACGACGACGGCACGAGCCTGGGGCTAACATTTGTCTGGACCCCCTTTGACGGCGGCGTCGCCCGGGCGCTCACGGCCCAGGCCGAGGCCGCGCTGGCCGGCGCCAAGGCAGCCTGCGCCCGCACGGAGGATTCGATCCGGCTGGAGATCGCCAGGCGGTTGGGAGCCCTGGAGATGGCCGAACTCAGGCTGGCTCAGGCCAGGCGGGAGGAGGAGTTGGCTGCCCGGACCAGGGAATTGGCGGCCCTGCGCTACCAAGCGGGCTTAGCGCTCTTCAGCGAATTGGGCCAGGCGACGCAGGCCCTGGCCCAGGCGAGATACGAGACCGTGCGGGCCGAGTACGGTCTATGCCTGGCCCGCGTCTTTTTGGACGCTGCTTGCGGGCGGATGCCCCCGGGAGTGGCTTTGCAGGACTAGTAATACATTGTCAGGGCTAGCCGAGAAGCCGCGTCGCATAAGCTTTCTTGTGTTGATATCCGGGTCGCGGGAGGCACTATCCGTCCTCCTCTTCGACAGGATGTCGGTAAGCTTGCTCGCCAGGATGGCTACTTCCCCATCCTGCTCAGAGCAGGCCGCACCCTCCAGGACCTCGCGAAATCGACGTAGCTCAATTGAACGTCTATAAAAGACAGCGATGGATAGGCTTCGAAGCCAACGGCTGATTGTATACGGGTATACGGCAGTCCCAGGGCCAGGATGGCCCAAGAGCCGCGAATGCCAAGGATGGCGCCGAGCGAGCATGCCGTGTGGCTCGGCATCCGTGCCTGCGCCGGGAGTTGCCGGGGTGGATAATACTGTCCTGGAAGCGACGGCGCCCGCGCCGTGGCGCTATCTTTTCCTGGCCCGCAGG
>JBLNBS010000105.1:0-4246 GCA_050260175.1 Patescibacteria group bacterium | reverse complement strand
TGTCTTTGCAGCCAACCCATGACTATCGCTTCATTACTAATTACGCCGTCGCATACACTCCCTTTCCCTGCCCATAATACGAATCATAAACATGCTGATAGATCTCCCTGACCTTCGCATCGTACATCGCCTTCGTATACGCCCTTGGCAATCCCTTGTCCAGGACATCCTGAATCGCCACCAGCACCTGCGCCCTGGTCTCCTGCCGCTTCCGCCAATCAAGCCCAAGCTTCTCCCGCTTGAGTGTTTCCAGCAGATCCCGCGCCACCTTCTTGACCTCGTTCCGCTCTTTCTCGGTCAGCTCCATCTCCGGCTTGGTCAGGAGGTCGAAGATTGTCAGTTCCTCCTCGGACAACTCCTCCCGCACCGCCCGCTGCTCCTCGTCCTTGAGGCGTTTGACGAAGGCCAGGAGTTCGTCAAAGAGCCACTCCACATTCTTGCTTCCCGCGTTGTATTCCTCGATCATTTGCTGGAATTTCTCTTTCAGCTCAATCCTGGTCCTGTTCAGCCGGACCATCTCTTCCAGCTTGGCGGCGACCGCCGCGCGCAGTTGCTCGGTCAGGGTCCGTTTACGCGTCTTCTCGAAATGCTGCCGCAGGGCCTCAAAGTCTATCTTGCTGAGATCGATGACGCCGTGTGTATCGTAGATAACGTAACCCTCGGCCGCAATGGACTCGTCCAGGAGATGTTCGACCCCGCGCATGACGCGCCGGATATCGGTCTCCGGTGCAAGGGAACGGATCTTGTCGGCGATAACAACGAGCAGGGTCTTGACGGCGGCGTATTCGTGCGCGTCCGGATCGGGCAGGATGGCTTTGTAAAGCCGCTCCACGTCATTGGCCAGGGAGAGGTACCTCTTCTTCAAGTCGTCATTCATCAGGATCTTCTCTACCGAGTCAGCCACGGCTTCGATAACCCTCAGGTCCACTAAGTGCTTTACCGCGTCATCCAGGAACTTGACCTTTTGCAAGCCTTCACTTTGCAGGATCGGCTCCAGATCCACACCGCGCTCTGTGCAGAAATCCTGAGCCTCATCGATAGCTTCCTCGAGCAAAGCCACGAGTTGTCTTTTGTCCTTGACCGGCGTCTCACCGCCCTCGTGCCCGCCACCCACGGCGTAGATGGCCAGCGCCTTTTGGAGATTGCGGAAAACGCCGACATAGTCCACGATGAGGCCGTTGGTCTTGTCGCCGAAGACCCGGTTGGCCCGGGCGATGGTCTGCATGAGGGTGTGGTTCTTCATCGGTTTGTCCAGGTAAATGGTGGAGAGGCTCGGCACGTCAAAACCGGTGATCCACATGGCGCAGACAAAGACCAGGCGGAACGGGTGGCTCGGGTTCTTGAAATCGGAATCGAGATCCTCGGTGGCCATGCGCCGGCGGTGGGTGGCGATGTCCAGCCCCTTTTCCATGAAATCCCTGATCTCGTTCTGGCTCTGGGAGACCACCACGGCCATGTCGGTCTCTTGCATATAAGCGATTCGCCGGTCCAGATCCTCCCGCTCCTCGGGCGGGCAGACGGCGCGCCGTTTGCGAAGGTCGGCGAGATACTTGGCCCAGTGTTTCCTGACCTTGTCGTACATGCGGACGGCCGTAAAGCGGTCGATGGCCACGAACATGGCCTTGGCCGTGAGGTCGCCGCGGCCCATGAAATGCGCCACCAGATCCCGGGCGATGGTCTCCAGCCGGTCGTCGCGGGTGATGAGGTGGTACTGGCGAGCGAATTCCCGCTCCAGTTTCCTTTCCTGGTCCTCGTTGAGCTCGGCCTCTTCCAGCAGGCGGTTGAGATCGTCGTCCATGTCCTCGTTGATCAGTTGTAGTTCCGGGATGCGGTTCTCGTAATAGAGCGGCACCGTGGCGCCGTCGTCCGCGGACTGCTTGAAATCGTAGATGCTGACGTAATCGCCGAAGACCTGGCGGGTCTTTTCCTCACCGGCCAGGAGCGGCGTGCCGGTGAAGGCGATGAAGGCCGCGTTGGGCAGAGCGGAGCGCATATTGGCGGCCAGGGTGTCGTACTGGCTGCGGTGGGCCTCGTCGGCGATGACGATGATGTCGGATCGCTTCGAAACCACCGGGTATCTGGTCCCCGGGGGACAGTGGAATTTGTGGATCAGGGTGAAGAGCATGCGGTGGTCCTCGGCGAGCAAGCGTTTCAGGTGCTCGCCGCTCCCGGCCCGCACCCGCTCCTCGGGCTCCCCGACCGCGCCTGCATTGGCGAAGTTTTTGTAGATCTGGTCGTCCAGCTCCTGGCGATCGGTGACCACGAGAAATGTCCAATTGCCCGGGAGCTTGCGCAGGATCTTTTGCGCGAAAAAGACCATGGAGTAACTCTTGCCGCTGCCCTGGGTATGCCAGAAAACCCCCAGCCGGCCCTGGTTATCGCGTATATGCTCCACCGCGCGGATGGCATTGTTGACCCCGAGGTACTGGTGGTTCTTGGCCGTGAGCTTGCGCAGCCCGCCCCGGGCGTCGTCAAAGAGCACGAAATTCTCGGCCACATCCAGCAACCGCCGTGGTTCGCAGAGCCCGCGCGCGGCGATCTCCAGGCGGGTCATGCGCTCGTCCGGGTTCTCGTCCTCGTCGTCGATCCGCTTCCAGTCGGCAAAATGCTCCCACTCCGCCGTGACGCTCCCCACCTTGGCCTCGGAGCCGTTGCTCAGGATAATGAGGGCGTTGTACCAAAAAAGATGCGGGATCGTGGCCTTGTAATCGGTGAGGTTGTCGTCGTAGGCATGCTTGAGGTTTTTGTGGACCGCCTTGAGTTCGAAGAAGACCAGCGGTAAGCCATTGACGAAGCCGACCAGATCTGCTCGCTTTTTGTACATCTCGCTGGAAACCCAGAGTTGGGAAGCGAGGAGAAAGTCGTTCCGCGCCGGATCGTTCCAGTCGATCACCCGGACCACGGCCACGGTTTCTTCGCCATCGGCATTCTTGAATCTCACTCTCACGCCGTCCCGGAGGAGACCGTGAATCTCCTGGTTGGCCCGGACAATGCCCATGGTCGAGCGGTCGCGGATCAACTCCTCGACGGCCTGATTGACGCCCTCGGCGGGCAGCCCGGGATTAAGCCTTTCTATCGCCGCCCGCAAGCGCGGGATGAGGACCACCTCGGCGCTGGTCTCGCGGCCGGTGAGGCCGGCGGGAAAGGTCTCGTGGTAGCAATGGATGGCCTGCCAACCCAGCGAACTCAAGAGCGCTATGGCCGGCTGCTCGATCAAGGAGTCTTCCGTATAGTCGAGAAGTCCCATCCACATGCCTCCTGCTTATGGTAAACGGGGCGGTTATGGTGAATGTTACATTTTTGCCAACGCCGGGGTAAACACGCCCGCGCCGGGGTGAACACCGGCGCTAACCTGACAAAACCCATCCATGGATGGGGCTGTATCCATCCGATCTCGGAGAACATCCCCCGCCCGTCCCCAGTGCCCTTCAGGGTACTTCTGTTAGGTTAGCGGCGGACTTTAGCCCGCCGTCGGTCGGTCCCCGCCGTCGGTCCCCGCCATCCCGCCGTTGACCCCATACCGTTACCCCCAATGCCCATAATCGGCGGTGTAATTCCCCCCGCCCACGCCGGGGTAAACACCGGCGCTAACCTGACAAAACCCATCCATGGATGGGCACGTATCCATCCGATCTCAGGGAACATCCCCCAAGCGTTCCCAGTGCCCTTCAGGGTACTTCTGTTAGGTTAGCGGCGGACTTTAGCCCGCCGTCAGCCCGTAACATTACCGGCACCCGCAATACATCATCATCACGCCCGCACCGAAATAGGAGCGTCGCCAGTCATTCCTCATCCTCGATCGTCTCCATCTCGCGCCTGACGGTTCCCTGGCTATGATGGCACTCTTGGTTCAGGATATAGTCCGTAACGTCACGTTGATCGCCGGGCGAAACCGTAATCATGCCGTACCCGCTCTGCCAGGCAAAGCCTCCTCCCGGTTTGACCTCGTGATTGATCCAATACGAACTGGCGCCCTTCAGATCACCGATGAAATCCGCGGCGGCGACCCTTGGTGGAATGAAAACGAGACAATGAACATGATCGGCCATACCACCGATAGCAAGAGGAATGCCCTGCATTTGCCGGATCTTGCTTCGTAGGAAATCATACAGAGGTATCTTGAAATCGTCTTTAATGAGCTTCTCGCGCATCTTCGTGGACCAGATGACATGATACCGCAATCGCAGATATTGCTTTGGCATTTTGGCCCCTCCGCACGCCGGGGTAAACACACCCACGCCGGGGT
>JBLNBS010000104.1:0-4264 GCA_050260175.1 Patescibacteria group bacterium | reverse complement strand
GTCGCTGCCTTTTACCCATCGTGGGTATGAGATGAATCCCCGGGCTACACCTGAACGATCTTTCCAAAGCCCTGTCCGGCCCGCTTTGAGACATCCGTGTCCGTCGCGGGCTTCAAGCCCTTCCTGGGCTGACCTGACAGGGCTCGGATAGGCTTCGAAGTACCGCCGAACCCGTACAGGACGTACGGGTTTGAGAATGGTTTTCCTATGTAGCCCAGGGTTTTAACCCTGGGATCGCGGTGGTGAGGTTTTTCACACCGCTTTTAGGGGCGGTGTGAAAAAGGCCGGCGTTCTCTGCATCTCTGCGGTAAAACGGGGCGTTGACAACGCTTCTAACGCGCCCCGCAGACGGGACAAGGACCCCGCGGCTGGACCTGCCCGGCGTTGGGCCAGACCCGGCAATTGAACGATTCACCGCGGTTGGCCCGTTTGAGCGGGCACTGGCCGTAGATCAGGTGATATCCCTCGTAAGTCAGACAGCCGTCGCTCACAAGGCCGCATTTCTTGCAGGTAAAGAAGGGGTATGACAGGAGACCCTTGCGCCTGAAACCCATATACCCGGCCTTGCCGCGGCAAGCGAGACAGGCGGACCCGTCCAGGTCGGCAAAGTTTACCTTCTTTAACTGCACGCCCTGGGACGTGATCAAAAGCCGCGGCACGTTGGGGGGGAGCGATCTCTCCTGCAGGAGATAGAAGATGGGCGCGGCCTGCAGGATCCTCGAGGTCAGGGGCCCCTCCTCCACCCATTGCCTGAGCGCGGGGATGGGGAGCGAGACCAGGAGCACGATGGCGATCACGAGGATGACCAGGGCCTTGAGCCCGCCGAAGAATGCCCCGGCCGTGGCGTCGATCAGGCTCAGGGTCGAGGTCTTGGTCATGTTGCGCCAGCGGTGGCCCACAAAGGCAAAGAGGCCGTTGATGACGACCACGATGAGGACGAAACCCAGGAGGCCGCAGATTTCCCGGCCGACGGGGAGCAGGCGCGCCAGGGCCTCGCCGGCCGCGCCAAAATAGCTGAAGGCCGCCACCAGCGCGATGACGGTGCCCGCCAGGCCGAAGACCTGGCTGACCAGGCCCCGCCTGTAACCGATGAAGACGAAATAACCCAGGAAAACCAGGACCGCCAGATCGAACCAGCCCATGATCGCTACCTGGCCTCCTCCAGCGCGCGGAGAACCTCGTCGTGCTCCCGCCTGAGCCGGCAAAGCTCCTCGGCGAGCCTGAGCGCCACCAGGACCGCCTGTTGCGTCTTGGCTAGTTTGGGATGGGCCTCGGAGACCTCCCGCAGCCTCGACTCGACGCTCGCGGCCACGGCGGCTAGATCGTCGCTCGCGTCCTGCCCGCGGATGACATACTCGTCACCCATGATCCGGACCGAAAGGCGGTTGGGGTTCGTCTCGTCGTCCTTGCGCATCAACATCGCGTCACACCCCGCAAGCACTCGTCTCACCTCCGGGCGTCAAAGGCCGCGCACAGGCATGACCACAAATTCCACGAGAACAACGTAGTATTAGGCAAAAAAAAAGGATCTCCTGCCGGCGGAGGGGTGAGGGGTGAAAGGGTGAAGGGGTGACAAGGTGACGGGATGGCGGGATGACTGTGGGGGATGACGCGGATGAGAGGGAGACCTCTCAAGAAACTCTTTTGCGCCCGATTCCAATGGATCTGTGGCGGCCGTGAATCACCATCCATATAGAAAAGCGGCCAGGAGCAGGAGGGCGCACGAGGCGGCGGGGCGCAGCAAATCCCAGAAAGAGAGCCTGACCGGGGTATCCTGGGCCAGCGCGCGGCGCGCCAATCCGGCCCAGGTCAAGGCCTCGATCGCCTCGGGCGTCGCCTCGCCCGACAAGGCCGCCTGTTCCAGGGCGGCGATCCGGGCGCGATCCGCCTCCGCCCCGTTCTCCAGGCGCGCGGCGAGGACGGCCAGGGGGGCCAGGTAACAGGCTGCCGCGAGCAGGCAGGCAAAACCGCTGTACAAGAAGTAGTCAAAGGCATAGTCGATACCAAAGAGATACAGGCCCGCGCCCGCCATCAGCGCGGCCGCAAAACACAGGCTGCCGGCGGCCCGCCTGGCGGCGCGGCAGCCCGATTCCCGCGCGGGCAGATCGTCCGCCGGCATGCGCCAGGCCTGCCTCAGCACGGCGGCAAGCAGTTCGAGGCCGCTCAAAAAAGCGGCGAGCAGGACGCCCCCCCTGGCCAGAGCCAGGATCCGGGCCGCGTCAAAGGGCGGGCGCATGACACCGATCAGGATCAGGCCGGGGAGATAGAACCACCAGATCGCGCGCCACCTGAAAAAGGGCAGGAGAACGCACCGGCCGTACCAGGCGGCCAGGATCAAAAAGAGGCTTCCCCGCAGCCGCAGGAGGGCCCGATGAGCCGAGAGCGGAGTCGCCGGCACAAAGGCGCGCGCGGCGAAGTGCAAGAGGAGCAAAACGATCCCGAGCATGAGGGCTGCCGCCAGCCCGGGCAGGAACGCGGCCGATTGGCGGCTCTTTACGTGCGGCATGTCCATCACCGCTTTGAGCCTATGCGGCCGGCCTGCTCCGCAGAACACTCCCGGCGCATGAACTTTCCAGATCATTCGGGCCGGTTGAGGCCGGCCGCGGGGGAGGCCGGGCAGGATCCTGCCGCGACGCGGCGAAGTACGTTTTTGGAGGTGGCGGCATGAGCAGATGGCGCAGGCGCGGCGGCATCCTGGGTATCCTCTCGGTCCTGCTCGCAGTCCTGATCCTCGTCCTCTCGCTCCAGGGCGACATCCACCGCGGCTCCCGCCCGATCGTGGCGGGCGTGGCCGGCGGCCTGGCCGAACACTACGGCTGGGACGTCACGACGGTCAGAGTGGTGTGGGCTGGCGCGGTCCTGCTTTTTGGCGTGGGCCTCCTGCCCTACATCGTGGGCTGGCTCGTCATGCCGCGCTGACCGGTCCGCCGGTGTTTACCCCGGCGTCGATGTAGAAACATGGGCGGATGAATGAGAATCGTGCTGACCTTACGCTGCAGTACCAAAGCAAACCCGCTGGGGGTGTCTGCGTGGCAAAAAAGCTTCTCCCGCTCATGGCTTTCCTCTTCCTCCTCCCCCTCCTGGGCGGCTGCGGTCCGCAACCGGGCGCGCCCGCCGTCTGGAACTTCCTCGTCTACATGGCCGCCGACAACGATCTGGAGAATTTTGCCATTTACGACCTGAACGAGATGGAGCAGGCCGGCCCCACGGACGAGGTCAGGATCCTGGTGCTCTTTGACCGGGGGCCGGGATATGACGCCTCGAACGGCAACTGGACGGGCACCAGGCTCTACCGCGTGACAAAGGACAACGATCCCTATCTCATCAGATCCTCCCTGGTTTGGGCCTACGGCACGGGCGAGCGCGACATGTCCGATCCCGCCACCCTGCGGGACTTCATCGTCTATTGCCAGACCCACTACCCCGCGGATCGCACCGTGCTGACCCTCTGGAACCACGGCAGCGGCATCTGGCCGCGGGTGGCGGCGTCCGGCGCCAGCGCCCGCGGCATCGCCTGGGATAATAACACTCTGGGTTGGCCATGGAACTGCCTGACCACGGACGAGGTGGCGCTGGCCCTGGCCGGGGCCCGGGCCGTTACGGGCCAAAAGATCGATATCGTCAATACCGACGCCTGTCTCATGCAGATGCTGGAGGCGGCCTACGAGTGGCGAAACGAAGTGGACTACCTCGTGGGCTCTGAGGCCGACGTGCCCGGGTACGGCAACGATTACGAGGCCGTCCTCGCCCACCTGGCCGCCGATCCGGGCATGACCGCGGCGGAACTGGCGGTGATCCTGGTCGGGGACTATTACGCCACATACGCCGACGTAAGTTATTATGATACCACCTATGCCGCGTTGAGCCTCGGCGCGCCGTTCGACGCGCTCGTCTCGGCCTTTACCTCCTTTGCCGCGGCACTGCATGACCTCCCCGACCTGGCGCCGGTCCATGACGCCTGGCTCGCCACGACGAGCGTTGGGGGCTACAATTGGGGCGATGAATGCCGTGATCTCCATGACTTTGCAGGCGAGGTCCAAAGCCGCGCCGCCGACCCCGGCCTGCAAACGGCCGCCGCGGCTCTCCTCACGGCCCTGGACGGCGCGATCCTCACCCACCGCGAGACGGGTTTTTACACGGGCAGGGCATACGGGCTGAGCATCCTCATCCCGAACTCTTCCGAATGGGTGAATTACTCCGGGGCCAATCAGTATGTGACGCTCCGGCTCAGCCAGGACACGGCCTGGGACGAGTTCGTCGTCCG
>JBLNBS010000103.1:0-16506 GCA_050260175.1 Patescibacteria group bacterium | reverse complement strand
CCCGGTTGCCCGTTCCCAGGCGCGGCTCCGGGGCGGGAAAGCCACACGCGCCGCGCTGGTTCGCACCGACCACCAGCTCTCTTGTCCGGCCGGTTATGGCATTTGTCCCCTTCTCCGCCGTTATCTCTCTAAAATTCCACGTCTACCCAGGTTCGAGTGGTATTATTATGCATTATACACACGTCCGCGAGGCTTGTCAAGCAAAACCGCCCTGAGAAAGGAGGGGCGGCGCCCCTCGCCCGCCGCTCAACCCTTGCCCGCGTCCTCCACGTTCACCTCGTAGTGTACCCAGAACCGGCCCGACTTGACCACGAGCAGGCTGAAGATGAAGATAATGACGAAGATGATCCAAGCCAGAGCCAGGCCGTAACCAAAGCGTGTGTAGTTGAAGGTTTGTTGGAAGAGATGGACCATGTACAGGCGGTTGGCCGGCGGAGGCTGCTGCCCCGCGACGTAATTGCCCGTGTTGAGCAGCATGGCCGGCACGAGAAGCTGCAGGGAGTGGATGATGCCCATCACGAGTTGAAAAAAGAGCACGGGCGTGACCAGGGGGATGGTGACGTGGCGAAAGTTCTGCCAGGCGTTGGCCCCGTCGATGGAAGCCGCTTCCTTGAGCTCCTGCGGCACTCCCTGCAGGGCGGCCAGGTAGATGACCATGCCGCCCCCCACGCCCCAGAGCATCATCACGATCAGGGCCAGGTTGGAGTAATCGGAGATCCAGTTGATCAATGTGCCCTTGTGCACGATATCGATCAGGGCGTTCAGGAGGCCGGCGTTGCGGTTGTACATGGATTGCCAGATCACGACCGTGGCCACGGACGGCACGATGGAAGGGATGTAATAGATCGTGCGGAAGATCCCCTGCCCGACCACGTTCTGGTTGAGGATGACCGCCAGGGTGAAACCCGCCACCAGGCCGGCAGGCACGCCGACAAAGGTGATGATCCCCGTGCGCAGGAGGCCGTACCAGGCGTCTGCATCCTGAAGGGCGCGGACATAATTGGCCAGGCCAAGGAATTTGACGTTCGCGAAGCCGAGGCCGGTAAAGTTAGTCAGGCTCAGGTAGAACCCCCAGAGCAAGGGTACCATGGTCACGACAAAAAAACCGAACAGCCAGGGGGAGATGAATAAAAGGAAGGATCTCAGCTCGCGACGGTTCATCTGATTACTCCGCCGCCTGGGGGCAGGGCGTTCCCGCGCGAGAGACACGGCAGCCATTGCTTCATCCTCCCAACCCTAAGAGTTTATACGACTAGCCCGATTCATGGCTTTCGGTGCACCAACCCCGGCATCATGTGGCGCACGGCCTGGTTCTCCAAGGCATTACACTGACGGAGAACCTAAAAGCGCTCGATGTCAACCCTTGAGCCCCGTGGTGACGATGCCCTGCGTGATGTATTTCTGCGCCAGGAAAAAGATGACGATCAGGGGTGTGAGAAAATACAGCGCCCCCGCCATCTGCACCGGCGTATCCGGGGCGAAGTCGGGACGGAAAGGCGGGTTGAGCCCCCGGATGAGCGCCACGGAAAACGGGACCATGTTGCCCTGCAGGTACAGCGAGGGGGTCAGGTAATCCCCCCACCACCAGCTGAAACAAAAGATGAAGGAAGCGGCCAGGGCCGGTTTGGAGATGGGCAGGAAGATCGCGAAAAAGGTGCGCACGCGGCTGCATCCGTCGATGGTGGCCGCGTCCTCCAGTTCCATGGGGATGGTGGAAAAGAACTGTCGCATGAGAAAGATGAGGAAGCCGTTGGTGGACAGCCCCCAGACCACCCAGGGCCAGTAGGTGTTGAGAAAGCCCAGGCGGTAAAAGATGACGAACTGCGGGATCATCGTCACCATGCCGGGGATCATCATCGTCGCCAGGACGATGGTGAAAAAGAAGTTCTTGATCCGCACCCGGTGGCGGGCAAAGCCGTAAGCCGCCAGGGAACTCGTTATCACCGTGAGGAAGGCGGTCATGGTGGAGAGAAAGGTGGAATTGAGCATATAGCGCGGCACGTCGGCGCGCCGCCAGACCTCGAGGTAGTTGTTCCATTCGGGCTTGGCCGGCCAAAACTCGATGGGATACTTGGCCAGGTTGCCGGGATTCTTGATCGAAACCGAGATCATCCAAAAGAACGGCACCATGAAAGCGACCGCGCCCGCGACCAGGATGAGGTAGAGGAGCAGGCGCGCGTACCACTTGCTTCCCACGGGTTTCCTCCGCATATGCATCAACCCCTCCCTCCGGCTTCCACGTCCACCTCGTAGTGCACCCAGAATTGACCCACTCCTGATGCCAGTCTCGGCCATGAATCATCCCTTCAGGCCCGTGGTCACAACGCCCTGGGTGATGTAGCGCTGGGCGCCGAAATAGAGGGCAACCAGGGGCAGGATGTAATAGAGGGCGCCCGCCATCTGCACCGGCGTATCCGGGGCGTAGTCCGGCCGGAACGGGGCGTTGAGCCCCCGGATGAGCATGACGTTGAACGGCACCAACTTACCCTGCAGATAGATACTGGGTGGGATGAAATCGCTCCAGATCCACTGGAAGCCGAAGATGAAGGCGGCGGCCAGCGCCGGTTTTGACAACGGCAAAAAGATGCTGGTAAATGTGCGGAACCTGCCACAGCCGTCGATGGTGGCCGCATCCTCGAGTTCGATGGGGATGGTGGTAAAGAACTGCCTGAGCAGGAAGATCATGAAGCCGTGGGTCGAAAGACCCCAGACCACCCAGGGCCAATAGGTGTTATAAAGCCCCAGCGACTTGAAGACGATGAACTGCGGGATGAAATTGACGATCCAGGGCAGCATCATAGTGGCCAGGACGACGGTAAAAAGCGTATCCTTGATCCTGACCCGGCAGCGGGCAAAGCCGTATGCCGCGAACGCGCTCGTGATGGTGACGAGCGTCGCGTAGAGCGTGGACATGAAGGCGGAGTTGAGCATGTAACGCGCCACGTCCGCACGCCGCCAAACCTCGAGGAAATTGTCCCACTGCGGGACCTTGGGCCAGAATCTGACGGGGTATTCCGCCAGGTTCGTCGGTGTCTTGACGGACACGGAGATCATCCAAAAGAACGGGATCATGAAGATCACGGCGCCGCCTATGAGGACGAGATACGTGAGAAAACGCGAGGCGGCGCGGCGTCCGACGGCTTCCATCAGACCTTGTTCCCCCTTTCGATATCGACCTCGTAATGCACCCAGAACTGCCCCGATTTGACCACGATCAGGCTGAAGATGAAGACGATGACGAAAAGGATCCAGGCCAGGGCCAGACCGTAGCCAAAACGCGTGTAATTGAAGGTCTGCTCGAAAAGGTGCACCATGTAGAGGCGGTTGGCCTCGGGAATGACGATCGAGGTCTCCCGAGCCCAGGTCGAGCCGCCGGCGATGGAGGTGAGCAACATGGCGGGGACAAGGAGCTGGAGGGAACTGATGATGCCCATGATGAGCTGAAAGAAGAGGACCGGCGTGACGAGGGGGATGGTGATGTGCCGGAAGCCCTGCCAGGCGGAGGCGCCGTCGATGGCCGCCGCCTCGCGCAGTTCCTGGGGCACTCCCTGCAGGGCCGCGAGGTAGATGATCATGCCGCCGCCCATGCCCCAGAGCAGCATGACGATGAGGGCCAGGTTGGGAAAGTCCGAGATCCAGTTGATGACCGTGCCCTTGTGGAAGAGATCGATGAAGGCGTTGAGCAGGCCCGAGTTGCGGTTGTAGATGGTCTGCCAGATCACGACCATACCCACGACCGGCACCACGTAGGGCAGGTAGTAAATGGTCCGGAAAAGCCTCAAACCGCGCACCCGCTGGTTGAGGAGGACGGCCAGGCCGAAACCGCCGATGAGGTTGGCCGGCACGAAGATGAGGGTGATGACCGCCGTGTGCCAAAGGCCTTTCCAGACGTCGGGATCGTTCAGCGCCCTCAGGTAGTTGGCGGCGCCCGTGAACTTCATGCTCCCCAGGTTGAATCCTGTAAAGTTCGTGAGGCTCAGGTAGAATCCCCAGAGCAGAGGGATCATGGTGACGATGAAGAACCCGAAGAGCCAGGGGGAGATGAAACCGAAGAAGACCCCGTGCTCGCGAAGCTGCGCCCGCGTCCAGCGGGGAGGCTTGACTTTGTAGATCGTCTCGGGATGCCTTCCTAGCACGGTGCGAATCCCCTCCTTCACGCGAATTGCCTTGCCTCTATCTCCTCCCGGACCGGCAAAACCGGCGGGTCCGGGATAATCGCCTCGCTAATAAAGCGGGCGGGGGGGTGCCCCCCCTCGCCCGCTCATTGACAGATTCCTTAACCCGCGGTGGCTATGCCGTCCTGGATGGCCTGGTTGACCTCGTTCTCGACCTTCTTCAGGAAATCTTCGAAGCTGTACTGGCCTTTGAGAGCGCCCTCCAAGTACTTGTTCCAAGCGGTGTCGAAAGAACCGCCGCGCAGATAGGGGTTGACCTGCTGGACATAGCTGTTCTTCATCTGGTCCAGGGTGACCTTGAGGGCCAGCTTCTGAATGGCCGTCTCCTGGGGCACGTACTTCTCCATGGACTTGAGCGGGGGCAGACCCCAGCCGCTCTTGGCGCGCTCGATGCACGGGGCGCCGCCGATGTAGTAGTCCATGAATTTGTACGCCGCGTCGTTGTTCGGGGCCTTGGCGAACATCAGGATACCCGTGGTGCTGCAGGCGTTGATCCACTTCTTGCCCCACTTGGGCGCGGGGAAGTAGCCGAGCTGTTCCGGCTTGAGCTCGGGGTAGAAGCAGGCGCCGGCCCAGAAACCAAACTGGTACATGGCCTGCCGCCCGGCGACCATCAGAGGCACGTCCCAGTTGTCGGCCGGGTCGATGGGGCTCGGGGAGAGGCGTTCTTTCTGCATGTCGAACTGGTACTTGGCGATCTTGACCGCCTCGGGGTTACCGGTCAACACGCATTTGGTAAAGTCTTTGTTATAGAGCATCTTCCCTTGGCTGGCCAGACAGAGCGCGATGAACGCCTCGGGCGCGTGCGGCAGCATACCGCCGGTGGCATAACGGAGCGTCCGGTCACCCTCGCGCTTGACGAGCTTCTTGCAGATGTTGTAGAACTCCGCAAAGGTCATGGGCTTGGTCGTGCTGGGCTCGGCGATGCCGCACTCCTTGAAGATGTCCTTACGGTACCAGACATCATAAACTAGGGAATAGTCCTTATTCAAACCGTAGAGGGGACCCTTGCCCGCGATCTTGCGCTTGACGTCGTAGCGGTAGTTGTCCATCACGGTCTGGAAATCGGAGGTTTTGAGGTATTTTCCCTTCTTGAAGAACTTGGTGAGATTCTGGAGCAGGCCGCGGGAGGCCAGGTACGGTATGTCAGCCGCGTTGCCCCGCATGAGGTTCGGGGGAGCACCGGCCGCGATCATGGCCATGGCGCGGTTCCAGTCGGTCTGGATGAACTCCACCTTGATATCGGGGTTCTCAGCCTCAAAGGCCTTGATGTCCGCCTCGGACAGCTCGTTGGCATTGTACATGACCACGATCTTGGTCTGCGCGGTGAGGCCGGTGACGGCCAGGGCCGCCAGGCAGACCACCACGAGAACCGCCAGGGTCAACTTGGTCCACTTCGACATGCTTTCGTACTCCTTCCTCATCAGTAGTACTGGTATCGAACAGAGTTCGCATGCCGCCAGCACTTACTCCCTGGCACCACCTCCAGTCACGGCATTTCACCGCCGTTTTGAATCCGCATGCTATTGACTGCCGGTGTGGTTGATACGCTTTCGCACCGGATGCGGTTCTGACGGAAACCGGCTGAGCACGCCCCAGCGCGGCGTGGCAGTGGGAGCTTGATCCGGGAATTTCGAAAGCCAAAGATAGGCCCAAAGCTTGCCGCGCCGTTGACGCCGACGCAGGTTGCGACCAAAGCCGCGGGTAACAAAGGCGCTTTGGAATCCAGGGTATGGCAGTAATGTGTTAACCAGGCATGGAATTGCGCAGTGGCCGCAACCCGGCTGATCCGCATAACCAGTCATCGGCAGGCCCGGCCAGGAGCCGAACGCCGACTGGTACATGGGATGATTTCGACGCCGTAGAGGAGAATCCTGCCGGGCTTGGCAAACTCAATCACCGAGTTAAGGGCATGATGTATGTATATACGTTTGGTAAACTCCCGGGGTTTTGATGTCCGGTTGTCCGGATAATGTGCCATGCAACCGACCAACAACCCCGGCGCACACATTCATTTCTCGACCATCAGGACGGAGTCCTTTTTTTTCCGGTAGATATTTATGTGCAAAAGCAGGGTAAGGTCCGGCGGGGACAGCGCCCCGCCGGACCCTCTTGAGTACGCCGGTCACTTACTGCAGGGTAAAGGTGATTTCCGTCTCGAGGTTCGCGGCCGGGTCGTAGGTCCAGCCGCTCAAGACGACATCGGTGACCGCGATCGTCCAGGTGCCTTTCGGATCGGTCCGCGCCGTCTTTTTGCTAAATACGGCGACACCATCAGTGCCGGTGGTCTTGGTCACCGTGGTGTATGTGGTGCCATCCGGCCTTTTCATGACGGTGGTGACCAAGGCGTTGGCCACCGCGACCCCTCCGGCGTCAACGATCTTCACCCGCCAGTAGACGGTGTCTCCGGCGGTAAAAGCGGTCTGCGGCGTGCCTTTGGATGTACAAGTCCAGATGTCGTGGACATGCATGCTGCTCCCGCCGCCCGGCTGGGTCGTGGCCTGGGCCGTGTTGCTCTGGGGCGAGACGTTGCCTGCCGCGTCATAGGCCTTGACGTAGTAGCTGTACGTGGTGCCGGGCGAGAGGCCGGTATCGGAGAACGTGGTCGTGGTGCTCGTGCCTACCTGCTCGCCGCCCCGGAAGACCTGATAGCCGGCGACGCCCACGTTGTCCGTGGAGGCCGTCCAGGAAAGATCGATCTGGCTGCTACTCACGGCCGTGGCGGTTAGGTTCGTGGGGGCGGTCGGAGGTTCGGTGTCGCCGCCGCCGTTGGCTACTTTGACCACATAGCAGCAGTCGTTGATCTTGCCCGTGCCGTCCGTCACCTGCACCTGGATGGTGTGGATGCCGTCCGCCACGCCGGTCGAGTTCCAGGTGGCCGTGTATGATCCGTCGGAGAGCGTCATGCTCGTGAACGCGCCGGCGTTGATGGGATCGATGCGGTAGGCGACATTGGCGATCGCGCCGTCGTCGTAGGCATTCGCGGCGATCACGACGTTCCCGGAGACCGTGGCCGACTTGGCCGGTGAGGTGATAAAGACTCCGGGGATGGCGTTCTGCGGCGCCGAAGCATTGGAGAGCACGTAGCGCATGGAATTGAGCGCCAGGTTGTTGGCGGTGATGGTGACCGTCGGGCCGGCCATGGTCTGGGTACCCTTGAAATCATCCGGATCGTAGGTGTCCACCTTCACGTTCGCCCATGGTGTGGCCAGCCTGAAGGTGATGTTCTGCGGCGCGGGAATATAACCGCCCTGGAAGTTGGTCACGATGACCTCAATGCGGTCGCCCAGGTTGACGGCGTCGACCTCGTACTGCCAATCTCCGTTGCCGACCATTTCCACCGGCACCTGGTTGCCGTTCATGTCAAGGACCCAGCACCAGTGCTGCAGGTAAGCGCCGGAACTGGTCAGAGTGTAATTGCTGTACGGCGGCCCGGGGGGCTCGATGTTGATCAGGCCGGTGTTGTAGTTGTCGCAATACCCGTCGTTGTTGCCGTACGGATCGGGCTCGGAGTTGTACCATTCGTTGGGATCGGGCCATGGGCAGTCCTTGTCGGGATCGCCGCGGAGCATCCACTGCGTGAGGAAGTCCACGGGTGAGGTCGGATCCTTCAGCAGATAACCCACGGCCGAGGCCATGGCCGCCGGGTTGTACTCCGGCACCGCCGCCTGATCGATGAACCAGTTGGCCGGACCCGTCTCGCTGATCACGTACTGGAGCGAGGGATCGATGGCCTGGATCGTATCGGCGGCGGGTTTGATGCCCCACTTGTAGTCGTGGGTGTGGAAGCAGTCCATCTTGGGATAGAGGGCCGCGTACCAATCCTGCCAGAGCGATGTCTGCCCGGGCTCGTTCGAGGCCGACGGCGCCACGAAGCAGGCCGTGCCGTCGCCATCCGCGTCAATGGTGTCGTATTGTTTCAGCGTGTCATAGGCAAGACGCTCGAGCCGGTAGTACTCCTCCTGGGTGCCGGACCAGAAACCACTGCCGTTGACTTCGTTCATGATGGCGTAATCGTCGACCACGTCGCCGAGGCGGAGGGCGACCTCCCGGATGAACTCGACCCAGTAGGAATCGCTGGTGGGCGGGTAGGCGTCGTAGTTAGGATCGTTCGGCATGGTCGAGGCCCATCTCGGGGTGTACTGGAGCTTGACCAGGATGCGCTTGACGCCGTGGGCGCGGAGCTGCTCGTAGGTATAGCGGTAGAACCGCCAGACGGCTTCGTCCCAGACGAGATGAGCCGGCTCCACGCACTCCCAGGTGAGATCGGGGTAGCAGGCGGTCCAGTGCATCTCCTCGACTATCTCCATGTCGTGATCGAGGATGCCGTTCTCCAGGAGGTAATCGATCCAGATCTTGCCGCCCGCAAAAGCCGAGGCGTTGATCTTCATCCTGGCGATCAAGGCGTCGTCCGTCCAATAGTCGGTGGAGCCGACGAAGCGCTTTGGCAGGGCGAAATTGACCGCGGCATTCTCAAACGAAACATAGTCCATGTCGAAATAAGGCGTCACGCCGTCCGGCTGGGAACCGGGGCCGGCATTGGGGGCGCCGCAGACGACGAGCTTGAGCGTGTTCGAACCCACGATTAGCGCTGACGCGGGGATGGCCCAGCGCAGGGTCTGCACACCCTGATTCTTGCCGCCGTTGCCCCACTGCTTGAATTCCCAGGAACCGGCCCACCTGGGGGTGAGCTTGACATCGTTGATTACGGCCTGCATGCCGGAGGTGGAGTTCTGGGCCGAGTCACTGGCGACGACGTTCAGATAGTAATCACCCGAGACCGAGTCAAGGTTGAAGACGATGGTCTCCGTCGTGCCGCCGCCGGAAAGCCTGGCCGGGAAAGCCGAGACCGGCGAGGTCCCAATCGTGAACGTGCCCGGGGTGCCGGCAAATTCACCCTTGGAATCGTCCTGTACGCCGATCGACCAGACCGTCCCCGCGGAATAGCCGGTCAAGGGAATAGCGGTTAACAGGACGGCGAGTAGGCCGGCGATGAGTGCCGGCAAACGTTTACGTGCCGACATGATTACCCTCCTCTTCGATAATGACCAGGTATTAGAGTATATTAGAGTACAAATCATTACTGAACGAGGATCAAGCCCCCTTTCCTTCGTATGCCCCGGATTCTGAAGGCGCCTTGGCCGCCGGTGCGCGTGTGCCTACGCTTCCGGGCGCATAGGGCATTAACGGGCCATACACCATGTTTCGACCGCGCCTCGAGATATCCTGCCGCACGCCGTCACGGATGGACCGCAGCCGGAAAAGGGCCGGTTACGTATATAAGGCGGTGGCGAGCCGCGCTGATGCCGCATACGGCCTCCCCGGCGCCGCATAAACGATAACGCCTCTTCCCACCCCGCGGTGGAGAGGCGTTAATGAGGGGGGAGGCTCGTCGTTCCTCCCCCCGCGGACTAATCCGTTTACTGAATGATGAACTCAGTCGAGGTCTTGACGTTGGCGGACGCATCGTAGGTCCAGCCGCTCTTGGTCACGTTGGTGACCTCGACCGTCCAGGTGCCCAGCGGGTCGCCGCCGCTGGTCTTCTTACTGAACTGCGCCACGCCGTCAGCGCCGGTCGTCTGGCCCTGATCGTAACCGCTGCCGTTAGGCTTGGCGACATGGCAAATGACGGAGGCCCCTGAGACGGGCGCGCCGCCGGCATCCACGATCTTGACCCGCCAGTTAAAGTTCGCGCCCTTGGCGAAGACCGTCTGCGGATTGCCGCCGGCGTCGCAGGTCCAGATATCGTGGACGTGCATGACCGTGCCTCCACCACCCGGCAGGGTCGTGGCCTGGGCCGTGTTGCTCTGAGGCGAGACGTTGCCCGCCGCGTCGTAGGCCTTGACGTAATACGTATAAGTGGTGTTGGGTTGGAGGCCCGTGTCGGAGTATGACGTGGTGCCGCTCGTCCCGACCTGCTGGCCGTTCCTGAAGATCTGGTAACCCGTCACACCCACGTTGTCCGTGGAGGCCGTCCAGGTGAGGTCGATCCGGCTGCTGCTGACGGCCGTGGCCGCGAGGTTCGTCGGGGCCGTCGGCGGCTCGGTGTCGCCGCCGCTCGAATGGGTCGTGGCCTGGGCCGTGTTGCTCTGGGGCGAGATGTTGCCCGCCGCGTCAAATGCCTTGACGTAGTAGCTGTAGGTTGTATTGGGCGAGAGGCCGGTGTCCTGATAAGTAGTGCCCGTCGTGGTGTCGATCTCGACGCCGCCCCGGAAGATCTTGTAACCCGTGACACCCACGTTATCCGTGGACGCGGTCCAGGTCAGATCGATCCGGCTGCTGCTGACGGCCGTGGCCACGAGGTTCGTCGGGGCCGTCGGGGGTTGGGTGTCGCCGCCGCCGCCGCCCTGGTACTCGTGGGCGCCGATGTCAAAGACGCCGTTATACGGGGCGGTGTTGCCCCAGTAATCCCTGATGTCGCCGAGGCCGATGTTTGCGCCCGCGTTGATACAGGGTGACATCGACTGGAGCTGGTACTGGGTGAGAGGCAGGCGCCCGTGCCCCGCCGTGCCGGGCGAGTTCAGCCTGGGATCCGCCTCGATGCCGTTGGCCTCCTGGCCCGTGGCGGCGCGGAAGGCGGCGACAGAGGTATAGTTGGTCTTGCCCCATTTGATCTTCACGCCGCCGCTCGCGGCGTAGTAGCAGTTGTTGTCGAAGGTGCAACCGCCCGTGGAGTAGTTCATCATGACGTTGTAGGCGCCGTTCGTGGTGTAGATGATGTTGTTCTTGAAAAGGGTATTGGTCATGCTGCCGAACTTGCCCCAGGTGTCGCCCCAGATGGCCGCCGTGTTCTCGCGGGCGGTGCCGAAGTAGATGGTGTTGTTGTAGATAAAACTATTCTTGACCAAGCCGTACGGCAGGATGGCGCCGCCCTCGTTGGCGGGATGGTTCACGTCGTTCTGGCTGACGAGGTAGCGGACCACGGCGTTCTCCAGGGTGTTGGTGCTACCATAGCCGATGAGCAGGCAGGCCGGGCCGGCGTTATCATGGGAATAACAGTATTGGACCGTGACGTTGGCGCAGTCGTAGTCGAGGTCGAAACCGCCTCCTCCCTTGTTCGCGGGCGTCGCGCAATGGCAGGCCTCGCAGAACTGGACGGTGACGTTGGCGGAACTCCACGGCCAGATGCCGTAGCGGTCGTTCTCGCCGAAGCCGCAGTTGTGGGCGATGCAGTTTTCGACCAGCACATTGTCGGTACAGGCGACGACGATGCCGTCCCCGCCGCAGTCGTGAAAACTGCAGTTCCGCACGATCATGTCCCTGTTGCGCGGGTACTGCGGCGGACCACCGCCGCTGTAATTGCCGGCGAGGTGGATGCCCTTGCCCATGTTGTTGTAGCATTCGGCGTTGTCGATGATCACATCGGAGACATAGGCGTTATCGTTGCCGATGGGCTGGTGCATCAATTCGCCGCCGCGGCCGTACCTGTACGCGCCGATGGAGATGCCGTACCATTGGCCGTGGCAGACGACGTTATAGATGCGGAAATAGGAGACGGGATTGGGGCTGGAGTCGATGTAGATGCCGCATGGGCCGGCGTACTTGTCGATGCCGCCGCCCACGAACTCGATATCCCGGATCACCCAGCCGGACTGGTTCCAGAGGAAGATACCGTGGGCTGTGGTGCCGGGATTGACGATGGGCTTGGCGCCCGTGCCATAGGAACCGACCGTGATGGGCGCAGCCGGGGTGCCGGATCCGCCCGGCGTCATGCCTTGCGTAAAGACGCTGCCGCACTTGAGCAGGATGGCGTCGCCCGCGTTGAAGGTGCGGCCGTTGACGTTGGCAAAGGTCCGCCAGGGCGCGCCCGTGCTGGTGCCCGCATTGGCGTCGTTGCCGGCCACGGAGTCGACGTAATAGGTGACGCCCGCCGCGTTGGCGCTCAGGACGGCCAGCATCGCGGCGCAAAACATGGCGACGACGATGAGACCAGTGCCTTTCCTCACTTTTTCTGCCTCCCTCGTTCATATTAGGGATTAGGGAACATGGGGACGGCCTAGTAATAAATGCTGCAATACCACCCCCTCTGGCTGTACGCCGGTCCGGCGGCAACCGGCCTCCAGTCTTGAGCACCAGCTCAGCGCGGCCTCGACGGCCGGCCGCCGTCAAGAACCACGGCATTACTTAAGATCCAGCATTTGTCCGGCACAAGGCGTGTTTGAACACGAGTGCCAAAGATCTTATTATGACGCGAGACCGTGAATTCCTCCTTTGGGTTTTGTCTCCGTACAGAACCCCGGCAAGCGGGACGCAACTCCACGCAGGCCCACGAGGCGTGCGTTCACGCTGGTTGGAGGAGGTAAGGCCGCGCCGGATATCCCGGGAGCGATCATATCGGGAATGAAGGGCGGGCGATGGTGCCGCCGCCCATGACCTCGTCGCCGCGGTAAAAGACCGCGGCCTGGCCAGGCGCGACGGCGCGTTGCGGCGCGGCAAAGACCACGTCGGCCCCGCCCACGCGGGGGCGGACGACTGCCGGGGCGGCCGGCGCGGTGTAGCGGATCTTGACCTCGAGCTCCAGCTCGGACTCGGGCCGGTCGAGGCCGATCCAATTGACGTCCTCCACGTGGAGCGCGGATGTGTACAGAGCCTCCCAGGGCCCGACGACGAGCTCGTTTTGGGCCGGCCGGATCTCCTGCACATAGAGGGCGGCGGGCGCGGCGATGCCCAGACCGCGGCGCTGGCCCACCGTGTACCCGGCCACGCCCCCGTGCCGCCCGAGCACCCGTCCATCCCGGTCCACGATCGGACCCGGTTCCAGGGCGCGGCCGAGGTAGGAGCAGAGGAAACCGGCGTAGTCGCCGTCCGGCACGAAACAGATCTCCTGGCTCTCCTTCTTGTCCGCCACGGGCAGGCCGCGCCGGCGGGCATGCTCCCTGACCTCGTTTTTACGCAAATCACCCAGTGGAAAAAGACTGGCCGCGAGCTGCTCCTGGGTCAGGCCATACAGGGCGTAACTCTGGTCCTTTTTGGGATCTATCCCCCGGTGGAGCAGATAGCGGCCCCGTTCACGGTCAAAACCCGATCTGGCGTAGTGGCCGGTGGCCAAAGCTCCGGCGCCTAGTTCCCTGGCCTTGCCGAGGAGCGCGCCGAACTTGACCCGGGAATTGCAGAGCAGGCAGGGGTTGGGGGTGAGGCCGTCGAGGTAGGCCTGGACAAAGGGCTGGATGACCTCGGCCGCGAAAACGTCCCGCAGGTTCAGGACATAGTAGGGTATGCCCAGGGCTGCCGCCACGCGGCGCGCGTCCTCCACCGCCCCCAGCGAGCAGCAGCCTCCTTCCGCCTCTTGGCTCGGGGAAGGCGGCCAAATCTGCATAGTGGCGCCGATCACGTCGTAGCCCTGCTCGACGAGGAGCGCGGCCGCGACCGAACTGTCGACGCCGCCGCTCATGGCGACCAAGATTCGCCCGTGCCGGCCTTTGCTCGACATAGGTTCCATCCGTTCTTGGTCAGGCCGGATGCTTCTGCCGGTAGTCTTCAATGGCCTTGCGCACGGCATCCGCCGCCAGGTTGCTGCAGTGCATCTTGTTTGGGGGCAGGCCGCCCAAGGCTTCCGCGACCGCCTCGCGCGTCAGGGCCAGAGCCTCGTCCAGAGTCTTGCCGCGGATCATCTCCGTGGCCATGCTGCTCGTGGCGATGGCCGCGCCGCAACCGAACGTCTTGAACTTGACGTCCTCGATGCGGCCGTCCTTGACGCGGAGATAGATCTTCATGATGTCGCCGCAGACGGGATTGCCCACCTCGCCCACGCCGTCGGCGCCCTCGATCTCCCCCACGTTGCGCGGATTCTGGAAATGATCCATCACCTGATCCGTGTACATTCCAAACACTCCTTCCGCCGGTGCGCCTCATACAGAGGCGACATGGCCCGCAGCCGGCCGACGATCCCGGGCATGATGGAGAGGACGTGGTCCACGTCCTCCTCCGTGTTCTCCCGCCCCAGGGTGAACCGGAGCGAACCATGGGCGACCTCGTGGCAGAGGCCCATGCCCAGAAGGACGTGGGACGGCTCCAGGGAACCGCTGGTGCAGGCCGAACCGCTCGACGCGGCCACGCCCGCCAGGTCGAGGTTGAGGAGGAGCGACTCGCCCTCCACGAACTCGAAGCTGAAGTTGGCGTTGCCCGGCAGGCGCCGCGTACGGTGGCCGTTCAACCGGACATGCTCGATCGCGGCCGGGATCCCCTCGATCAGACGGTCACGCAGCGCGGCCAGGCGGCCCGCCCGCTCCGGCAGATCTTCCACGGCCAGGCGGAGGGCGGCGGCCAGGCCCACGATGCCGGCCACGTTCTCCGTGCCGGCCCGGCGGTTGCGCTCTTGCCCGCCGCCGTGGATGAGCTGCGCCAGGCGCACGCCGCGCCGGACGTAGAGGGCGCCCACCCCCTTGGGCCCGTAGAACTTGTGCGCGGAGAGGGATAGCAGGTCCACGCCCAACTCCCTGACGTCGACCGGGATCGAGCCCACGCTCTGGACCGCGTCGGTGTGGAAAAGGGCGCCGCGTTCGTGGGCTACGGCCGCCAGTTCCTTGATTGGCTCGATCGTGCCCACCTCGTTGTTGGCGTGCATGACCGAGACCAGGATGGTATCGTCGGCCAGGGCCCGGCGCAGGTCATCCGGGGACACCAGACCGTCCGGGTCGACCGGCAGGTACGTGACGCGGAAACCTTCGCGCCCAAGCGCGCCCACGGCGTCGTAGACCGCGTGATGCTCGATGGCGGAGGTGATGACGTGCCTCCCCTTGTCCGCCAATGCGCGCGCCGCGCCCTTGACAGCCAGGTTGTCCGCCTCGGAACCGCCGCCGGTAAAGACGATCTCCGAGGGATCGGCCGCGCCCAAGAGGCGCGCCGTCTCCGCTCTGGCCCGATCGAGGGCGTTGCGCCCCTCGCGGCCGAACCAGTGGATGCTCGAGGGGTTGCCGAAATTGTCCGTGAAATACGGGATCATGGCCTCGACCACACGCGGATCGACCGGCGTGGTGGCGGCATGATCGAGATAGATGCGGCGCATTTTTGGGTTCCTCCTCGGGTCCTCTAAATGTAATACTCCGGTTCCCCCGGCGTCATGGCCCGGGCCTGCGCGCAGAGATCGCCCAGGGTGGTGTGGTCCAATACCGCCACCATGCTGTCCCGCAACCTTTCCCATAGGAGGCGGGTGACGCAGCCCTTGGCCTGGCAGCAGCCGGAACCGCCCTCGCCGTTCACGCAGCTCGTGGGGCCGATGGGACCCTCCACGGCCCGCATGATATCGCCGACCCGGATCTCACCCGGAGGCCTGGACAACCGGTACCCGCCCTGGGCGCCGCGTACGCTCGCCACCAGGCCGGCCTTGCGGAGGATGCCCATGAGCTGCTCCAGGTAAGCCTCGGAGATCCCCTGCCTGCCGGCCACGGCGCGCAGCGGCGTCGCACCCTCGTCATACTGCAAGGCTAGGTCCAGCATGGCCCGCACCCCGTACTCACCCCGGGTGGAAACGCGCATCGTCCGCTCCTTCCTGTGGCCGAGCGTTATACTCGGGATTAATCCCTAGTATTTTACTTGCCATTGAACACATATTAACATGTCCCGCCCCGTCTGTCAATAATCCTGGGGCTAATTGACAAAACGCGTCAGGGACTTTATCCTTAGAAAAGAGGTGGTGGTCAGGCAGGATGGCCAAGACCAAGGGCACGTCCGTGATCTCCGTGCGCGAGTACATCGCGGCACCTATGGCCGGCCGGCATTGGAGAGCATCCTCGCCGGCTCGGCGATGAAACCAGGGCCCTCTTTGAACGCGCCATGCCGATCACGTGCGTGCCGGCGGAACACGTGCGGGAATTTTTACCGCGCGGCCAACGCCCTGGTGGGTGACGGGACCACGTCGCTCTACCGGCGGATTGGCGCGGCCAATGCCGAGCGCGACCTGCCCAGGTTCTTCAAGGCCATGCTGACCTTGGCCAGCCCGGATATGGTCTTCGGTTTTCTGGGCACGGTCTGGCGGCTCTACTACGACACCGGCCAGATTCGGGTCCTGCGCAAAAAGCCGGGACTGCTCGTGGTGGAACTCACGGGTTTCGAGGATGCCGGGGACGAGTTCTGCGAGGATCTCTGCGGATATTCCGAAGCTCTGCTCGGCCACCTCAAGCTCGAGAACCCGCGTGTCATCCATACCCGGTGCGCAGGCCGGGGAGACCATAGCTGTATCTTTGAGGGCCGCTGGCAGGAATCGGATTAGCCGCGCGCGGTCTCGTGGTACTCCTCCTCCGTGTTGACCTCCCAGATGCTGCTCTTGTCGTCCGAGCCCCGGGCGATGTTGTCCACGGCCAGCATGGCGGTGAGCATGGAGTGATCGGCGTTG
>JBLNBS010000102.1:0-5950 GCA_050260175.1 Patescibacteria group bacterium | reverse complement strand
GGGCCGCACCCGCAGCAGCGCCGGGCGCAGGATCCGGTTGCCGGTATGCGTCATAAAACCCCACCCCGCCTTATTCTCTCCGGAACGCGAACATTTTTGCCTCGTCCCAGGCGTAAGTTTTGGTAAATGACAGGGGGGCCATCGATGCCGGTGGGGGAAAGCGTGCTGCGTGGGGCGTTGCTCTTGTCGCTTGCCGGCATACTCTGCAAGCTCCTGGGCGCCGCCTACCGCATCCCCCTGGTGAGGCTCATCGGCGACGAGGGCATCGGGCTCTACCAGATGGCCTACCCCATCTACCTCGTTTTCATGGCCCTGTCCACGGCCGGGATGCCGCTTGCCGTCTCGCGGCTCGTCGCGGAACGGTCCGCCCGGGGCGACATCCGGGGCATGCGCAGGATCCTTTGGCTGGCCCTGATCCTCCTGGGCGGCCTGGGCCTGGCGGGCGGGGCGATCATGGCCGCGGGGGCCGGCTTCTTCACGCGCCGCGTCGTGGCGGACCAGCGCGCATACCCCGTCATCCTGTCCCTCGCGCCCGCCGTACCGCTGATGTCGCTCATGGCCGCCCTGCGCGGGTACTTCCAGGGCTGCCGCAACATGCTGCCCAGCGCCATGTCGCAACTAGTCGAACAGGTGGTCAGGGTGGCGACCCTGCTCGCTCTGGCCGTCATCCTCCTGCCCCTGGGCGTGGAGCGTGCCGCCGCCGGCGCGGCTTTTGGCGCGGCCGCGGGGGGCGCCGCCGGCCTGGCCCTGCTCGTCTGGTGGCACCTCGCGCATCCCGCCGTTTTGGCACCCGGTGCAGCCGCGCCTTCCCCCTCCATGCCGGCGCTGGCCTGGCGTTTATTGCGCGTGGCGGGTCCGGTCGGGTTCGGCGCGCTCCTCTTACCGCTCATGCAGGCCATCGATTCGGTGCTGGTGCCCGGGTCCCTGCAGGCCATCGGGTACGACGCGGGCCGGGCCACCGCGGCCCTCGGCCAGCTGGGCAACGCCTGGGCGGTCGTTTACGTGCCGACCACCTTTACGGGCGCCCTGGCGATCAGCCTGGTCCCCGCCGTAACGGAGGCCTGGGCCAGGCGCGAGCGGAGCTCGGCCCATGGCCTGATCGGGCAGGCGCTGCGCGCTTCCGCGTTGTTGTGCCTCCCGGCCGCCGCGGGACTGTGGATCCTGGCCAAAGAGATCTGCATCGTCCTCTACGGCTCGGCCACGGCGGCCGATGCCTTGCGCATCCTGGCTCCGGCCGCCTTTTTCCTGGGCATGCAGGGCGTGGCCACCGGGGCTTTACAAGGCTGCGGCCACACCGTGGCGCCGGTCAGGAATTTCATGCTCGGATTTGCCCTCAAAGTCACCGTGACCGGCCTGCTCTGCGCCATGCCGTCTTTTGGCCCCCGCGGAGCCGGCCTCGGCACGGTCCTGGGCTCCGCCTTGACGATGAGCCTGAACCTGTTCGACCTGCGCCGTATGACCGGTTATCCGGCGGGCTTGATCCGCCTCGTGTCAAAAACTTTCCTGGCCGCGGCTGCCATGCTCGCCTGCCTGGCCGGGCTCGGCAGAACAGGTCTGGTAAAGTTGAATCCCTATTGGCGATTGGGGATCCTATTGCCGGCAGGCATCGCCGTCTTTGGCCTGACCCTGGCCCTGGCTGGAGGAGTCGGGCGGGCCGATGTGGAAGTCCTCCGGCGGCTGGCCGGGGGCGCGGCGGAGAGCCAAACCTGAGCGGGACCGCCCGCCGCGGGCTCCCAATGCAGGAACGACCCGTTTCCCCGGGCGAACCCTAGTTTTTGCCAAGGAGCGTGCCGATTTGCTGGCTGAAAAAATGCAACGCCTGGCCGCCGTCATGGCCCGGCTGCGCGAAGAGGGCGGTTGCCCCTGGGACAGGGCGCAGGATCACAAGACGCTCAAGCCCTACCTGATCGAGGAGGCGTACGAGGTCCTGGAGGCGATCGATGAAGACCGGCCGGACAAGCTCCGGGAGGAACTGGGCGACCTGCTCCTGCAGGTCGTCTTCCACGCCCGCATCGAGGAGGAGGCGGGCCGGTTCGATCTGGCCGATGTGGCGGAGGAGATCGCGGACAAGCTCATCCGCCGCCACCCGCATGTCTTTGCCGAGCTGCGGGTCGACGGGGTGGACGGCGTCCTGGCAAACTGGGATAAGATCAAGCGTCACGAATACGGCGGGGAACGCCCCTCGGCACTCTCCGGCGTGCCGGAGGCCCTGCCCGCCCTGGCGCGGGCTGAAAAGATACAGGCCAAGGCGGCCAAGGTGGGATTCGATTGGGAGGATGCGGACGGCCCCATGGGCAAAGTGGAGGAGGAGTGGCGGGAGTTCCGGGAGGAACTGGCGGCCGTGAAATCCGGGGGCGCGGAGCGGACGCGCGCGCGCCTCGCGGAGGAACTGGGCGACATGCTTTTCGCCCTCGTCAACGTGGCCCGTTTCCTCGAGATCGACGCCGAGGACGCTTTGCGCCGCACCACGCGCAAGTTCGCGCGGCGGTTCGCCCGGATCGAGGAGGCCGCCGCGGCCAGCGGTAGGCGACTCGAGGGCATGTCGCTCGCGGAGATGGACCTGTTGTGGGACGAGGCCAAACGGTCGGAGTAATCATGCCGGAGCAAACGTTTCATCCCGGACAGCGGCCGGGACCGCCACAGGGGCGGTCCCGGCCATTAATACTACCCACTATGATTAGTTCTGTACTAGTGACTTGACGCTTTGCGGGGTTGTGCAGGAAGAGATGCATCCGGTCCGGCACTGCAGTTCATGAGGATTGAACTCTCACCTGGGCTATTATATCACTATCACGCGTACAAGAAAAGTACTAAATTTGAACTGCAGTTCAGACAAAATCCCCAGCATACTAAAGGCTTGAATGGAATCCTCTGCCAGTGCGCGTGAAGCCCGGCGGGCGCGGAAGGAAGATCCGCTTCCCAGGACGAAATCTGGGACCCGTGCGCGTAACGCGAGCGGTGACCGGATATGGCGTCTTGCGGGCAATGATCCCGGAATATATGGGGTCGCAACGGCCGGAAAGCTTTCGAAGTTCGTGGGGCCTTTTGCCGCGGGTTTTTTCAAAAACAAGCAGTCGCACAAACTCCCGGGGAAAGGGGGCGGGGCCTCTGATCGGGCGTGAAGCATTCCAGGTTGCCGCCGTGATTCCAGCCGCGGGTTGCGGCCGGCGCCTGAACGCCGGGCGCAATAAGATCCTCCTGCCCCTCGACGGACGGCCCATGCTCTGCCTGGCCATGGCCCCCCTCCTTGCTTCGGGCCTCGTCGACGCGCTCGTCGTGGTGGTCTCTCCCGACGAAATGGCCGAGATCGAGGAGATCCTCGAGGCGGCCGACCTGCCGCCGGCCGCCGTGGTGCCAGGCGGCGCCGAACGGGCCGATTCCGTCCGCGCCGGCCTGGAATGGCTCGCCTCCTGGCGGGGCTGGCGAACCGGCGCGCGGCGTTTCGCCGCGATTCACGACGCGGCCCGACCGCTCCTCTCCATGGCACTCTGGCAGGAGGTCCTCTCCGCCGCCCTGCGCGACGGAGCGGCCGTTCCCGGCCTGCCCGTGGCGGACACCCTCAAACGGGTCGGTGAAGGGAACCGCATCGAGGCCACCGTGGATCGCCGGGATCTCTGGTCGATCCAGACCCCACAGGTCTTTGAGTTCGAGGCCATCCTGGGCGCCCACCGCCGGGCGCACCGCGCCGGTCTCGCCGCCACCGACGACGCCGGGATCCTGGAGATGACCGGACGGCAGGTCACGGTCGTGCCGGGGGAGAGAACCAATTTCAAGATCACCACCAGGGAGGACCTGCTTTTGGCCGAGGCCGTGCTCGCGGCCCGCGCGCGGGTCATGGAGCCGGGATAATCGGTCTTTGCGATCGCCGGGGACAAAAGAAACTCATACCATATTACTTCACAAGCGGGGGCGGGACTCTTGCGCATCGGGCTGGGTTACGATCTGCACCCCCTATCGCCGGGGAGGAAGCTCGTCATAGGCGGTGTCCGCATCCCCCACGAACTGGGGCTCGCCGGCCATTCGGACGCGGACGTGCTCTGCCATGCCGTCATCGACGCCCTTCTCGGCGCGGCCGGCCTCGGCGACATCGGCGGCCTTTTTCCCGATACGGACCCCGCTTACGCCGGGGCCGACAGCCTGGAGCTTCTCGCCGAAACCACGGCCCTGGTCTCGCGGCACGGCTGGAGGATCATGAACCTCGACGCCACCGTCATCGCCGAGGAACCGCGGATCGCCCCCCATGCCGCAGCGATCAAACAAAACCTAGCCGCGGTCCTGCATATCGCGCCCGCCGACGTGGGCGTCAAGGGCAAGACCAACGAGGGCCTGGGCGCGCTGGGCCGCGGCGAGGGCATCGCCGCGCTGGCCGTCGTGTTGCTGACTAGGGTACCCGCCGATGAATCGTGCCCCGGGCACCGATGATTCTGGCTTTGGCCCGATTGCCCGCGGACCTTGGCCGTAGTAACATGGTACGGGAAGGAGGTCCGGCGATCGATGGCCCATCATCGCAAATGTGAAGATAAACACCATAAGCGGGAGGAGGACGGTCTTGTCTTGCTCATCTTCCTGATCCTCATCCTGCTTTGCTTGTGCCCTGGGGGTAAAAAAGTGCAGCTGAGCATGGGGGGTTGAATTTCCAAGACAACAGAGGTATATCGGGTTTCGTGCGCCTTTGCCGCCGTGATGCATGGCGGCAAAGGCATCAAAGGTTCTTTCGGGTTTCGTACCATCATTCTTCACGCCGCATGTAAAAAGGTGTTGCCGGGCCTGATGGAGAAACATGTCGCCCGGGATGAAACACCAGGAGCCGAAAGACCGGGGGGTGATGGCCATGCCGCGCCTGATCGATCATCTGCAGACACTGGCGGTGCGAATCGGCCCAAGGCGTTCCGCCGGGCCGGAGGAAGCGGCGGCCGCCGAGTACGCAGCGGGCGAATTCCGCGCCATGGGCCTCGAGGTGCAGCGCCAGAGGTTTTCCGCGCCAGCCACTTTTTCCTGGACCTATATCCTGCTGTACGCGTTCGCCCCCCTGGCCGCCGCCCTCTTCCCCTTCCGGCCGGGGCTCGCGTTCTTCCTCGGCCTCTGCGGCGGCGTCCTCTACCTGGCCGAATCCGCCACCTTCCCCATTGTTTCGCGTCTGTTGCCCAAGGGCAGGAGCGTCAACGTGATCGCCAAGGCGCACGCCAGGAGCAAGGAACTGCGCCGCGTCCTCGTCCTGGCCCACCTTGATTCGTCCCGCTCGGCGCTGAATTTCGCCCCCAACATGGTGGGCGGGTTCCGCCGGACCTACCTCCTGACCGTCGCCGGGCTCCTCGGCCCGATCCCGCTTTACGGGGCCGCAGTTTTGATTCCCGGCGCACCCCGCCTCGCCCTCTGGCTGGCCTCCCTGCCCTGCGCGGCCCTGGTCCTCGTGGCCCTCTTTTCGCTGCTGCATCGCGAGGCCGCCGGACGGGTCACGCCGGGCGCCAACGACGACGCCTCGGGTATTGCCGCTCTCCTTGAAATCGCGCGGGTCGTGGCCCGCGCCCCGCTCCCCACCACCAGCGTCTGGTTCGTCGCCACGGGCGCCGAGGAATCCGGCCTCTGGGGCGCGCTGCACCTCATCGGGGAGTGCCGGTTCGATCCGGGCAGGACTCAGGTCATCAACCTGGACAACCTGGGCAAGGGACGCCTCGCCCTGACCACGGCCGAGGGCATGATCTTCCCCCTCCACGCCGGGCCCGCCCTGCTCGAGGCGGCCCGGTCCGCGGCGGAGGAAAAGGGCATCGCCCTGGACCTGCGCCGCTACCGCCTGCTGACCACCGACGCCACCGCCTTTATGGCGCGCAAGATACCCGCCGCCACCGTCATGGCCTTTGACGAGCGGGGGCTCCTGCCCAACTGGCACTGGCCCACGGACACCGCGGAGAATGTGGACGAGGCCAACCTGGAGGCCGCGCGGGACCTGGTG
>JBLNBS010000101.1:0-6534 GCA_050260175.1 Patescibacteria group bacterium | reverse complement strand
CGCCCGAGGACGGAAGGGTGATCTGCGTAGACGAATTCGGCCCCTTGGAGATCAGGCCCCATCCCGGCTACCATTGGGCAAGGACCGGCAGGCAGCAAAGGTTTCCCGCGACGTACCATCGGGATCAAGGGACAATGACGCTGTTCGCGGCCCTCGACCTCAAAGAAGACGTGCTGTTGGGCCATGGCAAGCATCGCAAGAGCTGGCGCGAACTGCTCGTGTTTCTCAAGTATCTGCGTTCACGGTATCCCAAGAAAGAACGGCTCTATCTCGTGCTCGACAACTTCTCGCCCCATCATCGGCAGGAGATCGTGGATTGGGCCGCTTCGAACAACGTGGAATTGGTCTACACGCCAACGTACGCTTCTTGGCTGAACCGGATCGAGTGCCATTTCGCCCCCCTGCGCAAGTTCGCTTTGTCCGGTGTCTATTACGCCGACCATAAGGCGCAGATGAGCGGAATCCGGCGTTATATCGGATGGCGCAATCGTCACAAGAGGGACGAGAGGATTCTCAAGGAACAAGCCAAGGTAAAAGTCGCTTGACTGGTTCTTGATTCCAGTTCGATGTGTTTTATCGCGGATCCGGCACTACATCGTGGTGAGGCAGCGGTCACGGGAGACCACGAACCAGGGATGAAGCTGTCGGAGATCCTCACGGGCCTCGACTGGCGGTGCGCGGCCGGCCGGGCCGACTTGGACCCGGACATCACCGGCATCGCCCACGATTCGCACCGGGTCCAGCCCGGCAACCTCTTTGTCTGCCTGACGGGCAGGCATGCCGACGGCCGCGCATACATCCCGGACGCCCTCAACAACGGCGCCCGCGCCGTCCTGGTCGAGCGGGCGTGGGAGGCCGCCGCCGGCGAGACCGTGGTCGCGGTGGACGATGCCCGCAAGGCGCTGGCGGTCTGCTGCGCGAACTGGCACGGCAATCCCGCGCGGGAGCTCACCCTGATCGGGATCACCGGCACGAACGGCAAGACCACCACGGCGTTCTTTCTTGACTCCATTCTGGGGATCGCCGGCGCCAAGACGGGGCTGCTGGGGACCGTTCAAAACAAAATCGGCGATCGCGTGCTCCCCTGCAGGCTGACCACGCCGGAGCCGGTCGAACTGCACGGGCTGTTCCGCGAGATGGTCGAGGCAGGCGCCGCCTACTGCACCATGGAGGTTTCCTCCCACGCGCTGGACCAGGACCGGGTCTTCGGCCTGGAATTCGCGGCCGGCGTCTTCACCAACCTCAGCTTCGAGCACCTCGAATACCACGCGGATCTGGACGAGTACCTGGCGGTCAAGAGCCGTCTCTTCGAGCAGGCGCGGTACGCCGTGCTCAACAGGGACGACGCCAGTTACCACCGGCTGCGGCGCGCCTGCCGCGGCCCCGTTCTGGATTACGGTTTTGCCGATGGCGCCCTGGTGCGCGGGGAGATGCTGCATGGCGGGCCGGGCGCGGGCCTGGCCGTCCATTACCGAGGGGAAAGCGTCGAACTCCATCCGGCCCTCCCCGGGCGCTACAACGCCTGTAACGCCCTGGCTGCGGCCGCGGCCGCCCTGGCGTTGGGGTTCGATCTCCCCGCCGTCGCGGCGGGGGTCGCCCGCCTGCGGCGCATCCCTGGACGTTTCGAGGAGATCGAGGCGGGCCAGCCCTTCCGGGTGATCGTGGATTACGCCCATACCCCGGACGGCTTGGCGCAGTTCCTTACGGCGGTGCGGGAGTCGACGGAGGGGCGGGTGGTGTTGATCTTCGGCGCGCGGGGGGGCAGGGATCGCGCCAAGCGGCCGATGATGGGTTCAATCGCCGCCCGGCTGACGGATTATTGCTATCTCACGGCGGACTCACCCAACGACGAGCCGCCCGATCAGATCCTGCGCGACTTGGAGCTGGGTTTCCTGAGTGTCAAGAACGAGGGCTATGAGGTCGTGCCCGAGCGAAAAACCGCCATGAAACTGGCACTGGAAGCGGCCCGCCCCCGCGATGCCGTCGTGGCCACGGGCCGCGGCCACGAAACGGAGTACCGGGTGGGCGGCGAAGTCTATCAGTTGAGGGACGGTGAGGCATTCCGCGAATTGCTGGGGCGGATGGCGTTTATGGCTTCAAAGCGATGAAGTTGAAGAACGGGTTTTTCACACCGCCTTTCGATTTTGATGCTTAACCCGTGGCGTGAGGGCTCGGAGGCGAGTCCCCCCAGAACTCCCGTAGCGCCTCCCCCACATCCTCCCTTGAGAACTCCCGCCCCGGCGCGAACCAGTCCGGCGGCAGCAACTCTTGATACGCCTCGTGCAGGAAGCGGTCGTCCACGAGGATGACCACGCCCCGGTCCTCGGGGCCGCGAAAAACCCGGCCCGCCGACTGGACGACCCTGATCAGGCCGGGGATGAGGTAGGCGTAGAGGAAGCCCTGCTCGTTGCGTTCCTGGAAGTAGCTCCGGATCAGTTCCTGCTCCTCAGAGACCTGCGGCAGGCCGGGGCCGGCGATGCAGACGCCGACTAGGCGCTCGCCGGGCAGGTCGATGCCCTCGCCAAAGATGCCGCCCAGGACCGCCAGGCCCAGGGTGGATCGGCCGGTATCCGTCGCGGCCAGCTTCTCCAGGAAGCGCCGCTTTTGTTCGTCCCGCATCGCGGGGGACTGGGCGAGCACGGCCGCGCGGCCCGCCAGGAGCCGCTCGACCAGGGGCCGTACGGCGTTCAGGTAGGCGTACGAGGGAAAGAACATGAGGTAATTGCCCGCGCGGGCCGCGACCATCGCGGCCGCGACCCGGGCCAGGGCCAGGGCGGTTTCCTCCCGCGCCCGGTAGCGAGTGTCGATGCCGGGCACGTGCAGATAGAGGCGGTTTTCCACGGGGAATGGGGACGGGAGCCTGAGATGGAGCGCGTCGCGGCCCCCGCCGAGCAGGTCCCGAAAGTAGGCAAAGGGGGAGAGGGTGGCGGAGAAGAAGACCGCAGAGCGCCCCTGGTCCAGCCGCCGGCGGAGGAGGGGGCCGGGATTCTGGCAAAAGAGGCGGAGCAGGACCCCTCCCCCCTCCCGGGCCAGGGCATAGACAGCGTAATCGCGGCCGGTGTGGCCGGCCACGCGGAGGAGATGCTGCAGGTCAAAGTAGAAATCGCGCCAACGGCGCCGCAGGTCCGCCGGGGGCCGGCGGGCAAAGACCCGATCCATGGCGCCGGCGAGGCGTTCCAGGGCCGGCGGCAGCATCTCCGGCAGGGAGGAGGAGAGGAGGAGGCCGCGCCGCCCCTCGGCCGCCATCTCCTCCCGCCAGGCCTGGAAAAAACGTCCGGCCTCCTCGCACTCCCGCACGATGCCGCAGTCCAGATCCCCAAGTTCCTCGGCCAGCCGCGCGAGATCCGCTGAATCCAGCGAGGCGGAGTACATCTCGCGGCCCCGCTGCACGAGGTTGTGCGCCTCGTCCACGAGGAAGAGGCTGTCCCGCCGCCCGCCCTGGCCAAAGAACCGCCTGAGGTAAACGCCGGGATCGAAGACGTAGTTGTAATCGCCCACGATCAGGTCGGCGCGCAGGGCGAGATCCAGTGAGAGCTCGAAGGGGCAGAGCGTTTCGCGCCGCGCCGCCTCCAGGACGGCCTCGGGCGTGATGAGCTCCAGGCGCAAGAGATCCGTGATGACCGCCGCCGCCCTGGCGTAATAGTCCCTGGCGCAGGGGCAGTCCTGGGGCGTGCAATCGGCCTCCGGGTGGAGGCAGACCTTCTCCTTGGCCTCGATAAAGACGGCCCTCAGCCGCAGGCCGCCCTCGCGCGCCAGTTCGAGAGTCTTGCGGAGGATCATCTTGCCCGAGGTCTTGGCGGTGAGAAAGAACACCCTCTGGTACCGCCCCCCGGACGCCAGGCCCTTGAGCGCCGGGTACAGCACGGCCGCGGTCTTGCCAATACCCGTGGCTGCCTCGGCAAAGAGGTCCCGTTCCGCCCGCACCGCCGCGGCCACGGTCTCCATGAGCTCGTCCTGCCCGGCGCGCCGCTCGGCAAAGGGAAAATCCCAGGCGGCCAGGGATTCGTCCCGCACGCCGCGCCAGTCGTCCAGGGCGCGCACGTGCGCGAGGTAGCCTTCGGCCAGGGAGACGAAGAAGTCCCGGGTCTCCTCCTCCCCGAGATCCGGGGAGAAGGTGCGTTCGGAGAGATCGTCCAGGTTAACGTAGGTCAGCCGGCCCGCGACCTTCCTGCCGGGATTGGCGCAGCGGACCATGTGCACGTAGAGCCTGAGCTGGGCCGCGTGCGCCGGCCATTTCTCGAGGTGCAGATCGGCGAGGGGCAGGTAGGTGGTCTTGATCTCTTCCACGATAATCTCGTTGCTCGTTACTCGTCGCTCGTCGCTCGGAGGATGATCAGAACCCACCCCCCGGCCCCCGCTCTTTTGCGAAGGAGTGGGGGTGAGCCTATCAGGAGAGATGTCTGTCCCAGGCCCGTCGTCTTCCCAGCCCTGTCCTGTATAATCGCCATCGCCATCGGAATCGTAATCGGAATCGGTATCGCCATCGGTATCGGTATCGGTATCGGGATCAGGATCAGGAGCGTGAGCGCCGCCGGCGGCGGGATCGAAGAGTCCGTCGATCCTGCCGCGCACGACGAGGCGGTACCCCCGCGCTTCGTATGCGTGCTCCACCGGCACCTCAAAACGGTAGCCCCGCGGGCGGGCAGCGGCCACCAGCCGGTGGCCCTCGCCGCCCTCGTGCGCCCGCTCGGGCGGGGCCGTGGGGATGCCGAGATCCCTGGGGTGGTAGAGGATGTCGAGCAGGTCCTTGACGCCGGCCGTGAGCTCGCGCAGAGTAATCGCCTCAAAACAAATGACGTTGCCTGTCGAATACGCGTTCGCCATCTGCATCATAGCACGGTGCGGGCGCGGGGGCAAGTTGCGCCTGATACAGGACCGTAGAGGAGATCCGGCGCCGTGCATGTTCATTGAATTTCCCCTGTCGAACCTGTATAGACTACATGTGTACACCATTGACAATGTGTACACAAAGGGTTATGCTGGAGATGAGGCTCTTGAAGAAGGCGGATCCCAACGAAACGATGCCCGGAACGGAGAGGGGCTTTCCCAGGGGAAAGAAGGGGCCCGGGATGAACTCTGTTTTGAACCGAAGGATAATCGGCGCGCGGGAGATGAGAAATAACCTGTCCGAGTTCTTGGACAAGGTCATTCACAAGAAACAGACCTTTTTTGTTGGTAAACTTTACAAGCCTACCGAAACCGCCACTTTACTCCCGACAGAAATCTTGGAATATCTGGTCTCTGATGTGGAATTTGAATCGATTGTCAAGTATGATGATGAAACACAGCAGTATGTTGCCTCAATTAAAGATCTCAATGCTGATGGCGTGGGGAAAACCCCCGAAGATGCGGTGGAGATGGCGCTGGATAATGTGGAAGCGCTCGTGGAGGAGTTTTTTGCCAATACCGACAAGTACCTGGGGTTTGAGAGATTCAGGCACCGCCTGCCGCAATACCTGAAACTGAAGATGGCCGCGGATCGGGAACGGATGGCCGAGGTTCTGGGTTTTAAAGCGGGGGATTGATCCTTGCCCACTTGCAGTTTTGGGGACCTGGAAAAGGTCTGCGACGCCCTCGGGCTGGAATCCCGCAAAGGCAAGAAGGGGACCGTTTGGAAAGGGATCAGTCCGCTGACCCATGCCCCGATCGATCCGATCTGCATCCACGCGCATGCCAGGGGGAGAGACATGCCAGACGGTACACTGCGCAAGTATATTCGGGCGTTGGGATTCAAGGGTTTTGAGGAGTTCCGGAATTACTGCTGACACAGGGGAACGGGAAGGTCCAAAGAGGTGGTTTTTATAGTCCCCCCCGCCCTCATGGCCTGGAGCAGCGGCAAGGACAGCGCCCTGGCGCTTTGGCGGCTCATGCGGGAAAATCAGTATGAAGTCACCCTCCTCGCCACGCTGACCGAAGGATACGACCGCGTCAGCATGCACGGCGTGCGGGAGGAACTCTTGGACGCCCAGGCTGCCGCGCTCGGCCTGCCGCTCGACAAGATCTGGATCCCGCCCGGCTGCCCGCACGAGGAATACGCCGCGCGCATGGCGGCGGCCCTCGCGCGCCACAAGGAGCGGGGCTGCGAGGTGTGCTTCTTCGGCGACATCTTCCTCGCTGATGTGCGCGCCTACCGCGAGGAGAACCTGGCGCGGATCGGCATGCGCGCCGCGTTCCCCCTCTGGGGCGAGGAGACCGCCGTGCTGGCCGCGGAGTTCATCCGGCAGGGCTTTAGGGCCACCATCACCTGCGTTGACACACGGGTGTTGGACGGCGGCTTTGCCGGAGAGGAGTACGGAGAGGACCTCATCCGGCGCCTGCCGCCCGGGGTCGATGTCTGCGGGGAGAACGGCGAGTTCCATACCTTCGTCCACGATGGGCCGCTCTTCGCCGAGCCCGTGCGGTTTTGCCGGGGAGAGACCGTGCTCAGGGAGGAGAGGTTCCGCTTTTGCGATCTCCTGCCGGAGGCAGGCGCGTAACCCGCGGTTTTTAGAAGCGCTGTGAAAAACCGTTCTTGGACCGATAAACACGTAAAAC
>JBLNBS010000100.1:0-51749 GCA_050260175.1 Patescibacteria group bacterium | reverse complement strand
AGGCCTATCTGGACGAGTTCACTTACCGCTTCAACCGCCGGCACCGGCCGGACACGATCTTCGACCACTGCGTGGCGGCGGTGGCGGCCTGCCCGCCCTGGACCTGGCGCGAGATCACGGGGTGGTGTGGGTTTCGCAAAGAAAGCCCAGCCACGGACGGCGTAGGGGCCGCCTGAGCAAGGGGAATATTCGTCAAAAGAGGCGTTGGAAGATCGTGGCCACTACAAAGCCAATGGCGCCGCAGATGGGAAAGGTGAGGATCCACGCCATGGCCATCTCCTTTGCCACGCCCCACCGGATCGCCGAGAGGCGCGTGGCCGCGCCCACGCCCATGATCGATGTGTTGATGGTGTGGGTGGTGCTGAGCGGAACGCCCAGCGCCGACGCTGCCAGGATAGAGCCCGCCGCGGACGCTTCCGCTGCAAATCCCTGGTAAGGCTCGATCTTGGCCATCTTTTGCCCCATGGTCTTGATGATCCTCCACCCGCCCACGGAGGTCCCGATTCCCATCACGACCGAGCAGAGCAGGATCGTCCATCGCTGCACCTCGAAATGAGGCAGGACGCCGCCCAGGACAAGGGCGAGGGTAAAGGTGCCGATGAACTTCTGCCCGTCGTTGCTCCCGTGGCTCAGGGCCATACCGCACGCGGAGACGGCCTGCAGGATGGAGAAGAGCCTCTTGGCCGCGCGCCTGTGCATCCTGTAGCAGAGTCCTCGGATCAGCGAAGCCAGGCAAAAGCCGCCCAAGAGGCCGATTAGGGAGGAAAAACCCAGGCCGATCAGGACCTTGGCCCAGCCGGACCAAAGCAGGACGCGCGGCCCGGCGGTGGCCAGGCCAGCCCCGGTCAACCCCGCGACGAGGGCATGGCTCTCGCTCGTGGGCAGGCCGAAATACCACGCCGCGGTGGACCAGACGACGATGCCCGCCATCGCCGCGCCGACCGTCACCAGGTTTACCGCCTCGGGCTTGATGATACCCGTGCCGATGGTCTTGGCCACCTCGGTGCCGAGAAAAGCGCCGATGATGTTAAAGACCGTGGCCATGGCCACCGCCCACCTGGGTTTGATCACCCTGGTCGAAACCACGGTGGCGATGGCGTTGGGCGAGTCGGTCCAGCCGTTCACGAACTCGGAGGCGAGGATCAGGAGTAGCACGATGAGCAAACCCGGGCTGAACGTCATTGGGGCACCCCCGTTTTTGGCGATGCGTGGCGTGTCATGTGTTTTTCATGGCGATGCCCTCGACGATATTGGCCACGTCCTCCATCGCATCCAGGGTGTCCTCGAGGTGATCGTAGATCTCCCGCCACTTGACGATCTCGATCGTGTTCGCCGTGCCCGCGTAAAGCTCCCTGACCGTGCGGCGGTAGATCTTGTCCGCGTCATCCTCGATGCGGTTGATCGCCACCACCGACTTGTTGTCGGCCACGATGCGCTTGAGGCGCCGCAGGTCGCTCATGACCGCTCCCAATTCGTCGGCGGACTCGACGATCATGGCCGCCAGGGCGCGAGCCGGTTCCGTGCTCTCAACGATCTCGAACATGAGGAAACGGTGGGCGGTGGCCTCGATGGCGTCCAGGACGTTGTCGAGTTCCTTGGCCATGAGGAAGATGTCCTCGCGGTCGATGGGCGTGATAAAAGCCTTGTTCAGCTCCGCGATGATGTCGTGCGTCTGCTCGTCCCCGCGATGCTCGAGTTCTTCCAGCTTTTGGGTGAGCTCTTCCTTCTGCCGCGGGTCCGCGGTGAGGCGCTCGAGAATCTTGGCGGCTTCGGCCACATTGGCGGCGATAGCCTCAAAGAGGGCAAAAAACCTGTTGTCCCGTTCACCGAACATCGACCGACCTCCCAAGGGAATGAAGTCTGGGCCGCCGGGCGTTCCTGCCGGAGGCCGGGAACCCCGGTTCCTCTCCAGCCCTAGAGTCTACCCCGGGGCGCGTGTCCGGGATGAATCGCCGGCGCCAAAATGTGATCTTCGACGGGAGCCTTCGCATACCTGCTGGGATTTTGCCCGGGTCATGCCGCGGTACCCATGGATCGCGGCGCCATATGACCTGGACGGATTCCTTGCTCTTGCATTGCGATCCCGGGCGCCATCAAGCCCGCATACACGGAGACGGTCTCTAGCTCCCGATACGCTCCTGCCGCCGCGGGGGGAACCATAGCGGAAAACGGCCCAGCACCCCGGCAAAACCGAGGGCGAACCCGGGCAGCCCGTAAAGCAACGGCAGGGGCCAATGAGCCAAAAGGCCGCGGACGGCCATCCATCCCGCTGGGAAAAGGAGCGCGCCCGCCAGGGCAAGGTGGGCCAGGACGTTCAGGTTGCCCTTCATGGCCTGCTGAGGATTGGTCCAGAGCAGTATGCTTCACCTCCAAAAGCGCTCGCGCGGACGAATCATATCGCAGGAGCCCGCGTGGGATACCGGTGGCATGAGGCCGTGTGAGGATATATGACGCCATAACGGATCGTTGCAGCGGGAGGTAATCGGCATGCTCATCGCGGGATCTGAGATATGCGGGGCCGAGAGAGACGGCGCCCCGGTCAGAGGCCGGATCGCCCGCGTGCTGGTGGTGGATGACGCGCTGTACATGCGGGCGCTCCTGCGGGCGATCCTCACCGAGGCCGGCCACGTGGTGGTGGGTGAGGCCTGCACGGGGCGGCAGGCGGTCGTCCTGTGCCGCCTGTTTCACCCCGACGTGGTGCTCATGGATCTGACCATGCCCGAGGAGGACGGTTTTGCGGCCATGGGAGAGATACTGGCGCTCGGCGAAGGCATCCGGGTCATCATCTGCACCGCGATGCGCTTCCACCGGACCTTGACCGAGGCCATCGCGCGCGGCGCCTGGGATTTCGTCACCAAGCCCTTCAAGGCCAGCGTGATCCTGGCCGCCGTGGAGCGCGCCGTCCAGGATCGGTGACCGCCATCTGCGCTGTTAAGTTGTTCGAACGCGTAAGTTTTGCTCGCAACTTGTCGTGGCTTTGACGCCGGCATGTCTGGCGGCCACAGCCGCAAGCAGCAAAGGCGCTTTCGATATACGGCCTGAGGCCTGTTTTCGCGATCCGCCGGTTTCAGCCCAGCGGGCGCCGGCAATTGCCGTCTATAGTGAGTATCCGCACCAACCTGGCCTTGGCCGAGGGCCTGTTCTGACCCAATCTGCCGATAGCCAGTCCCACCAGGTAAATGCAGGCCGCGGCCAGGCACGCCGCGATCAAGGACCACCAGAGCCATCGCAGGGTCATGACAGTCACTCCGATACGATCCGGGATGGGGAATCAAATCAGCTTGCGCGCGGCATTCCCCGGGGCGCACCCCGTGCGGTTATTATGGGCTTGGAGGAGCTGCGATAAACCCACCCTTGCCCCCTCTTTTTACAAAATGAGGGTAATACTTGACTCTTGATGCCCAGCCAACCCCTTCTCTCCCCGGAGGCGCAATTCACCTTTGCGGTTAATCCGGAATGATGCACCGCCTGCCGGCTAATCCCCCGTCTTCTCCGCCAGGGCCAGACGCAGGCGGCGCAGGGCCTCCTTTTCCAGCCGGGAGACCTGCACCTGGCTAACTCCCAGCAGACTGGCCACATCGCTCTGGGTCCGATCCTGAAAGAACCTGAGTCTCACCACGAGCTGCTGGCGCTTGGTCAGTTTGCCCAGGACGGTGTGGAGTGTCACGCGGTCAAAGAAACCGCTCTCGTCCGTGTGGAGTTGATCGCCGAGGTACAGGGGCTCTCCCTCGTCCTCGTGGATCGTATCCTGGAGCGAAACCAGCGGCCGCGTAGACTCGAGCGCCGCCGCCACCTCCTCGCGGCGCAGGCCGAGCCCCCTGGCAATCTCGCCCAGCGATGGTTCCCGGCCCAAAGCCTGCATGAGCTGTTCGCTCAGGTTGAGAGCCCGGCGCGAGACGTCCCGCAGCGCCCGGCTGACCTTGACCGGGCCCGTGTCGCGCAGGACCTGCTTGATCTCGCCGATGATCATGGGCACGGCATAGGTTGAAAAACGGACGGGCTGGGCCAGGTTAAAGCGGCTGATGGCCTTGAGCAGGCCCATGGCGCCGATCTGGAAGAGATCGTCGATCTCCAGGCCCCGCCCGGCGAAGCGTTGCGCCACGCTCATGACCAGCCTGAGATTGCGCTGGACCAGTTCGTCCCGCGCCGCCAGGGAGCCGTTCTTGGCCTCGGCCAGGAGGCGGCGGATCTCGCCCTCGCCGAGCAGGGGTCCGCCCGGCAGTTCGATCTCACTTGTCTGATAAGCGTTGCCCGGTTGCGGCACCGTCGGTTGCCTCCCGTTCCGGACGTTTGCGCATCGTCACTTTTGTGCCCTCCCCGGGTGCCGAACAGACCTGCAACTCGTCCATGAACGATTCCATGAAGACAAAACCGAGCCCCATCCTGTCCTCGCGCGTGGTGAAAGCCGGCTGCCTGGCCTGGTCGACGTTGGCGATGCCCGCGCCGCGGTCGGCCACGACCACCTCGAGCATCTCCCCGTCCGCCGACATCTCCAGCCGGATCCGGCCCGGACCGTTGCCGTAACCGTGGATGACGCTGTTACTGACGGCCTCCGAAACCGCCACGCTGATCTCCTCGGTCTCCGCCACCGTAAAATCGAGCCTGGCGGCGAAAGCCGCCACGATGACCCTGGCCAGCGAGACATTCTCCGGCCGGCTGGGCAGGTCGACGATGACGCGTCCGTCTTCCATCACAGCCCACCCCCCTGAAGGTTGCGGAGGGCCTCGGCTTCGGTGGTGTAGGACGCGATGATCTTTTGCAGCCCTGAAAGGGCCAGGAGCCGCGTGATATGCCCCGGCACATCGGCGGCGACCAGCCGGCCGCCCCGTTCGCCGATCCTGCGGTAACGCCCTAGGATGGCGCCCAGGCCGGAGCTGTCGATGAACGACAGCCCGGACATGTTCAAGACGAGGTGCGCCGCGCCGTCCGCGCCCTCCAGATGCCGGTCGATGGCCTCGCGAAAGGCGCCCGCGGTCGAAAGGTCCAGGTCCCCCTCGGCCCGGGCGATGAGGACATCGCCGATCCGTTCGGTTTGAATGTTCAAGCCTCTCTTCCATTCCTTTCCGGCATGTGCAATGCGCGGATGGGTTATTCGCCCCCCGCGGACGACTTCCTCTTGGCGCAGGTGGAGGGGGGGAAGAAGGCGCGGATGACGCGGATGCAGGCTCTTGCCATGACATGACCGCCGCCAGGTCCACGCAAGGCAGGCCGTGCGCCTCGGCCACGGCCGGGTAGACCACGCGGACGCGGGCGACGTTCACGCCCAGGGCCAGCGCGGTATCCTCTTGCACGGCCCGCCGCCAGCCCCGGTCGGCCATGGCCGCCACGTATGGCAGGGTCACGTTTGTCAGGGCGTGGGTCGAGGTAAGGTAAGCTCTACGGGATTATGACCGGTTTAACAGGATTAACATGATTTTCAGGGATTTACACGGATTCTTTGTTTATTAGATCTTAGATCGGGGTTTTCATGCGATGGTTGTAAGCGGATTCTTCCTCCGGGGGCGTGGGCGGTCTGACCTCGCCCGGCACAAGGGCGAACCAGGCCAGGCCCGGCTTCAGGGCCGCCGCCTGGCCGGCTGCGTCGGTCACCAGGCCCGCGCGCCCGGGCGCCCCGGACCAACTGGCCGTAAAACACCCGCCGGACTGGTAGACCAGGCACGGCCGCTCCCCCTCCAGGTCTATCCTGAGCCTGCCCACTCGATCCGTGACTTGGGGCTCGATCCCCACCACCACGACGGCCGTGGCGCATAAAGGCGCGCCGTCCCTCTGCCGCTGGAGGAGGCCCGCAAAGTGCCGCGTATAAAAGCCTCCAGCCGGATCGAAGACAAAAGACGCCCTGAAATGCGGGGAGCTATAAGCCAAGAGGGCCTCCGCGGCGGGAATGCCAGCGGGCGCCGGCAAAAAAGGCAAGGATGCCGCCGGCACGGCCGCCCACGGCAGGTGCCTGCGGGCCAGTTCGCGTCTGAGCCTGGATGTGGAGGTATAGAGGTTGTGCGGCGCCTTGCGGCGGTTGTCGCGCCAAAAAGCCCGCCCCGCCCCCCGCAGATCGTCCAGGCGGGGGAGGCCCGTGGCGGATGCGAGGGCATATGCCTCCGGGCTGCCGCCGCAGTGGCAGAGAACCGCGTCAAGGGCCGCGGCCAGACGGACAAAATAAGGCCTCATACTGCGGACCGGGCCTATCTCCGCCACTTCCTGCCCATGCCCATAAACCGCCATGAACCTTGTGATGCCACCCTCGACCGGGGCCTCGAAAACGAGGCAGGCCTGAGCCAGCCCGCTCTGTGGCCGCGCCCCGACATGGTTGTCGATCATCACGGCCAGAGCTGGCCCGGGATCACCCGCGAGGGCCGCGCCGCAAAACCGGCAGCATCCGTCCGGCGGCACGCCAGCCTCCGGGCCCGCGCCAAGGGCCGTCACGGCTGCACAGGAGGCTAGAAGGAAGACGACTTGGAGCGCGAATCGCCGCAAGGCCCGTCACTCCTCCACAAGAAGGTGCAAGGAGCGGTCATTGGGCCTTATTCCGGCCCCGCCTGGGCGGAAAGAAACGTGCGGACCAGTTCCTCGAGGATCTGGTCCCTTTCCAGGCGCCGGATTAGCACCCTGGCATTGCGGTGGCTCGTGATATAGGCGGGATCACCCGAGAGAAGGTAGCCGACGATCTGATCCAGGGGATCGTAGCCCTTTTCCACCAGGGCCGCGCTGACTTCGCGCAAAACCGTCCCGACCTCGTTCTTCTTGCCCTCCTTGGCCTGGAACCTCATGGTCGACTCCAGCGGACCGTCCGTCATCTTTTCACCTCACCCAACGCCCAACTATTATACCCCCGCCCCATACGGACACGGCGGGTATGGAGGCCCCATGCCTGTACGCGCCAAGTCCCGGGCGGCTCAAGCGCTCAATTCGTCCATGCGCAGGGCCAGGTTGATGTCGATACGGCCGAATTCCATCGTGATCGGGATGGCGAGCGCCGTGTGGATATGCCTGAGAAAATCGGGCACCTCACCCTGCGTCAAGAGAAGCGGCGGCGTGATGGTGCAACGATAGCCGACCAGCGACAGATTCGTGCTGGCCGTGCCGATGATGATATTTTTCAACTCGCAGATGGCGCTCTTGCCCATCTCATCGATGGTTTCAGACTCGACGCCCAGCATCTGCCGGATGATCTTGCGGGCCGTCTCTTCGGCCATGCCGCAGATCACCTGCCCCTGCAGATCGCCCAGCACGCCGACGAGGACGCAGAGATCGTACTTGCTCAGGGGCTCCTCGTTAAAGAACGGCTTGCCGGCGTCGACGCCGGGCTGGACCATGGTCTCGATCACCTTGTACGCCGCGCGCACAAAGGAGTCGATGTGCTGAAAAGGCATGCTGCTCCCCCCTAGGCCCGCGCCGCGGCCCGCGCCAAAAAGCGCGCGAGCGCGGCTCGCGGGTCGGCGGTCTCGTAGATGGCGGAACCGATCACGAGGGTATCGGCTCCGGCGGAAACGGCCTCGGCAAAGGTGGCGTCGTTGATGCCCCCGTCGACCTCTAGGCGGGCTTTGAGCCCCGCCTCGTCCAGCCTGTGCCTGAGCGCCGCCACCTTGGCCAGGACACCGGGCATCATTTCCTGCCCGCCGAATCCGGGATCAACCGTCATGAGCAGGATCAGGTCGATCTCGGGCAGGATGGCGTCCAGCGCCCAGATGGGTGTCCCGGGATTGAGCGCCACTCCCGCCGCGATGCCCCTGTGCCTGAGTTCCGCGATCAGTCGATGGATATGGGCCGTGGCCTCGACATGCACGATGATCCGGCGGGCGCCCGCCTCGGCGAACCAGGGCCACATCCTACCGGGCTCGGAGACCATGAGATGGGCCTCGATGGGCACCCGCTGACCGCGGGCCAGGGCCCTGACCATGTCCGTGCCGAAGGTCAGGTTAGGCACGAAACGGCCGTCCATCACGTCGACGTGCAGCCAGTCCGCGGCCGCCGCCGCGGCCGCCTCCTCGCCGAGACGGCAGAGATCGGCGTTCAGGATCGAGGGCGCAATCTCAATCCGCCCATTTGCTGCTTTGATGAGATCATCGCCCACCCTTCCGCCGGTAATCCGGCCCCTTTTGGTCGAGCTCCGCGGCAAAAGCACGGTAATGATCGTAGCGGAGCCCCGGTACAAGGCCCTCGGCCACCGCCGCCTTGACGGCGCAACCCGGCTCGGCCAGGTGCAGGCAGCCGTCGTACTTGCATCCCGCCGCGTGGGCCGCGAGCTCGGGAAAGCATGCCCGCAGGCCCTCGAGGGTGAGATCCGCGAAATCGATCCGCGTGAAGCCCGGCGTATCGACCACGAAACCTCCACGCCCCACGGGGAGCAGGCGGGCAGCCCTCGTCGTATGCCGCCCGCGGCCGATCCTGGCGCTCACCTCACCCGTGGCCAGGCCGTAACCGGGCCCCACCATATTGAGCAAGGCCGACTTGCCGGCCCCCGACGGGCCGCACAGGACGGTGGTCCTGCCGTGCAGCGCGGCCAGGAGCTTGTTGCGCCCCTCCCGCGTGACCGTGCTCGTGACCACGGCCGGCTGGCCGAGAGAACGGTAATACTCCGCCAGGGCCAGAGCCTGTGCCGGGCGGACCAGGTCTTTTTTGTTGAGACAGAGGAGGACCGGCAGCCCCGCGGCTTTGACGGCGACCAGGAACCGGTCGATCGTGAGTGTGTTCGGGTCCGGTTCCCGCAGGGCAAAAACGAGCACGGCCTGGTCGACGTTGGCCACGAGCGGCCGCCGGAGCACGTTCCGCCGCGGTTCGATCCTCTCGATGACGCCGGCCTCCCCGTCCATGGTCCAGCCGACCAGATCGCCCACGAGGATCTCGCCCCCGGCGCGCTTGAGCCGGCCGCGCGCGGTGCAGGTGTAGGTCCGCCCGCCGCAGAGCACGTCATGGTAGCCCCCCACGCTGCGCACGACGCGGCCCGCGTTCATTCAGGGCAGCTCCAACGGGGGTTCCTCCCCATTGGAGACCTCCAGTTGCACGATGGTGCCGACGGGTTTTGCCTCGCCGGGGGCGGGCCACTGCTCGACCACCGTCCCGAGAGGCTGAACCGAGTTCACATTGACCACGCTGTAGCTTATCTCCAGTTCGGCCAGGCGGGCCACGACCTCGCCGAGCGGGCGGCCGCGAAAATCCTCCAGGACGAACTTGTTGCCCAGGCTCAGGTAGACCCGGATCGTGCCGCCGCGCGAGACCGTCTCGCCGGCGGCCGGTTCCTGGCCGGCCACGAATCCCTCTTCAACCGTCTCGCTCCTTTGACGGCCGGCCTCCAGGTAGACGAGGCCCAGATCCTCGAGGGCCGTGCGCGCCTCCTCCGGGGTCATGCGCGTGAGATCCGGCACCGCGACCTTTTCCGGCCCGCGGCTGACCCAGACCTTGAGCGAGCGTTCCTTGACCCTGATCCCGGCCTCGGGATCCTGGCGCATCACGGTACCCGCCGCGCCCTCGGCATATAGCCACGTCTCGTGGAGGCGGAAATCCGCGCTCCTGGCACGCTGCCGCGCCTCGCCGATGGATAGGCCGACCAGCCTTGGCACGGTAACAGGCGTTTTTGGCGAGAGATAAAGCCACCACCAAAAGAATAGCACTGTGCCCAAGGCCGCCATCCCGAGCACGGCGAGGAAGATGAGGAGCGGGCGCCGGGCGCCGGTCCCTGGCGGTTTCACCGCCGGCATGACCTGGGTCGCGAGTTCGATGTCCCTTTCCGGCGCGGCGGCGGGGGCCTGCCCCAGGGCCGCCTGAATGGCCTGGAGCATGGCCTGGGCGGAAGGGAAACGCAGCGTCGGATCCTTGGCCAACGCCCGGGCCACGAGGCTTTCGACGGCCGGCGGAAGCCCCGGGCGGTGGATCCGGAGGGGCGGCGGCTGCTCCTGCAGATGCTTGAGGGCGATGGCGATGGGGCTCTCGCCCTTGAAAGGAACCGTCCCGGTCAGCATCTCGTAGAGCACGCAGCCCAGGGAGTAAAGATCCGAGGCCACGCCGGTCGGGGAGCCCTTGGCCTGCTCTGGGGAGAAATATTGCACCGATCCCAGGACCGAGCCGCTCTGGGTCAAGGTGCTGGCGCTGACCGCCCGGGCGATGCCAAAGTCGGTCACCTTGACCCGCCCCTCCGGGGTGATCAGGATATTGTGGGGCTTGATGTCGCGGTGGATGATGTTGTTCTGGTGGGCATGGCGCAGAGCCTCGCAGATCTGGCGGGCGATGTCGAGTGCGCGGGCGGCCGTGAACGGCGCCTCCCGCCTGATCAGCTCCTTCAGGTTCTCACCCTGCACGTATTCCATGACGATGTAGTTGAGCCCGCGATCCTGTCCCACGTCGTATACATTGACGATGCTCGGGTGCGAGAGCCTGCCGGCGGCCTGGGCCTCCCGGCGGAACCTCTCGACGAACTCGGCGTCGGATGCGAACTGCGGCCGCAGCACCTTGACCGCCACCGGCCGCTGCAAAAGCGAGCATTCGGCGCGGTAGACGAGCGCCATGCCGCCCTCGCCGATCAATTCATCGAGCCTGTATCTGTTGCCAAGCACCGTCCCGATCAATGCACTGCACCTCCGGCTGCAGCACGCCAGACCGCCGCGGCGATGGGGGCGGCCACCTCGCCGCCGCTGCCGCCGTGTTCGACAACCGCCGCAAGAGCCAGTTGGCGGGTCCCCGAGCTCGCGAACCCGACGAACCAGGCGTGGGGCTTGCCGCCCGGCGCCTGGGCCGTGCCGGTCTTGCCCCCCACGCGCCAATCCCGGGCCGCGGCCCGGCGCGCGGTTCCCACGGCCACCGCAGTCTCCATGTATTGTCTGAGCAGAGCGGCCTCCGCGGCGGTGAGCGCGCGGCGCCGGGCACCCGCCGGCAATACCGCCGGCGGACCCATGCGATAGCGCAACGCCGCGGCGATGCGCGGCCGCACGAGCAGGCCGCCGTTGGCGATGGCCGCCGCCGCGAGCGCCATCTGCATGGGTGTTACCAGCACGCGGCCCTGCCCAAGGGCTGTTTCCAGGAGTTCGATCCGCCCGCGGACCTCGGGGAGTGAGCCTTTCGCCCCGCCAAGGTCAAAGGGCGGGGCGGCGCCTAAGCCCAAGGCCCGCGCCGCGCCGGTCAAGGTCCCGGCCCCCACCGCCGCGCCCAGGCGGGCGAAGTATACGTTGCACGAGACGGCCAGGGCCCGTTCGAGACCGAGCCTGCCGTGTCCCGCGCGGCCGGCGTCCCTGATGGCCCGGCCCGCGATCGCTGCGCGGCCCCGGCAGTCGGTGGCAAAGCCGCCCAGGCCCGCGCGGAGGGCGGCCGCGGCCGTCGCGATCTTAAAGGCGGAGCCGGGCGGGTAGAGCCCATACAAAGCCCGGTTCAAAAACGGGGCGTCATTTCTGTCCTGAGGCCGGATCCCATCCGGGAGCGCGGGTGGATAACCCGGATCCGGCCTGGAGACCATGGCCAATACGTCCCCGGTCCGCGCATCCAGAACCACCACCGCGCCCTTGCGGCGGCCCAGGCCGGCGGCGGCCGCCGCCTGCAGCCCGGGATCGATGGTGGTGACGAGATCGGCGCCCCGCGGAGCTTCGTTCCTCAGCTCCAAGAGCCAGTTCTGCAGGATGGAGCGCCCGTCCACTCCCGCCAGGTACCTGTGATAGACCGCCTCGAGACCTGCCGTGCCGTACCGGGGATCCGTATAGCCTATCGCGTGCCAGAGGGACCGGACTCTGTAGGCGCGCCGCCCGGGAGCGGGGCCGTCGGCCAGAACTTCGCCGCTACGCGCGAGAATTCCTCCTCTGGCCGCCGCGGGATCGGGCAGGACCAGTCTGGGATTGCGAGGATCGGACGCCAGGGCGTCTCCCCGGCAGAGCTGGATATAGCCCAGCGCCAGGCAGAGCAGGGCGAATCCCGCGAAAAGGAGCCCCAAGAGGCGCCTGGCTTCAATCGGCAAAGCCGCGCCTCCCATCCTCGTGCCCCATACCCGAGAGCGCTCCCAGGGAAAAGAGGGTCGTAAAGAGCGAACTCCCGCCATAGCTGACAAGCGGCAGGGTGACCCCGGTCAGAGGCAGCAGGCCGCATGTGCCGGCGACGATCAACAGGGCCTGGAGCCCCAGGGAAAAGGAGAGCCCCGCCCCGAAGAGGAAACCGACCCGATCGCGGCAGCGTCCGGCCAGACTCAAACCGCGGGAGACGAGCGCCAAGAGGAGCAGGAGGACGGCAAAGGCTCCCGCCAGGCCCAATTCCTCAACCACGGCCGCAAAGACGAGGTCTGTCTGGACGGCGGGCACGGAATGCGGCAGGCCGAGACCCGGGCCGGTACCGAACAAACCACCGGCCCCCAGGGAAAAAAGGCTCCTGGCGCCCTGAAAGCCCACTCCACCCGCGAGCCTCAGGGGGTACAGCCAGGCCAGCAAGCGATTCCTGGCATGGGGCGCCACTGCGGCGGCCGCCAGGCAGCCCAATACGCCCAGGACCGTCCCGCCGGCAAGGTAGGCCGCCCGGCCGCTGGCCAGGTAGAGCAGGACCAGGAAAGAGGCGAAATATAGCGTGGCCATGCCCAGGTCACGCTGGAGGAGGAGCAGGCCCAGGGCGAGAAGCCACATGGCGATCACCGGCCAGAGCAGCCAGCGCCGCCGCCAGAGCGGCAGGGTCTCCCGGCCGCTGGCCCGGAGGAGCGGCAGATGCTGCCCGAGGTAGCTCGCGAGGAAGAACAGCACGGCCGGCCGGGCCAACTCCGACGGCTGGACACGGCCGGGCCCCAGTTGGAGCCAGGCCCTGGCGCCGCCCACCTCCACACCGAACGGCACGACCAGTGCCATGAGGATGAGCGCCGGGAGCAGCAGTACGTACCGGTAATGCTGGAACATGAGGTACGAGCGCCCGCACGCGATCCCCCCGGCCATGGCCCCAAGCCCGAGAGCGAGCCAGAGCATCTGGCGCATGGCGAGCGGCGCATAGACGGATCCAGCCGCGCCGAGGCGCGCCAGGAGCGCCACCCCCACTCCCGCCAGGCAGGCGACGAGCGCGTACATCACCCGGTCGATCGCCAGGCCGCAGAGGTAAAAGACGGCCGGCGCGGCGGCCAGCAGGGCGACGGTCCCCAGCCCCGCGCAGGCAAAGAAAGTAAAACGCCCGGGCAGCGCCAGCGCGGGCAGGACGAACGAGAAGCCCGCCACCGCGAGCGCGCCCTGGATGAGGAGGCCCGTCCCCCGGATCGCCCTACGCATGATGCTCCATGGCGACCACGATAGCGGTGATGTTGTCGGAACCGCCGTGGCGGTTGGCCAGATCCACGAGCTGCCTGGCCTTGGCGCGCGGACTCTTGCCTGAGGCCAGGATGGAGGCGATCTCGGTGTCGGTGACCTCGGTTGTCAAACCGTCCGTACAGAGTAGGAAGGTGTCCCCGTCCGCGAGATCGACCTCCGCGTATTCCACCTGGGGTTCCTCCGTCGTGCCCAGGGCGCGGGTGAGGATGCTGCGCCGGGGGTGGTTGCGGGCTTCCTCCGCGCTGAGGCTGCCCTGCCTGACAAGTTCCGCCACGAGCGAATGGTCGCGGGTCAGGATCTCGAGCTCGCCTTGGCGCAGGCGGTAGATGCGGCTGTCGCCGATGTGGGCGAGATAGCCCAGCCCGGGGGTGAGATACAGGGCGGCCACGGTGGTGCCCATGCCCTCGCACTCGGGCCTTGAGGCAGCGTGCTCCTGGATGGCGAGGTTGGCTGCGGCGAAACCCGCTTTCATCTCGGCCAGAGGCTCGCTCCCCGACGCCTGGGAGATCAGGCACTGCACGGCTATGCTGCTGGCCACCTCGCCGCCCCGGTAGCCGCCCATCCCGTCCGCCACGAGGAAAAGGCCGTTGCGGTGCCCGTACGCGTCCTGGTTGTTCGGCCGCTGGCGGCCGCTGTCCGTGCATACCCCAAAGCGCATCATGCCTCACCCCACAAGCCTGATCACGGTGCCGCCCACGGCGAAATCATCGCCTGGCTTCAGCCGGTACGGCCGGTTGAGACGCCTGCTCCCCAACCAGGTGCCATTCTTGCTGCCGCGGTCGACGAGCCATAGGGAGGTGCCGTCAAAGGCCAGTTCCGCATGGCAGGAAGAGACGAAGACGTCATCCACCCGGATCGTGTTTCCATCCGCGCGCCCCAGGGTCACGGGGAGCGCCAGCTGGCGCTCGTCGCCCGGCAACCATGCCGCCGCCTCGATCGTGACCGGGCCGGCCGTCCGGCAAAGAGCCAGTGTGACGGTGCGCGGCAGCATCGGGGATGGCGCGGTGACCGGCTGCCCCCGCCAGATGGTCCGCGCGGCGGCAAAGGCCACGGCATAAAGGCCGGCCAGGAGGATCAGGCGCCCTAAAAAAAGGAACAGGCCAGGCATGCTCCTTCTTGGCCACCTCCGAAGTCAATCGGCGTCGGACTTGTACACGAGCATGGTGTGGCCCAGCGTGATCCGGTCGCCGTTTTTCAGGCGATGCCTCTTTTTTTGCTGGTCGTTGACCACGGTCCCGTTGGTGCTCCCCAGGTCGCGCAGGTAGTAAGCCCCGCGTTCATAGACGATCGCCGCGTGCCTCCGCGAGATGCTGGGATCCCGCAGGCAGACATGGCTGGCGCCGCGGCGGCCGATCTCCATGCTGCCTTCGAGGAGCGGAAATTCCCTGCCCGCGTCGGAACCTGACACAACACGCAGATAAGCCCGGGGGCCGGGGGACGCCGGCCGGCGCCGAAAAATCTTGGTGGGACCGGTCTCAGCCCCGGCTTCCCCGCCGTCCGGCGGCGGCGTGGGAAAAACGGCCCGCACCGAGATCACGGCCACGCCCTCACCGTCGCCGGCGCTGAATCTGAACCTCAGGGGGCCCGGAAAACACAATCCCGCCTGGGCCGCCAGCCGGCCCAGGGCGGCGCGGAGCTCTTCCTCGAGCTCGGCCTGGATCGGCAGAATGAGACGCGCGGCTTCGCGGGTCAACAGGATCCGGCAATCCGGCGGGGCCCAGCGCCGGCCCCCCCTGCTTGTGGCCTCCCGTTCAATCTCCGCCGCCAGACGGCGGAGGATGGCCGCGGGCAGGCTGTTGGCGTCGCGGCCAAAGACCCCTTCCACCAGGTTCTCGAGCAACCTTTCGAGCCTGCCGAGCACAGACGAGCCCACTAGTTTTGTGCCTCCATGGATTCCGTTCGCAGCTGCCCGCAGGCAGCGTTGAACTCGGCGCCGCGCGCCCTCCTCACGGTGGCGTTGACGCCCATCTCCACGAGCCGGCGGCGGAAACCCTCGATCGCGCTCTCGGACGGCGCGCGCCAGGCCAACCCCGGCACCGTGTTCCAAGGGATCAGGTTGACATGCGCGGGGAATCCCCGGCAAAAAACGGCGACTTGCCGCGCCTCGTCCAAGCCGTCGTTGACGCCCTCGATGAGGACGTGGGCCAGGCTGATGCGCCTGCCGGTGACGGCGGCATACTCCGCGCATGCGCGGCGCAGCTCGGCCAGGGGGAAGCGCCGGTTGATGGGCATCAGGCGGCTGCGCAGTTCATCGTTGGCCGCGTGAAGCGAGACGGTGAGCTGCCACTGGCGGCCTTCCTTTGCCAGGCGCACGATGCCGGCGGGCAGCCCGCAGGTGGAGATGCAAAGGCGGCGGGCCGCGATGCCCAGGCCATGCTCGCCGCCCAGGAGGCGAAAAGCGCCAGTTACCGCCTGGTAATTGGCCAGGGGCTCTCCCTGACCCATGGCTACCACATTCGTGATGCGCACGCCGAGTTCGCCGCGGATACGCATGACCTGGCCCACGATCTCGCCAGCCGTGAGGTTTCTTTTCAGGCCGCCCCGTCCCGTGGCGCAAAAGGCGCAGCCCATGCCGCAGCCGGCCTGGGTGGAAACGCAGACCGTCCGCCGCGGGCCTTCGGGGATGTAGACGCTTTCCACCTCTTCACCGTCGGCCAGCGCCATGAGAAACTTGATGGTTCCGTCGCCGCCCTCGCGGCGCGCGGCGACCCCGGGCAGGCCGATGGTGTGGCCGCCCGCGCGGAGCGCCTGCCGCAAGGATTGGGGCAGATCGGTCATGACGTCCGGATCGGTGGCGCCGCGGCGGTAGATCCAGTCCATGAGCTGGCAAGCCCTGTATCTTGGCTGGCCAAGCCCGGCCAGACACGCTGTCAACTCCTGCTCCGAGAGCCCGACCAGGTTGATGCCTTTCCCCTCCGCTCGGACCGTCTCCCGCCATGCATATTCTGCACCAAGCCGCGCTTATTTCTCCCGCCGGCGCGAGGCGGGAGAAATACCATATGACGCTTAAAAACATAATCCGCGTAATCTATTCTACGTGATTAAAACCGATTTAACAGGATTAACATGATTTTCAGGATTTATACGAATTCTTTGCCGATTAAATCATCTTGTCAATGATCTTGGACCCAGAATCCTATTAATCCAGTTAATCATGTAAATCATGTGATACCGTTCTTCCGATTAGATCGTCAATGACCTTGAACGAGTCTTACAACTCTTTAAGCCAGGCGCGACTCGAGCCGGAACTTGTCCGCCACCTTGGCGATGAACGAGGCGGCCGTGGGGAACCGTCCCCGGCCGTTTTCCACGGAATAACCGAAAAACCTGCCCATGTAATCCGGGTTGCCCCGCTGCCAGCCGATCTCGATGGTATGCCTGATGGCCGACTCGACGCCGCTGGTCGTGGAGCGGTGCTTTTCTGCGATGCGGGGGTAGAGGTTCTTGGTGATGTTGCCCAGCACCTCGACCTCGCGCACGGCGATGATCACGGCATCACGCAGATACGCGTAACCCCGGAAATGGGCTGGAATGCCCATCTCGTGAAAAAGCTTGCTCACTTCGAGTTCCAGCTCGGTAACGGTCTTCTCGCGCTGCCTGGGCCTTGTTTCGCGGCTTTCCTCCCAGACCTTAGTCTTTATCCCCTTGGCCTGTGAGAACTGGCGGATCCGCTCAAAGAGCGTGTTCACGTCGAACGGCTTGACCATGTAGTACGAGGCACCGAGGCCGATCAGGCGCTGGATCATGCTTTCCTGCTCAAACGCGGTGAGGATGATCACTTTGGGCCGCGGCTCGAGCTCTAGGCTCCCCAGACGTTCCAGGACGCCGATGCCGTCCAGGTACGGCATGGTGATATCCAGCACGATCACGTCGGGCTTGGTGACGGCGACCAAATCGAGGGCTTCCATGCCGTCGTACGCCACGCCCGCCAGCTCCATGTCCTCCTGCAGCTCTATGTGCTCCTGCAGGGCCGCACAGAGATCGCGGTTGTTATCCGCGACCAGGATCCTTATGGGTTTGCCGGACAAGATCGCTCACCCCTGTCCCCTTGTGTCTCGCGCGCGTGCGTTGACCGGAGTTTTCAAAAGCGGAATCATAAACCCGGGCTCCGGGTCGACCGGACGCCTCCCATGGATCGACGCACGGCGCGATTGCCGCAGAAATCTCATTTTCGACGGGCTTGGGGATGAATCCTCTTTGCGCCGGGTGAGGGGTCATTCACTTCCGGCGGCCGCCTCCCGCGCGGCATCGATGAGGATGGTCATGAGGATGATGTCCTTCCAACCGGCCGCATGGCGTCCCGTCCGGCGGAGCAGGCCGCGCTTGCGAAAGCCGCATTTTTCGTAACAGCGGATAGCGCGGCGGTTGAAGCGGTATACCCTGAGGTAGATGCGATGGAGGCCGAGTTCGGTCAGGGCCAATCCCAGCAGCTTGCGCACGGCGGCTGTGCCGTACCCGTTATTCCAGTAGGTCTTCTCGCCGATCCTGATCCGGAACTCGGCCTCGCGGTTGCGCCAGGAGATGTGATCGAGTTCGAGATCGCCGATGAGGCGGCCACGCTCATCCTCGATGGCATAGAGCCTGTAATCGCGGCTGGGAATGTTCGCGCGAAACCAGCGCTCGCAGTCGGGGAGAGTCTTGGGCAGGTCGCAGTCCACGTAGTACTCGACTTCGGGATCGTTGTTCCAGCGAACCATGCTCGGCAGGTCGTCGCGGGTAAACGGGCGGAGACTGACTTCCCGGTTGGCCGACATCGTGCCCACCCCTCGCCGGCGTTTGCTCGATCCTTGCTCCGTGTGCGGCTTTCCGCCGCGTGCTCGATAGGCGTGAAATTCGCCGGCTAATGAGGGGTTCTCTATCCGCGGATGATAACCTCCATGTAATTAGCGGCAAGAGCTGCCGGAGTTTGGTACTATGGCAGAGTCTGGCGGAGCACGCGCAGCCAGTTGCCCCCCAGGAGCTTGGCGAGGGAAGAACGATCGAGCCCGAGCCCCTCCAGGGCGGACCAGAGCCTTGGCAGTGCGCCGGCGTCCGGCAGTTCCACGGGCGTTTTCTCGATGCCGTCAAAATCGAGCCCCAGCCCGACGGCGTTGGGCCCGGCCACGTCGAGGAGGTGGGCCACATGCCGCAGGACATCGGCGATGGTCGCCTCCGGGGCGGCGGTGAGAAACGGGGGATAAAGGTTCACTCCCACGAGCCCGCCGCGGTCCGCCAGGGCCCTGATCTGAGCATCGCTCAGGTTGCGGCGGTGATCGTGCACGGCCCGGGCATTGGCATGGCTGGCGACCACCGGCCCCTCCGTGGCGGCCAGGAGATCCCAGAAACCCGCCTCGTTCATATGGGCCAGGTCGAGAAGCACGCCCAGGTCCTGCGCCAGACGCGCCAATTCGCATCCCTTGCCCGTCAAGCCTCCGCCGCCCGCCACCGCCACGCCGTCGCCAAAGTCGTTGCGCCCGTTCCAGACCGGGCCGAGCAGGCGCACCCCCAGGCGGAACAGGATGCGGAGCATACCGGCCCGTCCCCCCAGAGGGGCGGCGCCTTCCAGGCCCAGCAAAAAGCCGACCCTGCCCGGCCCCAGCCGGTCGAGATCGGCCCGTTCCCGCACGAGAAAAGCCTCGCCGCGGCCCTCCAGGTCGGTATAAAAGCGCTCGAGCTGCGCGAGGAGCAAATGCAGCGAAGACTCGCGGCCCGGCTCGGATTCCGTGCATACCGCCAAGACCTGCAGGGAAACACCGGCCGAGAGCAGCCTGGCCAGGTCCGAGTGGCCGCGCGCGGACGGCCCCCCAAGGGTGCGGTCCTCCGCCTCGAGCCGGCCAAGCGTATCCGCGTGCCCATCCACGATGGGCATCCACGCCATGGCGGGCTCAGCGCGGTTCGACGATCAATTTGATGGCCGTGCGTTTTTCCCCCTCGATGAAGACGTCCGTAAAGGCAGGAATGCAGATGAGATCCATGCCCCCGGCGGCGACAAACCCCCTGGCGATGGCCACGGCCTTGACCGCCTGGTTCAACGCCCCGGCGCCGATAGCCTGGACTTCGGCCTGGCGGTGCTCGCGCACGACCGCGGCCAGCGCGCCCGCCACCGAATTGGGGTTGGACTTGGCCGAGACCTTGAGCTGATCCATCGTCGGCCGCCCCCCTTTTAAAAAAGCGATATGAAAATCATTCCATCTCGACCTTGTAACGCCTGATGCCGATCGTGCGGCCGGCACCGTCGAGATCGAGGCCGAGCGCGTCAATCCCCGCGGGGCCCCCGGCGACCTCGAACCGGACGGGCAGCTGCGTCTGGAACTTGCGCACGATGAGGCTCTTTTCGATCCCGAGCACCCCGTCGCGGGGCCCGCTCATACCGACGTCCGTGATGTACCCCGTGCCCTGGGGGAGGATGCGTTCATCAGCGGTCTGAATGTGGGTGTGCGTGCCCACCACCGCGCTTGCTTTGCCGTCCGCGAACCAGCCGAAAGCAAGCTTTTCCGAGGTGGCCTCGGCGTGGAAATCCACGAGCAGGAAGGGGGTCTCCGCCCGCAGCCTCGCCAGCTCGCGCTCGCCCACGGCGAAGGGATCGTCGAGCGGCTCCATGAAAACCCGGCCGAGGAGGTTCAGGATCCCCAGCCTCCGCCCGCCGCCCGCGTCATGGAGGGCAGCGCCCCGCCCCGGCGCGCCGGCCGGATAGTTCGCCGGGCGGATGACCCGCGGTTCGTTCGCCAGGAGACCCGCCACGTCCCGGTTGGCAAAAGCATGGTTGCCCAGGGTCAGGAAGTCCACGCCGGCTTCGAAAAGTTCCGCGGCCACGGGCGGGGTCAGGCCAAAGCCGCCGGCGGCGTTCTCAGCGTTGGCCAGTACTAGGTCAAAGCCCTCGCGCTCCCGCCAGGCCGGGAGGATGCTACGCACGGCCCGGCGGCCGGGTTTGCCCACCACGTCGCCGATGAAGAGAAGGCGCAGACCGTCCCGGCTCATTTATGCAGGCCGGCCCGGTTGAACACCATGACCCTGCCTTCTTCGCGAAAGCCGATGAGCTTTTTTTCCTGGCGCGAATCCTTGAGATCCTCGAGCATGTGCTCGATCATCTCCTCCTGGATCGCCTGGTCCTCTTCCTCCAGGGTTTCCTCCTGGTCCTGGACCAGTTCGCCGCCGAATTCTTGATCGATCAGGGTCGTGAGTAGGGCGATCTCTTCGGGCTGGAGGCTGTCGATGTCCCTTTTTATCTCGAGAAAGGACAGATCGTCGAACTTGGAGAGACGCAAGTCCAAGAGGCGCGGAGCACGGCCGTTGAGCTCGGCGTGGGCCTGCAGGCTCTCCGTGACGGTCCCGGAAAACCGCTCGAACTCGGGCAGCGTGAGGGAACGTTTTACCACGAAGGTGAACTGTAGAAATTTCTGCACCGGGTCAAGGCTGATGGTGGCGATGCCGGGGTACCGCACCAACAATGAGACGATAAGGTTCATGCTGTTGGTAAAGGCCTCCCCTTCCTTCCAGAAGATGCCCTTCATGCTCCTCCCCCCGATCGCGTCGCCCTAATATCACGGTGCCGGACGGCCCCTATACGTGGCGGGCATGTAGAACCATATGCAACGTCGCCCGTGAGTGCGAAAAGACGAAGCCTGCTTTTGGCCCCTCGGCCAGGTGTAATGGGCGTTGCACGGATGCGGCCTGTACCCATCATCCCCCCCGCGCGCTTTTCCCCGCGTCCCTTCACTTTGCGTAATCGACCGCCCTCGTCTCCCTGATGACCGTCACCTTGATCTGGCCGGGGTATTCCAGCTCGTTCTCGATCTTTTTCACGACCTCGCGGGCCACGCGCACGGCGTTGAGATCGTCGACCTTCTCGGGCTGCACCATGATCCTGATCTCGCGGCCCGCCTGGATGGCGTATGCTTTTTCGACCCCCTCGATGGAGTCGGCGATGCTTTCCAGCTTTTGCAGGCGCTTGAGATAGGTCTCGAGCGTCTCGCGCCTGGCGCCTGGCCGCGCGGCGGAAACGGCGTCCGCGGCCTGCACGAGGATGGCCTCGACCGTGTTGGCCTCCACGTCGCCGTGATGGGCGGCGATAGCCTGGACGATCTGGGGGGTTTCCCGGAATTTGCGGGCCAGATCCGCCCCGATGGTGACGTGCGGCCCTTCGACCTCGTGGTCGAGGGCTTTGCCGATATCGTGCAGGAGACCCGCGCGCTTGGCGATGGCCACATCAGCGCCCAGTTCGGCGGCGATCATGCCCGCCAGGTGCGCCACCTCGATGGAGTGTTTGAGCACGTTCTGCCCGTAACTCGTGCGGAATTTCAACCGGCCCAGGTGGCGCACCAGCTCGGGATGGAGGCCGTGCACACCCGTCTCGATCGCGGCCTGTTCGCCCTCCTCCCGGATGACGTTCTCCACTTCCTTTTGGGCTTTTTCCACCATCTCCTCGATGCGGGCGGGATGGATGCGCCCGTCGGCGATGAGCTTTTCCAGGGCCACCCTGGCGACCTCGCGGCGGACGGGATCAAAGCCCGAGAGGATGACGGCCTCGGGCGTGTCGTCGATGATGAGATCGATGCCGGTCAGGGTCTCGAGCGCCCTGATATTGCGGCCTTCGCGGCCGATGATCCTCCCCTTCATCTCGTCGTTGGGCAAGGCCACAACGGAGACCGTCGCTTCGGCCACGTGATCGCCGGCGCATCGCTGAATGGCCAGGGAGATAACCTCCCGGGCTCGCCGATCGCTCTCTTCCTTGGCTCTGGTCTCGAGATCCTTGATCTTTTGGGCGATCTCGCCGCTGATCTCACGCTCCACGTCGGCGAGCAGGGTATTGCGCGCCTCGTCGCTGCTCATGCCAGAGATGCGTTCCAGCTCCCGGCGCTGCTTGGCGTACAACTCCTGCAATTCGGCCTTGAGCCGGTCGCACTCGCCCTCCTTGCGCTCGAGGTTCTCCTCCTTCCGCTCGAGCTGTTCCACCTTGCGATCCAGCGACTCCTCCTTCTGCAGGAGCCTTCTTTCCATACGCAGGGTCTCGTTCCGGCGTTCCCTGATCTCCCGTTCCAGTTCGTTCTTGACGCGCAGAGCCTCTTCCTTGGCTTCAAGCAGGGCCTCGCGCTTTTTTGCCTCGACCTCGTGCCGCGCATCCTCAAGCAGTTCCCGGGCGCTCTCCCGGGCTGAATGCAACTGCGCCGCTCCAATTAGGCGCAGAATAACGATGCTCAAAACGCCCCCGGCCAATACCAGGGCGACATAGATCAGTATGGACCCGATCGGACACACCTCCTTTTGTCGAGGTAAAACAAAGCCGAGTAAGAACTCGGCCTTTGACTGTTCTTTCCCCACCCGCTATTCTATCTCTTTTGCCGGGGGGTGTCAAGCGTCGGCAAGGCCGCAAAACCGCTCTATGGTTGAGTCCGTGAATCCGAGCCTCCGCAGCGTCCGCCAGGCCCTGGCGCGATCCGCGGCGCAGAACGGCGCGCGCAAGCCTTGACGGGCTAGGACCGCGCGCGCGGCCTCCTCCTCGCGCTCGTCCGTATAGCGGCCGAGCGCCTCGTCCACGATCGGGGCGGCGATTCCCCGGGCCTCGAGTTCCCTGGCCAGGAGCAGCCTGCCCCGCGGTCGGCGCGTCAGGGCCCGCTCGATCGCCCGCGCGGCCACGGCCCGGTCGTCCAGGTAACCCCAGTCGTTGAGCCGCGCCAGAACCTCGTCCGTCTCGGCCCGGGAGTAACCCATGGCCGCCAGACGCGCTGCCATCTCGCGCTCCGTGTGGTCCCGGCGCGCCAACAGCCGCAGCGCGTACGCCACGGCGCCACCCGGCCGCGCGCGTCCCATCAGGTCGCGCGCGCTTTGGCCGGGGGCGCGGCCTCCTTCTCCTCGGGCTGCGGGGCCAGATTGCGCACGAGACCGAGGGCCGAGCAAACCTTGGCCTCAACCTCGCGCAGCATCTCCGGGTTGGCCTTGAGAAAATCGCGGGCGTTCTCCCGGCCTTGGCCGATCCTGGTCTCGCCGTAGGAATACCAGGCTCCGCTCTTGGCGATGATGTTGTGCTCGGTGGCCATGTCCAAGATGCAGCCCGCCTTGGAGATGCCCTCGCCGTAGAGGATGTCGAACTCGCCCTCCTTGAAGGGCGGCGCCACCTTGTTCTTGACCACCTTGCACTTGGTCCTGCTGCCGACGACCTCGTTCCCCTGCTTGATGCTCTCGATGCGCCTGACCTCCAGGCGGACGGAGGCGTAGAACTTGAGCGCCCGCCCGCCCGGCGTGACCTCCGGGTTGCCGAACATGACACCGACCTTTTCGCGGATCTGATTGATAAAGACGGCGACCGAGTTGGATTTGCTGATAGCCGCCGTGAGCTTGCGCAGGGCTTGCGACATGAGCCGCGCCTGGAGCCCCACGTGCGCGTCGCCCATCTCGCCCTCGATCTCGGCGCGCGGCGCCAGGGCGGCGACCGAGTCGACCACGATAATATCCACGGCCCCGCTCCTGACAAGGGCCTCGGCGATCTCGAGGGCCTGTTCCCCCGTGTCCGGCTGGGAAATGAGCAGGTTGTCGATGTCCACGCCGAGCTTTCTGGCGTAGAGCGGATCCAGGGCGTGTTCGGCGTCGATGAAGGCCGCGGTGCCGCCCAGCCGCTGGGCCTCCGCGGCGATGTGCAGGGCCACCGTGGTCTTGCCCGAGGACTCGGGGCCGTAGATCTCGACCACCCTCCCCCTGGGGATGCCGCCGACCCCCAGCGCCAGGTCGACCGTGAGCGCGCCGGTTGGGATGACGCTCACGTTCATCCTTGCCGCGGCCTCGCCAAAGCGCATGATGGCGCCCTTGCCGAACTGTTTTTCGAGCTGACCCAGGACCAACTCCAGGGAACGCTGCTTTTCCGAGACCTGTTTATCCCCTTTTTCCGGCTTTTCCGGCACGCGCCTCGCCTCCGCATCTTTCTTGATAACCGGCGCCAAAGGCACAGCAAGCTGCGCATAAGGCTTTTGCCCGCAAAACCCCGAGTCCGCGCTCCCGCGCGCATGCGAGATCCCCTTACGGGAACATCCGTTCGCCCCAAGTATAACAGACCGGCATCGGGCCGTCAATGAAATAACCCCATGCCCGCATCGGCCCTGTGCCGGTCCTCAACCGGAACCGGACGGCCCTCCGCCGATGCCGCCGCCATGAGGTTTCGACAAAAACGGCGCGATCACCTGCCGCGCCGTGCATGGACTCTTTTTCACACCGCGTTTTAAGCCCCGAAAACCTTCCGGCCCCGCAGGTATGTGGCCACGACGTTCAGCTCCTCATCCAGGACGATGAAATCCGCGTCCAATCCCGGGCCGAGGCGGCCCTTGCGGCCCATGCCCAGCATCTCGGCAGGAGCCGTGCTGGCCATGTACACGGCCTCGTGCAACGGCAGGCCCAGATGCCGCACCACGTTGCGTACGGCCCGATCCAGAGTCAGGGTGCTGCCGGCCAGGCCTCCGTCCCACTTCGTGATCCGCCCGTCGGCGGTCACGTCCACCCGCAGATCGCCGAGCGCGTATGTGCCGGGCGGCATGCCCGCGGCGGACAGGGAATCGGTGATGAGGATGGTCTTTTCATAGCCTCTCAGCTGGAGGAGGAGTTTTGCCATGAGGTAGTTGACGTGGTGTCCATCGCAGATGAGTTCGGTGTACAGATCCCGATCCATGCAGGCTGCATAGGCGAGCCCGGGATGGCGGTGATCCAGGCCGACCATGCCGTTGAAGGCGTGGGTGATGCCGGTATAACCCCACGCCTTTTTTGGGCGAAAGTCCTCGTACAGGATGGAGCTGTGAGCCGCGGACACCCGGATGCCGAGGCCGGCGCAGAAGGGGACGATCTCCTCCGCCGCCGGCAGGGCCGGATCCACCGCGATGTACCTGATGACGCCCGGGTTATTCCGGAGGAATTCCCTGTCGCCGGGGCCGAAATCCTGGCGGATATACTGCGGGTTCTGGGCGCCGATCTTCGGCCCGGGCATGTAGAACGGCCCTTCCATGTGGAGCCCCAGGATGTTCGTCAGAGGTTCCGCGGCCAGGGCGCCGACGTCCGCCGCCGCCCGTTCGATCCTTTGGGTGGGGATGGAAGCCGTCGACGGCAGAAATCCCGTCACACCGTGAGCCAGCTCGAACGCGGCCCAACGGCGCAGGTCGTCCCTGCCGCAGTAACCGGCCTCGCAGCCCAGGGCGCCGTGCGTGTGCACATCGATCAGGCCGGGGGCTAGGGTGCAGCCCGCGTAGGTTACGACCGGCACGGCCTTGCCCGGCGTTTCCGCGATGCCCGCGATCACGCCGTCTTCCTCGATCAGGTATGCTTCTGCCAGCGGCCCCTGCGCCGTGAGGATCCGCCGCCCATGGTAAGCTTTCATCTCATGCCGACCGCCTTTTCCTGCCTTCTAAGTTCCGCGATGAGCGCCCCGCTTGCCGGCCGGCCGCTCAGGATCATGGCGTACAGGGCGGCGCCGGTGACCGGCAGCAGCGCCGGCCGCTTCAACCGCACCGGTTCCCCGGCTAGGTGCCTCTTGAGCGGTTCGAGGATAAGCCCGCCCGCGCCAAAAACGCCCCCGGAATACGATACCGGTACCTCCCGGCCGGCCGGGAAACGCAGCTGCCGTAAAAGCGCCTTAACCGTCAGGCTGTGCTCGTAGGCGGCGGCGTCGTAGAGGGCGATCGCCCGCGCGTCGTTCCGCCGCGCGGCCTCATAGACGAGCAGGGCCAGTTTGGCGATCTCGTCGCGCTTCATTTGCATCTCGTCATAGAGGACGGAGGTGAAATCGAAATCACGCGCGATATGATAGGTGTTTCTGACGATCTCGTAGAGCGCGGTCTTGTCTTCCCGCCCATCGGACTGTTTGGTGAAATGCGAGATGAGCTGCTTGCCCAGCCAGTACGCCGATCCCTCATCGCCCAAAAAGGATCCCCAGCCCCCGGCCCTGGCCGTATTGCCCTCCGGATCCCTCCCGTAACCGATCGCGCCCGTGCCGGCCACGAGATGAATCCCGGGCCGGCAGGTCAACGAGCCGGCCCAGCCCACCTCCACATCGTTGCCGCAGCGAAATCGGTCGTGGGGGAAGATCGATCCCACGACCGCCTCGATCCTGGGGGTGTCCTTTGCGATCTCGCCGTAGGCCGGGATCCCCAAAAACGAGAAGGTGATGCCGTCCGGGCCGATCCCGGCCGCCGCGCAGACCTCCGCGATGCCCTCCGCAAGCACCGCGGCGAACCGGTCGAAGCCCACTTCCACGTAGCAGGAGCTTCCTCTCGATGCCCGGGCGAGAATCCGGCCCGCCGCGTCGATCAAGACGAATACGGTCTTGGTTCCTCCCCCGTCAACGCCCAGATAGCGCACTGGCCTGTCCCCCGATCGACATGATGGCCTTCCCCAGCTCGATGACCTGCTCGATCTCGCCCTCCGGGGGGAGGATGTCGCCCACGTTGACGAGCACGCGGCCGTTGAACGCCTTGGCTATCCTCCGGCCGAACGCCACGATCTCCCCGGTCGGCAGCCCCTGCGTGAACAGGGTGGCGGGCATGCCGCAGTAGCAGCGCAACCGGTCGCCGGCGGCCTCGGCCAGTTCCTCGGGCATGTGCACGGGCAGGCCCTAATCGTATTCCCGGTAAAAGACGAGGAAAGTCAGGCGCCCCAACTCGCCCGAGAGCCTGCTCGGCCGCTGATGAAAGCTATCATCGTCCGGGATGTAGGCGCCCGGGCCGAAGATCTCCTCCTCGCCGGGGCGCTTGCACCTGGCCGCGGCGCCCGCGGGCGCGTTCTCTTGAAGGGGTCTTGACCGTGAGGCGCCGCGACATCTCCTCCGTCTCTTCCTGTTCCCTGCCGAGGTTCATGAAGAGACCGAGCGCCTTGGCCATCTGGACCAGGCTGATATTCTCGAAGATCGGGCGCCCCATGACGAGGCCGGTCGACCTGCGATCCTCGGTGAGGAATCCGATCCCCTTCCTGATGGCGTCCTTGGGGTTGAGCGGCGTGAGGTCCCTGCCCTCGAAGATGAGCCGGCCCGATTCCTTTTTGTCCAGCCCAAAGATGGCACGGGCCAGTTCCGTGCGGCCCGAGCCGACCAGGCCGCCCAGGCCGAAGATCTCGCCCTTTTTGACCTCGAAGGAGATGTGCTCGAGCACGCCGGCGCGATGGTAGTCCCGGACCTCGAGGCTGATCCCCCCCCCGCGCGCCCTGGTGCTTGCGCTGGTAGAGCGTACTCGTGGTGCGGCCGATCATCTCGCGGATGATCTGGTCCAGGCTGGTCTCCTTCACGGCGTGCGTGCCGACGATCCTGCCGTCCTTCATGACCGTGACGCGCTGGCAGATCTCGAATACCTCGCCCAGGTTGTGCGAGATGTAAATGACACTAACACCCGTTTCCGCGTAGCGCCGGATGAGCTTGAAGAGGATCTGTTTGCCCTTTTCGTCGAGCGAGGCAGTGGGCTCGTCCAGGATGAGGATCCTGGCGTTTTGCGAGGACGCCTTGGCCAGACTGACGAGCCTTCGCTCGATAAAAGTGAGGCTGCTTATCTTGCGCTGCGGGTTGATGGGAATCTCCAATTCCTGGAGCAGTCCGGCCGCGGCCCGGGTGCAGCCGTCTCATTTCCAGGTCGTGGTCCACTCCATGACGTAGCGGCAGCGATCCCCCCGCACCGCGGAACGCGTAAATTCGATGCGCCTGCCGCGATCATCCGTGAGCAGCCGCTCGAGGAGCAGCCCCGGCGACCGCGGCGCCACACCGAGTTCGCCCGCGGCCTCGTCGTCGAGGAGCACCGGCTCGAACATCTCCCTGGCCTGCCCAAAGCGCAATCCGTACGTGTGCCGCAGGAGATCGTACAGGGGAGTGGATGCCAGGCTCTCGCGGGTGAGGCCCGGACAGAGCCCCGCGGGGAGATGGGTCGTCTCGTACATGATGGGCTCTTCGTTGGCCAGGCGGAGCCTGACGATCCGGTAGGTCGAGCCGGGAAGCTCGGCGGGCCCCGCCGCGTCCGGCGTGAAATCAAGGACAAGGGTGCGCGGGCGCATGCCCTTGCGCGTCATTTCCTCGGTAAAGCTGTAGAACCTGCCGAGCGGCTGCTCCAGGGGCGGGGCCTTGACGAAAGTCCCCTTGCCCGGCCTCCGCTGCAAGAGTCCCGCAGCCACGAGGTCGTTGATGGCAAGCCTCACGGTGAGCCTGCTGATGCCCAGCATCTCCGCGAGTTCGCGCTCGGAGGGGATCCTGTAGCCGGACGGCCAGGCACCGGCGGCGATTTTGCCGCGGAGCCCCTCGCGCACCTGCTGGATGAGCGGCGTCTCCAGGTCGCGCCTGACGTCCAGTCCGAGTTGGGCCACGAAAGCCGCTCCTCTCTGCCGGTCAGGCATTACCAATGAGAAACGGCGCGGATTTCCCGGGCTTCCTATCCCGGCCGCAAGTGGTATATACCGGTATATTCAACACGCGCGGCGCGATTCCTGCCGCCGGATCCGAGAATTCCTGGAATCCCGCGAACACCGGGCGGTGGTAGCATAAACCGGAATTCCGGAAGTGAAAGCCTATCCGGATAAAGGCACGCTCGGAACCGGACGCCTTTCGCGCAGCAAAGAGGCCCCGTTCGCACTACCCGAACGGAGCCTCGTCATTATTCATTACGAGAGGTGAATAAGGGATTTAACGGAAGTTGCAGCAGCAGCAGAGCAAGAGAATGATGAGGATCAGGCAGAGACAGTTGTTATCGAAGAGACCCCCGAGGTTCCCGCCCATTAAGCATAACCTCCTGTTTTATTCCCCGTATCCGGTGTTTCCGTCAACTAAACCGGCCGGATTCTGGACGAAATCCCGCGTCCTGGACTGGTTTGGTTCCAATGCCTTAATTCGAATGAGTTGACGGGTGTGCCGATGTGCCAGACCTGGGATATTATACGGGAGGATTGCGGCATTTGCTGTGGTCCAAAGGAACGGCGGGACAGGGGTATAATGCCGATTGTCCGCGCTTGCATTTCGACAGTATGTGCCGGGGCGCGTCCCCGGCCGCATGGCGCCGCGGATCGGGCGTTGAGCCCAATTAAGCAGCAAGGGTGCGGCTCCTTACCGGGCGGCAGGCAAAGCCGGAAGGCCATCATACCCATTCGGGAACCCATAGGTATTAGGCAGAAATGAGCTCGCGGACATGACGAATGGCTCAGGCATTCTCGAAGTCGTGCCAATCGATACCCAATTGCCGGATGACCGCATGAACAGTCCCGATCTTCAGATCGCGGCCGCCCCTGTCCGGCAACACGGAAATCCGTTGCGTGGCGGGATTACACCATTTACGATGAGAACCGCTGCCATGCCTAGGCAGCTCGTAACAGCCCAGCGCGGTCAGCTTGAGAGTTGCTTCGCGATAGGTCATGGCGTGGCGACCACAGTCTCGAGCCAGACCGGGCTTTTAGCATCCGCCAGCCGTGTATTGGTGGGCAACGACCGCCCCAGATCCCGATAAGCTTCGATCACGGCTGCCAGTGCGTCCCGAACGTTGGCCAATGCTTCTTCCACGGTATCCCCTTCGGTGACCAGTTCCGGCAAGAGGGGGGAGGTCACCGTATACCCGCCTTCCGGTTGTGGCGAAAGCACCAAGGGCACTTTATAGAGCAAGGTCTTTTCTCCTCCTTTCACTCCATATCCAGTGCTGCCTCTAGTATACCACCTATCCATTACCTTTGTTGCCTTTGAGATTGAGGCGCATACGCACTTCAGACACGGAATAACGCAGTGGCGATAAGGAGACTTGTGTCATTTGGATTCGCACCTCTTTTTAAGAATTACTAAGTATGGTGACTCTTCGACCTCCAAAGGCTTGCCGATGGAGGCTAATTCACTGACGATGACGGCCACCTTACCTCCCCATCCCCCACTCCCCCGCGTTCGTGTAGACGGCCCCGCCGGGCCGGAGCTCGCTTTGGACGAGGCTGAACTTGTCCACCATCACCGGCTCAGTCTGAAGCTCCCGCGCGAGCAACTCCCGGTCGAAGACCGCGCCCGCCTCCGCCCGGCCCAGGGTCAGATGGGGCCTGAAGGGCCGCCTCTCGGGCGCGAAGCCCAACGGTGCCAGTGCCCGTTCGACGCGGGCCGCCAGGTCCGCCAGTTCAGGCCCTGGCGTGACCGCGAGCCAGACGACGCGCGGTGGGCCCGCGGGCGGGAAGACCCCGCCGCCGCCCAGGCCGAGGTAGATGGGGGTCGAGGCTGAGGCAACGCCGGCCAGGGCGGCTTCGAGGCTGGGGAGCAGGCCTTCTTGAGTCTCTCCCAGGAATTTCAGCGTCAGGTGGAGTTGATCCGGTTTGACCCAGCGCACGCCCCGGCTGCCGGGGCGAAGCCCCTCCAGGCGCGTGAGGGCCGCCCTGGCCAAGGGCGCCGGGAGCCAAATCGCCACGAATAAGCGCATGAATTCACCTCCTGGAGAAGAGAGGTGAGATCCTGACTCTAGCCCCGGTATCGGTACCGTTCGGCCTGGAAAGGCCCGGGGGCGGCCATGGCCTCGGCGATCATGGCGTCCAGCGCGGCCCGGATCTCGGGGGTGACCACGGGCTCCGGCGGGTAATGCCGGGCCAGGATCTCCTCCACCCTCTCGTGGGCGCGGGCGTATGCATCCTTGCCCCCCCTGGCTGCCCAGGCGTCAAAACTCTCGTTGTTGAAGACGGACGCGTGCCAATAAGTCTCCCGCATATGGCGGATGGTGTGCTCGTCCGCGAGGAAGCTCCCCAGGATGCCGACGCGCCTGATGGCCTCGACCCCCAGCGTCTCGTCGCTCACCTCGATGCCGCGGCTGAAGGCGTGATCCATGGCGCCGGCCCACTCGTCGTCGAGCACGAGCTGCTCGAGGCTCGTGCCCTGGTCGGCGCCGACGATGCCCTGCGCGCCAAAGGGCCTGTCCAAGAGGAGCATGGCCATGGCCGAGCTGCCCTTTTCAAAGCCGGCCTGGAAATCCGGGAGGCAGGCGTCGGTGAGGGCGCAGTTGGCGCCGGCCCTGAAACCGTACCAATCGCCCAGTTGCGCGGCTGCCACGCCCAGGAGGATCTGGTTCGGCGAGCCGAACGAGCAGAGGCCGCTGCGCAGGTCGAGGGTGTGGGCGCTCCCCGACCAGCCGCCCGGCACGCCCCAGAGATAGGCGATGACGTTGCCGATGAGGTTGTAGGCGTTCTGCATGACCAGGGTGCCGGCCAGGGTGACCGGGGCGTCCAGCCCGGCCATGGCCATGGGCCCGAGGTGAAAGGTCTGCCCCGCTTCGGCGAAGCTGATTGCCATCTCCAGGCTGAAATCATCGTACGAGAGGGCGCCGTTGGGCTCGAGGAGGTACCCGACGCGCGCCTTGCCCCGGCCGGCCACAAGTTCCGCCATGGCTATGATCCGGCGGCCCGATTCTGGCGAGAGGATGTACACGCCGTAAGGTTTTTTGGCGTAGAGGGCGCAGAGGTAATACCCGTACAGGTCACCCATGTGGGCCGGCACGTCGGCGGGCGTGACCAGGGGCATGATGCCCGCCACGCGCGGCAGCTCGTTGCAGAGAACGATCCCCTTGAGCACGTCCGCGGTGGTTCCAGGGCGCCTCGTTTTCGTGCCATAGTCGATGATGTTGGCCTGGTTGCCGGGGTGGATGTCCACCCGTCCGCGCCTGAGCAGGTTCCGCGCGCCCCCGGCGTCATCACGCTCCGGCGCGAGCTCCCGCATGGCCTTTTCGATCAGGGCGGGAGGGAACCTGGCCTCGGCCCGGCCGTAGTCCACCGCCGCTCCCTGATCGCGCAAACGATCGAGCACCCGGCGATGGGGCAGCCGGCAGCCGACCGTGCGAAGCACCTCCAGGGTCGCTTCGTGGATTTGCCCGATCTCGGCCTGGGACAGCACCTCGATCTTTGCGGAGATGCCGCGCATCGTTTTCACCTGCAACTACAACTGGCTTAACTCCGAATATGCTTCGTCATTTCGAGGAGTTTACCTGCCGGAACGGCGTGACCGGATTCCTGCTGGCAAGCCGACCACCGCGGGCTGGCTTTCCGCTGACGCTTGAACTGGCGTCCCCGGGGCTGCCCAAGAAATCCCGGGTAATAATCAGGGTCCGTCAGTCTTGCTTGTCCCTCAGCCATTCCCAGACCATCGCCAGCGCCCCCTGGGCGGCCGCTTCTTTATTACCACTCCGGTCCCAGGGGTATCGCTGCCTCCTTACCTCGACGCCGCTTGGCGAAGCAAGGGCCGTAAAGACCAGGCCCACGGGCTTTGCTTCGCTTCCGCCGCCCGGCCCGGCGATGCCCGTCGTGGCGAGGCCCAGATCCGCTCCGAGCACCGTCCGTACACCTCCGGCCATGGCCGCGGCCGTCTCTTCGCTCACCGCGCCGTGTTCCGCCAGAACGGTGTCGGCCACGCCCAGCACGCCGGTCTTCACCCGGTTGTCATAAGCCACCACGCCGCCCTTATAGTAGGCGGAGCTGCCCGGCACGTTGGTCAACCGGTGTCCGATCAGGCCGCCGGTGCAGGACTCGGCCGTGGCCAGGGTCAGGCCTTGTGCGCGCAGGAGCGCGCCGGCGACCGATTCGAGCGTGTCGGCGTCCGTGCCAAAGACATACTTGCCCAAACGGCGGCGGATCTCTGCCTCGACCGGCGCGAAAAGCCCCTCCGCGGCCCCGGCGTTCTCCGCCCGCACCGTCAGGCGCAGGCGCGTCTCACCCCGTTTGGCGTAAGGCGCGACGGTCGGCGCCCGGCCCGCGTCGATCAGATCGGCCACGGCCTCCGCCATGGCCGACTCGCCGATGCCCACCAGGCGCAGCGTGCGGGAGAAGAGCGGCCTGGCCCCGCAGATCTTCCCGAGGCGCGGCAGCACCTCCCGGGCCAGCATCCGCTCCATCTCCACGGGCACACCGGGCAGGGCGAAGAGATGGCGCCCTCCCTTGGCCGCGTAGAGCCCGGGGGCCGTCCCCTCGGGATTGGGCAGCGGCTCGGCCGAGGGCGGGAACATGGCCTGCCGCCGGTTGTTGGGGGTCATGGGCCGGCCCATGCGGCGGAAGAAATCCTCCATCGCGGCAAAGGCGGCGGCATCCAGCGCCAGTTCCTCGCCGAGCAGCTCCGCCACGGCCTCCCGGGTCAGATCGTCCTGCGTCGGGCCGAGACCCCCGGTGGTGATGATGATCTCCGCCCTTTCCCAGGCACGCCGAAGCCCGGCCACGATCCTGGCCAGGTTGTCGCCGACCGTGGTCTTGTAAAAGACGTCGACGCCGAGGTCGGCCAGGGTCCGGGCGATATGGGCCGCGTTGGTGTCCACGACCTCCCCCAGGAGGAGTTCCGTACCGATGCTCACGATCTCGGCTTGCACGGTTTCGCCCCGCCTTTCATCAGGTACTTATGGGATTGACCACTCTTAATCTGCGTTAACCATTTAATCTGCGTTCCGGTATCTTTTTCACACCGCCCCTAGCCCGGGGCATAGAGGAGATCCGGGCACGGCTCCCCCGCTCCGTCCACCAGCCGCAGCATAAAGCCGTAGTTGCGTGCGCCCCATTCACGCTCGCCGTTCCTGGCCACCTTGACGAGGAGCGTGTTCCAGCCCCGCGCGAGCCTGAGCGGGGGGCCGTACACGTCCTGGAGGCAGATGTGCGCTGCGGCAAAGACTTCCTGCGCGTTCAGCCAGATCCTGATACCGGGCTCGGCGGCCAGCTCCAGCCGGGCGGAGCGATCCGACGGGGACCAGACGCGCGTCTTGGCATAGGCCACGCCCTCCGCCACAGTGCCCAGGACCTGTTGGAAATCGAGGTAGCCGTGGCAGTTGAAGTCGCGCACCAGCCGCCAATCGTACCGTCCGTCGGCCGTCTCGCAGCCCGGCAGCTCCGGCGCCTCCTCGACGGGATCGCGGCGCAGGAGGCCGTCATGGGCCGGATTTGGCAGGTGGCCCAGGACCGACCAGGAGTGGCACCAGCCGCTGCCGAAAGCATACTCCCCCCGCAACGCGAACTCCGTCCCCGCCCCCAGGCAGCGCACGGCGATCCGGGCCCGCTGCACGAGCGGCAGGGCCTGGCCGTCCGGCCTGAGCGTCCAGGCATGATGCGGCCATGGTCCGGCCTCTCCCGGCCCGTCGGCCGCGATCTCCCAGCCGGGCGGCGGCTCCAGTTCAGCGCAGGTGATGGTCCCGCCACCCTCGACCAAGGCGTGCACCCGGCAGCAGCCCGCCGCGTCCATGTCGCCGTCGACGATCAGGCGCGGCCCGGCCCGCCGGCGGATCGGCGCCGGTTCATCATTTACCTTGCAGCGCAGCCGCCGCTCGGGGAAGCCTGATTCCACGGGCCATGTCTCCAGGCAAAAGTTTTCTTCCTCGCCGCGCGCCGGGCCGTCCGCCCCCGTCCCGCTTTGCGCGCCCGGCCCCGGCACACCGTGCCAGGCCACGGTGAGGTCCCGGGCAAGCATTCCGCTCGCGCGGTCGCCGCCGGCGGCGCGCAGGACGAGTTCCCGCCGTTCGTCGTCATACGCGATCTCGATCCGGCCGTAGTCTCCCCGCTCGTGGGCGAATGTCGCACCGTCGTCGTCGTAGAGTGAAAAACGGCCGTCAGCGCCGGTGTAGACATGGACGGCGGGCGGCGCGGGGCCGTGCCCATCCTCGCCGGCCATGGGGATGATGCTCCCGGCGCGAACGTAGACCGGGATGCGCGCCAGGGGGGCCGGCGCCTCCACCGGGCCGCCGCCGTCCAGCCGCTCGCCGGTCCAAAAGTCGTACCAGACGCCGGCCGGGAGGTAGACCCGGCGCGCCCTGGCCCCATGCTCGGTGATCGGGGCCACCAGCAGGGCGGGGCCGAACATGAACTGGTCCTCGGCCGCCACCGCTTGCGGGTCGTCAGCGAAGTCCAGGCACATCGCCCGCATGATGGGGCGGCCGCTCCGGCTGAGTTCCCATGCGCAGCTGTAGATATAAGGCAGCAGGCGGTAGCGCAGGCGGATGAACCCGGTCACGATCGCCTCGGCCTCGGCCCCGAAAGACCAGGGCTCGTTCCCGGGCCGTGTGCCGTGGGTCCTGAAGGCCGGGTTGAAGCAGCCCCACTGGAGCCAGCGGACATACAGCTCGGGCGTGGACTCGGGCGTCGGGATGAAGCCGCCGATATCGGTCGTCCAGTAACCGATGCCGGAGAGGCAGGCGCCCTGGCCGATGCGGACCTGATCCCGGAGCACCTGCCAGCTCCCGTTGATATCCCCCGACCAGGTCCAGGCGTATCGCTGCATGCCCGCGTAGGCCGTGCGCGCCAGGATGAGGGGGCGTTCCAGGCCCTCGGCGCGGTGGTGTTCGTAAAGCCCCTTGGCCCAGAGCAGGGAATAGATGTTGTGCACCCGCTCGCGCGGGCCGAGGTGATGCGCGGTGCCGGGCGGATGGACCTCCAGCTCGCCCATGTCCGTCCAGTAGCCGCGGATGCCCTGGTCGTACAGGCGCCGCACCTTTTGCCAAAAGGCCCGCCGCGCCTCGGGATTGGAATGGTCGAAGGTCGGGCGCTTGACATGGTCGAAACCCGGGTCGGTCGATCGCTCGTAAGAGGGCTCCCGCTCCTCGGGCGTCAGGTTGAGGAAACCCGCCTCCCTGAACGGCGCGTAATTGGCGGATTCCTTATCGATGAAGGGGTGTTGGGCCTGCATGACCCGAAAGCCCAAGCCCCGGAGCTCCGCCAGCATGCCCGCGGGATCCGGCCAATCCTCGCGGAACCAGTCGAGGTCCCCGAACTCCTTGAACCAGAGCCAGTCGATGACCAGGACATCGCCGGGGATGCCGCGCCGCCGGAATTCCCTCGCCACCCGGAGCAGCTCTGCCTGGTTCCTGTACCTGTTCCTGCACTGGATGAAACCCAGGGCCCACCTGGGCGGCAGGGGCGAAAACCCCGTCAGTTCGTGGTATCGCCGGAGCAGGTCGTCGGGACGGCCGCCCGGGAAGAGGAAAAAGTCGGCCTCCTCGCGTTCGTGGACGATGGTGACGGCCTCCGGCGATGTCGCCAGGGCCTCGTAACGGGGCCAGGGGGGCGGCGCCCAGTGCAGGTGGTAGGCCGGGCCGGAAAAATCGTCCCGCACCGGCGGCCTTGCCGCGCCGATCGCGAACCGCGAGGGGTACGAGCTGTTGAGCAAAAGCCCGTAACCGTTGCTGGAAAAGTAGAACGGCACCCCGGCGTTGCCGCTCCGCCGCCCGCCTCCCCATTCCTGCCACATGTCCCGCTCCCCGCCCGTCTGGTCCAGGCGGGCCATGGGGTCCTGGCCCAGGCCGTAGATCCTTTCGCCGCGACGCAGCGCGAGGCGGAGAGTCAGGCGCCCGGGCTCGATCGCCAAGGGCTCGGCCGCGGTCGCCAGGCAGCGGCGCCCGGCCGGATCCTGGAGCTCGAGCAGGAAGGGATCGGGCCGGACGACGCAGCGCCAGGCCGGCGTCTCCAGGCGGAAGCATCCGTCCCCCGCGAGGGCCCGGGCCGCGGGATCGGCCGGGCAGGCCGGATCGGCCAGGACGAAGGTCTCCTCCCCGTCAAAGCAGGGCAGGGACGAGACACGGCAGCGAAAGCGCAGGACGTGCTCCCCGGCCGGCATGAGCGCCATGGAGAGCCCGGCTCCTTCGCCCGCCAGGCCCGCGCCGTCGACGCGCCATTCAGTCCTCAATCCTTATCCCTCCCGGCGCGGCCGCCCCCGCGCGGCGATCTCCGCCGCCCACGCTGCGGCGGAGAGGGCCTTGCGCCTGAGATCCGGCATGGACGCGTTCAGGGCGGCCCCGATCTCGCCGCGTCTTTCCCCGGCCGAGGAAAGCGCCTCCCAGATCCCGCCGGCATCGGCGTCAAGCGCCAGGGACCAGGGAGCCAGGCCCAGGAGATCCATCAGGGCCCGTACCTTTGGCTCGTATGCCAGGCCGACCATGGGCACGCCCGCGGCGGCGGCAAAGATCAGGGCGTGCAGGCGCATGCCCAGGACCAGCTCGGCTCCTGCCAGGACGCGGTAGACATCCGCGGGCGGCAGGTGGGGGAGGATGACCGCCGCGTCTCCATCCGCCATGGACGCGCGCGCCGCGCGGCACGCCTCCTCGTCGACGCCGCGGGCAAAGGGGACGAAGACCGGCCGCAAGCCATGGGCGGCCGCGCGGTCGGCGGCGCCGGCCACGGCGCGCAGGCAGGCCTGGCCCGGCCAGGGCCGCACGGACACGGCCAGGATCCGCCGGCCGCCAAGCCCGAACCTCTCCAGGACGCCGCCCTCCCGCGGCGGATGCCAGGCCAGGACGGGATCGGCGGCCACGCGGATCGGCGCCCCCCTCGCGCCCAGATCCAAAAGGAGCGCGGCCGAACCGGGATCCCGCACCGTGACGGCGCAGGCCAGCCCCGCGGCGGCCCTTGCCAGCCGGCGCGCCAGGCGCCCGCGCAGAGGGCCGATGCCCTGGGCGTAGAACATGACGGGGCAGCCGCAGAGCCTGGCGAGCGCGCAGATGCCCGCGTAATACAGCACGGATCTGGGGATATGCCGTCGCGGGAACGCGTCCTGGAAGAGCCCCCCTCCACCGCTAATGAATAGATCGGCCCGGCGCAGGAGCGAGAGCTTGGCGCGTAGATCGCGGCCCAGACCGCGGTGGAGAGCCGCCACCCCGTGCAAGGTCCGCGTGTGTGCGGGATCGCGGGAGAGGACCACGAATTCGCCGCCGGGGATCGCGGCGCGCAAGGCCTCCAGCATGGCGGCGAGGATCGCCTCGTCGCCCGTGTTGCCGGCGCCGTAGTAGCCCGAGATGACGATTATCGGCAATACTTCCCGCCTCCTATAGCGCCGCCAGCCCTTGGCCATGGTATAATCGTTCGCGCCGCGGATCCCTTTTTCCTTTGGCCGCGTTCGCCGCCGCGGTTTGGCGGCGGAACCCGCCCGACTCGTGCGTTTGTCCGGACCTTCATCCCGCCTGCTGGCGATGGGGATGGGATTCATCCTGCTTTAGCGCTCGAGTTCAACCACGTGTTTGTCGTAGTCGTACAAGAAGGAAATGCGCATTACATCGCGAATGCTTTACCAGTTATACTGGGCTCGAGCTCCCACCATGTTTTTCGTTTTTCCCGGCAGCTCCGCCGGCGGCCCGCCCGCTTACAGCCGCGCCGACGGGGGTGTCACGAGCCCGCATGGTCATGCGCCTTAATCAATAATACTGACAGGGGTACTAATCATGGAAACCTCCCGGCCTGGGCATTTGTCCACGCCCCGTCGCCTGCCGCGTCCATTAGGATACGGGCGGCTCTTGCCATCCTCCGGAACCGCCGAGGCGTCAAGGGACGCGGCGCCAGGGGGTGCGCTGCGCCAGGCCGTGCGGTATACCGTGGTTCATGGTTCAATATCCGCCATCATCAACGAGGGGCGCTTGTTTACAGGCGCCTTTTTGCACCTCGGCGCGCGAAAGGGGGGAACAACGGCCCGGGGATCGTAATGGACGAAGCGTGAAAAGGGGGATCACTAATGAATCGTCGCTTATATTCGTTGATCGTTGTCCCGCTGGTGCTGCTGTTCGCAGCGGCGGCCATTATGACGGCCGGCGCGGGAAAACCGCCGCCAAGCGGCGGAGGATTGGCCGTCGCGCCGATATTCAGCGACAACGCCGTGCTGCAGCGGAACATGCCGGTACCGGTCTTCGGCACGGCAACCAGCGGAACGCTCGTCACCGTGAGTTTTCAGGGCCAGAACCTCTCCACCACCGCGGGCGCTGACGGCAAGTGGCGCGTCAATTTGGCCGCTATGCCTGCCAGCACCTCACCGAGCACTCTGACCGTCACGGGCGGCGGCACGAGCAAGGTCTTCTCCAACGTGCAGGTGGGCGAGGTCTGGGTCTACAGCGGCCAGTCCAACATGCACTTCGCCCTCTCGAGTTCCGTGGGCGGCGCTGATGCCGTCGCTACGGCGGGCAACTACAATATCCGTCTTTACTCCACGGGTGCCTACGGCTCCGCCGGATGGCAGATATCCAATTCCAGCACCGCGGGAAGCTTTTCGGCGGTCGCCTTCTACATGGGCCGCCAGTTGGCCATCAATCTGCCCGGCGTACCGATCGGTCTGATCTCCCAGCCGGTCTCGGGCAGCCTCATCATCACCTGGACGCATTGTCTGGGCGGCTCCAGGGACGGGCGGAATTACGACGCCCAGATCAAACCCCTGCAGCCCTATGCCATCCGCGGCGTCTGCTGGTACCAGGGCGAGGACGACGCGCATTTCGGGCCGGAAGGGTATTATACCAAACTGTCCGGCCTGATCGACGAGTGGCGCGCCGATTGGGGCCAGGGGGCGTTCCCGTTCTACATCGTCCAGCTCCACTGGAACGGCACCGCCGAGGGCTGGCCGCTCATCCGCGAGGATCAGCTCCAGGCATACCTCCAAAAAACCAATATCGGCCTGGCCACGGCCGTGGATCTACCTCCCGGTGGAGGCCATCCCCCGACCAAGGAGCCCGTGGGCGTCCGCCTGGCCCTTTGGGCGCGCGCGCTGATCTACGGCGAGACCAGCCTCGTTTACTCCGGGCCGATCCGCAGCGGCGCCACAGTGTCGGGCAACAAGGTCACCGTCAGCTTCAGCTTCACGGGCGGCGGACTCACCACCAATAACGGCCTGGCTCCCGGACCGTTCAAGATCGCCGGGGCCGACGGCGTGTATCACGACGCCACGGCGACGATCGTCGGCAATACGGTCGAGGTGACGAGTTCAGTAACCGTGCCGAAGCATATCCGTTACATCTGGAACTACGCCCAGGGCAACCTCTGCAACACGAACGGTCTGCCGGCCGTGCCGTTCCAGCTCGATTTATAAGAAAGCTCACCCCCGTCCTTCGGATCACGCAGTCATTGACCGAATCGATAAGTTAGTGAACAGGAGGGAGGATCATGGTGAAAAAACTGGTTCTGTTGGTAGTTCTGGCGCTTATTGTCACAGTCAGCCTGCCGATCCACGCCGCCAACCTGGCTGTCTGCGGCATCTTCACCAACAACGCCGTCCTGCAGCGCGGCATGCCCGTGCCGGTCTTCGGCACGGCCGCGGACGGCACGGTGGTCACCGTGAGCTTCAACGGCCAGAACGTCCAGGCCGTCGCGGCGGGCGGCAAGTGGCGGACCACCCTGGCCGCCATGCCGGCGAACACGTCGCCGGGGAACATGGTCATCAGCGACGGTACGGCCACCATCACCCTGACAGGGCTGCAGGTGGGCGAGGTCTGGGTGCTCTCCGGCCAGTCGAACATGGTCAAGGAATTGAGCTCGTGTTACGAAGGACCCGAAACGGCGGCCGACGCGCCTAACCACAACATCAGGCTCTTTGAGCAGCAATCCGGCACCCTGGCCGGCGTCTCCTGGACCGCGGCCGACGCCGCCACCGCGGGCGAGTTCTCGGCCGTGGGCTACTTCTTTGCCCACCACCTCGCGCACCATATGAACCCCGTGGTGCCCATCGGCCTCATCCAGTCGGCCGAACCGGGCACGACCATCCAGGAGTGGTGCCATTACAACGGCTCCGGCGGGGCTTTGTACGATTCCTACATCAAACCCTACCAGCCCTATGCCATCAGGGGCGTCATCTGGTACCAGGGCGAGTCCAACACCAGGGACGCGGATGTCTACAAGGACTACCTCGTCGGCCTGATCTCGGAATGGCGGGCCGATTGGGGCCAGGGGGATTTTCCCTTCCAGATCGTTCAATTGCACGGGTCCCTTGGTTGGGCTCCGATGCGCGAGGCGCAGATGCAGGCCTGGCTCTCGACCGCCAATACGGCCATGGCCGTGGCCGTGGACCTGCCCCCGGACGGTAGCATGCATCCCCTGTGCAAGCGGCCCATCGGCGACCGGCTGGGGATGGCGGCCCGGCGCCTGTGGTACGGCGACATGACCGTGGAAAGCTCGGGCCCGCTGCGCGATCCCGCCCATTCCTACGTCCAGGGCAACCAGATGGTCATCGCCTTCACCCACGTGGGCGGCGGCCTGGTGACCGGTTCGGAATGGCAGCCGGGCGGTGCGCCGGTCACATTCTACCTGGCCGGCGGCGACGGGAGGTATTACGCGGGCACGGCGCAGATCGTGGGCAATACTGTCGTCGTGACGAGCCCCTCGGTGCCGAATCCGGTCTCCGTCCGCTATATCTGGACCTACGCCGACGGCAACCTGTACAATACGGACAACCTGCCGGCGCCGCCCTTCGAGATGACCCCGGCGGGCAGTCCCCCGGGCGGCGACACCGAACCCCCGACGGCCCCGGCGAACCTCACCGCCACGGCGGTCAGCTCGAGCCGGATCGATCTCTCCTGGAGCGCGTCCACCGACAATCTCGGCGTCACGGGCTACAAGGTCTTCCGCGGCGGCGTGGAGATCGACACCGTAACGGGCACCACCTACCAGGATACAGGCCTCTCCCCCAGCACGACCTACAGCTACTACGTCAAGGCATTCGACGCGGCGGGCAACCTCTCGCCGCAGAGCAACACGGCCCAGGCCACGACCTACGAAGGCGGCGGCGACACCGAGCCCCCGACCGCGCCGGCCAACCTCGTCGCCACAGCCGTCAGCAGCAGCCGGATCGATCTCATCTGGAACGCGTCCACGGACAACGTGGGCGTCACGGGGTACCAGATCTTTAGAGACGGCGTCCAGGTCGGCACGAGCGGCACCACCTCTTACTCCGACACCAGCCTCTCGCCGAACACCACGTACAGCTACTACGTCAAGGCCTACGACGCGGCGGGCAATGTCTCCAGCCAGAGCAACGTCGCGCAAGCTACGACGCAGCCGGGCGGCGGCGGCTCCACGGTCATGCACGTCCAGGAGATCTGGACCTGCGACGCGGCGGTCAATCCCAGGACCACTTTTACCAAGCCCAACGACGATCCCTGCTGGAGAGTGAGGATCGTGGACGAGAACGGCAACCCGGTCTCGGGGGCCTCCGTGAAAGTAGACGTGTACCGGCCCAACGGCACCAAACCCTGGCAGTCGCCGACGGCCGCCACGGGCGCGGACGGTGTCGCCGGCTTTAGCGTCAACATGGTCAACAACAGCCCCACCGGGACTTACACGCTCAGGATCAACACCGTGACCAAGTCCGGGTGGACCTACAACGCGGCGGCCAACGTCGAGTCCGAAACGACGTTCGTTTTGCAATAACCTTCTATTCTAGCGGCCGTTTTTCCGGGAGGGGCGCACAGCTGTACGCCCCTCCCGGAGATGAGTTTGGACCGTGTTTTCTGACCGCGATAATGAGACGTTATCTTAATTAGGAAAGGAAGATCTCGTAATGATGAAAAAAACCATCCGGCTTGTTATCATCGGATTCATCCTCGTTTACCTCTTGGCAACCGTCATCACCGTCCAGGCCGCGGACATCACCGTCTCCTCGAACAAGATCGGTGTCACCACGCGATACATCGGCGCGGTCGAGGCGTCCAGCGGCTTCGACGTGGCCGATCTGCAGGGCGCCGGCATCAATTGCTACCGCATCTACGCCGGCATGTCGCGCCTGGAAAAAACGGACGACGACGGCGTCTACGGCTCGCCCGCCATCGACCAGATCAAGGCGGACCCGAACGTCATCAACTGGGCGGCCTGGGATACGGTCATGCGCGCCAAGGACAACTATACCTGGACCAACAGCCCGCTGCCAGTCAGTTTCGAGGACATCATCAGCGGCTGCAAGTCCATCGGCGTCGAGCCGGTCATCACCGTGAGAAACAGGGACAACTTCGGCAACCCGTCCTGGTCCCCGGATCCGCCGGTCACGGCCGCCGACTGGAACGAATGGTGGGAGCACGTCTTTGCCACGGTGTACTGGCTTAATGTCCGTAATAATTATGGCTGCAAGTTCTGGGAGATCCATAACGAACCTGATAACGGCAACCAGGGCTGGGGCCACGGCCTGGCGCCGTACTACACCTTTGTCCAGTACACCGCCGACGCCATCAACACCGCCTGCGCACTCGCCGGGATCCAGCCGTATATCCTGGCCCCGGTCTGCCAGAACAAGGATACGAACTGGATCAACGCGGTGCTCGACAACGTCGACTCCCATTTCAACGTGGTGGACTACCATTGCTACGATCGCAGCAGCCAGAGCTACGCCGCGACCGTGCACACCTCGGTGCGCACCCACAATCCCGACGGCTTCATCGAGCCCATCTTCAACTCGGAATGGGGTACCTACCGCAGCAGCTACAATTCGGTCTCCGCCGCTTTGACTTACGCCACCATGGTCTGGGAGATGTGCCAGCCCGCGACCTATGTCTTCGGCCACACCATCTTCTCACTCTATTCCTGGACAGGCGATACCTTTGACGGGCTGATCCTGCAGAACGGGACGAAGACCTACACTTATTACGCATACGGTACCATCTGCCGCGGCCTCCAGGGCGGCAGGGACATGTACGCCTTCACGAACAGCGACACGAGCATCAAGGTCGCGGCGACCAAGGACGCGGACGGCTTCTATCTCACGATCATCAACAGCAACAGCGGCGCCAAGACCATCAACGCCAACATCGGCGCCCATGTCACAAACGGTACGGCAAATCTCTACGCTTTCAGCGCGTCGCACCAGAACACGCTCATGGGCACGGCGCAGGTCTCGGGAGGCCAGCTGAGCTTTACGGCACCCGGCAGCTCCATTGTCGTGGCCCAGGTGGCGGCGGGAGGAGGCGGCGATACCCAGGCCCCGACCGCGCCCGCTAACCTCACCGCCACGGCCGTCAGCTCGGGCCGGATCGATCTCTCCTGGACGGCAAGCACCGACAATGTCGGCGTCACGGGCTACAAGGTCTTCCGCGGCGGCGTGGAGATCGACACCGTGACGGGCACCACCTACCAGGATACAGGCCTCTCCCCCAGCACGACCTACAATTACTACGTCAAGGCATTCGACGCGGCGGGTAACATCTCCGCCCAGAGCAACACGGCCCAGGCCACGACCCAGCAGAGCGGCGGCGACACCCAGGCCCCGACCGCGCCCGCGAACCTGACCGCGACCGCCGTTTCGTCAAGCCAGATCAACCTCTCCTGGACCGCGTCCACAGACAACGTGGGCGTCACGGGCTACCAGGTCTTCAGAAACGGCGAACAGGTCGGCACGAGCGGCACGACCTCGTACGCGGACACGGGGCTTACACCCAACACCACGTACAGCTACTACGTCAAGGCCTACGACGCGGCGGGCAACGTCTCCACCCAGAGCAACACGGCCCAGGCGACCACCCTGCCGGCGGGCGGCGGGAGCACCGTCATGCACGTCGAGTCGATCTGGTCCTGCGACGCGAGCGGCAATCCCAAGGAGATCTTCACCAAGGCGGCGGACAACTACATGTGGCGCGTGAAGATCTTTGACGGCAACGGCGCTCCGGTGGCGGGCGCCTCCGTAACATCCAGGCTCTACAGGCCGGGCAATTACCCCACCCAGGTCTGGCAGACGTTCACCGCCACCACGGACGCCAACGGCACGGCGGCGTTTGCCAAGGGCAGCAAGAGCAACGACACCACGGGTTACTACACCATGGACGTGAGCGCGGTTACCAAATCAGGCATGACCTGGGATACGAGCGCGGACGACATGGAGACCGACACCCTGTACATGCAGTAGCGGCTCACCTGGTGGCGGAGCCTGAAAAAGAGCACCCTGCCCGCGGAATGGATCGTGGTCGATCTCGGCGCAAGCCAGACCATCGACACGGTCGTATTGAAATGGGGCACCTGCTATGCCCGGACATACGAGATCCAGGTCTCGCCGGACAACGTCTCATGGACCACGGTATTCAGCACCACAACGGGCGACGGCGCCACCGACAACATCACCTTTGCCGCCGTTTCGGCGCGATACGTGAGGATGTACTCCACCGCCTGGTCGAACAATACCGAACGATGCTATCTGCAGGAGTTCGAGATCTATCAATAAGCCACGGTTCCGACGGGATCATCACCCGTTTCGAAAGGCAAGGGCGCTGCCGGGGGGGCGCCCTTGCCTTTCCTGCATAACAATTATGGCCCGCGCCTTCTTGCGAGGGAGATCCGGACTGCCGTAAACGATCGATAAACAAGCCAAATGAAGAGGGGGAGCGCGACGCTCCCCCTCATTCTTCTCTCAGCACTTTTAAGCGAGGTAAAAAAGCCGTGACGAGACTCGGGTCAGCTTGCGCCCACCGCGTGGCCGGTTTGGATCCCCGCCCGCCGCCGGAAGAGCCCCACGATCGCCCAGCCCGCCAAGGCATAAACGGCCACGAGGGCCGTGATCAAAAGCTGGATCATGAAAAAGACCTGCCAGCCCAGGTGGGGCAGGAAATTGCGGTATGCAGTGCCCGCCACGACCCAGGCCGCGAGGGTCAAGACGACTTGGATGATGCAGGCGCCGAGGGCGGTCGGCAGGAAGAACGGCTCCTTGCCCCCCCGCAACGCCGCCCCGGCCCAGGTCAGGATGGCCAGGGCCAGGACGGCCGCGAAGACGGCCTTGACGACGAAATCCCCCGCGCTGACGATGGCGCTGTAGCTGTAGTCATAACCGACGAGGCGGAACAGGGCGTAAAAATAGAGCGGATATGCCAAGCCCGCCAGGATGGGCCAACGCCGGCGCATGGCGCGGACGGCGGCCAGGCATGCCAGGATCGCGCCGGCCAAAAGCGGGATCGCGATCGGCAGGCGCCACAGAGCCTTGCGCCACAGCGCGGCCCGGCGCGCGCCGCGCCAGACCCGGTCGAACCGCGCGTCCTGTGCCCGCGCGTGCCGGCCCAGGATGTCCGCGTTGGCCTCGAGATAAGCCGCTTGCGCCTTTGCCAGGGCCTCTTGCGCGGCGCGCGCGGCATCCTCCCGGGCAAAGATCTCCGTAAGGACGCGGCCGCCCATGGTCCCGGCCATGGGCAGACCCAGGGCCGCGGCGATGCTCGGCGCGATGTCGAGCTGATCGATGACCCCGTCCAGCCTGCCGGGCTTGACGCCCCGGCCAAAGGCGAGGAACGGCACCTCAAGGGCGCTCCGCTCCCGGCCGCCATGGCCTCCCGTCTTGCGATGCCCGTGATCCGCCGTGATAATGGCGAGGTAATCGTCGCCCGGCAGCGAACGGAAGAAATCCTCGAGGATCGCGTCCACCGCCGAGGCGCTCCGGCGGTAGACGGCCGAGCCGCCGCCGTGCGCATGGCCCGCTTCATCCATGGACATAGGCAGGACGAGGAGGAGATTGGGGGATCCGATGCGGATGAACTCGGTGGCCGCGGCAAAGACGCGCGTATCGGGATCGTCCTCGAGGTAGTAGTAACCATGTCCTATGTTGCGGCCGGCGATCCGCCCGGAGCGGGCGCCCGAGATCGGGCCGTCCGCGAGTTGCCTGACCCAATAATGGGCGGAGGCGGCCGTTACCAGGCCATCCTCCCGCGCCAGCGAAAAGACGGTGGGCACGGGACAGGGTTCGGATTGCTCGTTCATGACGAGACCGGTGAGTTCAGAAGGCGCGCCGGTCAGGATGCGCGCATAGCCCGGACGCGAATAGGACGGCAAGCCGGCCAAGGCCCTGCCCCAGGCCGCGCGCTTTTTGAGGCGTTGCAGGAAGGGCATGGCCGCGCTCTGGCTGGTATCGTAGCGAAGGCCGTCGATGACAACCAGGTAGACCGAGCGCGCCAGGGGTCCCGACGCCGGCCGCACGAGAGGGACCGGGCGATGGGCCAGATCGGCGCGAAAGCCGGCAAGCCCGGAAGTGAGGGGAAGCATGCCCGCGAGGCAGAGGATGACCGTGACAAAGAGAAGAACCGGCCACAGCCAGTTCCTCATCGTTTCCGCCCCCTTTGACCACTGTCCGTCTCGGAAGTATGCGCGTGAGTACTCCCGGCGGCAGAGGCTTCTCCGCCGGGGGCTCCCATTCCTGCAAAAAAAGCGGCGGAGTCCGCGGGGACGGCCGTCTCCTGGCTGGCGGGGCGGCGCCGTTTCTAGTATTTCATCATACGGCGGGTTGTTTCCTCCTGAACCAGACGGTCAAAGAGCGCCTTGACCCTCGGCACCAAGGCCGACCAGCGTGCCGCCCTGTCCTCCAGCCTGTAGTCGAGCAACCACTGCTCGACCACGGCCACCCCGACCTCCTCCCCGGCCAGCCGGGTAAAGGCGCAGGCAACCTGGGCCGTGGTCTGCGCTCGATCCAGGCACATCTCGCGCACGACCTCCTCGAGCGCCCGCCCGGTCTTGCGCTCGATGACCTTTTTCAGGTGATCGCGGCGCCGTTCGCGGTGCGTTTCGTAGTCCAAGACGACTCTTCCCCCTTTGCGCCTGCTGCAAAGCAATCGCCGCCGATGATCTTCGCGCCGCTCCCGGCACCTCCTGCAGGCGCGCAAAGGAACTTGCTGGTACAAACCTATTTCTCCAGGAATTCCCTGATAGACCGGGCTGTGGGCGGGCAGCCCGCCAGGTGCGGACTGAATCCGGCGGTGCAATCCCCCACGCCGGGGCCGGAACCGGAAAGGCCGCGGAACCCCTGTCCGACCCGGATGCGCGCCCCGCCGTCCCTAACCTTGCCATCGCCCATCCTGGCCAGGGCGTGCAAAATAGAGCTGTAGCAGGCGGAGCAGGCATCCCGCGCATCCACCCGCCGGGCCAGCGACCGCGCCAGCCCGCCTTCTGCCACCGAGGCCAATGTGCGGCTCCCGGCGCCCAACTCGACGATCTCGGCCAGGGAGGGATCCGCGAGGCCGGCGCCCAACTCAGCCGCAAGATCGATATAATCCACCTCGCGCGGTGAGTACCCGATCATCTCCGCGGCGCAGGCATCGACCAGCACGGGATCGCGGCCGGCGAGGATCCGGTCCATGGCCGCCGGGTTGCCGCCCTCCTCAAAGGTGAGATCGCCTTCGACCGCATCCACGACCACCAGCGCCACGGGGAGCGCGCAAGCCAGCGCGGCAATGGGCCGGTGAAGGCCCAGGGCGTGGAAACGACGCTTTTCCCGGTCGGGGATGCAGCCCTTGAGGTTCTTGAGCGCGCAGGTGAGCTTGGTCTGGCAGTGGGCTTTGAGTACCGGCAGATCGATCAGCGCGTCCACGGCGCGCGCGGCGCGCGCCACCTCGATCTCCATCCCGCCCGCGCCGATTTTTTCCGCGGGCTCCCTTTTCAAGTCGACCAGCCGCGCCCCGAACTCCCTTGCCACCTCCTCGTAACCGCAGACTCGAAAGGCCTCGCGGGTGTCCGCGCCGAGCCAGGAACCCTCCATGATGGCAAAATCACGCCAGCCTAGGTCATGCAGGTAGCCCATCACCCCGGCGGCAAGGGATGGATCGGTGGTGGCTCCGGATGATGACGGCTTGGCCACGACCAGGTTCGGCTTTAAACCGATCGTTCCCCCACGAGGCAGGAAACGTTCGGCCCCGAGGGCCTCGCAAGCCTCGGCCGCCAGCCGGCGGCGGTCGCGTCCGTGGGCGATGACGACGGTCCTTATGCTCATCCCCGACGGTGCCCCTTTGCGCTCAGGAAGATTTGGCTTTGAGAAACGACCCCAGCTCTCGATCGACGTTGCGGATGTGACTGTTCAACCAGTTCACGACGGTCCGGTTGGAGTTCGCCCCTTGACAGGTGGATTCCTGCCGCAGATCCTCCGTGCTGCGCCCCCCCTCACTGGAGCGTTCATTCTCCAGCCCGTTCGGCTTACGGCCTTCCTGGCCGCCTCACCTTTAAACCCTCCTGGTTCTGAGGTTCGGCTTATGGCCTTCCTGGCCGCCTCACCTTATAAGCCATCCTGGCTCTGAGGTTCGGCTTATGGCCTTCCTGGCCGCCTCACCTTTAAGCCATCCTGGCTCTGAGGTTCCTGTACAACCCTAACCTCCCCCTCCACGTGCCTCTTCTTCATCCTGTTCACCAGCTTGCGGTCCTGCTTGGAGAGGAGCACGATGTTGAGATCGTAGTTCTCGAGGTCGGGGTAGAGCTCTTCAGCGGGAATGTGCAGCCTGACACGCTTCTGGTTGACCCTGATCCTCTTCTCCCGCACCAGCACGGCGACCTCGCCGCGGGCGTCCGCGGTCTCGCAGAGGATCCCGTTCTCCCCCAGGGAGCCGACATAAACCGAGTCGCCGATCCGCAGGGGACGGGCGGGCTCGCCTTTGTCCGCCAAATCGGGATCCCTGGTTGGAATCGTTCCGATCCGCTCCTCTTCGCTCTGTGAGGGAGGGGAATCATGCTCCCCGACGATAACCCCTCTTTTTTCCTCCAGGGGTGGAATTTGCGCGGAGGCAGGGATCTCCTCCACCCCGCCATCCGCGGATGGGGCGGCCGGCGCGCCGAACTCCCTGGCCTTGGCCAGGGTGCTCTCGGGCATGCCCAGCCTCTGCGCGATCCAGAGGCCGTTGCTCCGCCCCGCGCGGCCGATGACCAGGGTGTAGAGGGGCCGCAGGGTCTGTGCGTCGAACTCCATGCAGCCGTTGCAAAAGCCCGGGTGCCTGTCGGAAAAGCGCTTGAGGTCACCGTAGTGGGTGGTGGCCACGGTCAAGGCGCCGGCCGCGTGGAGATCGTCGAGGACCGCGGCGGCCAGGGCCGCGCCCTCGGCCGGATCCGTGCCCGTGCCGATCTCGTCGAGCAGGACCAGGCTGCCTTCACCCGCCTCGCGTAGGATGCCGACGATGTTCCCCATGTGGCTCGAAAAGGTGGAAAGCGACTGCTCGATGCTCTGCCTGTCCCCGATGTCCACGAGCACCCGGTCAAAGACACAGAGAGCCGTGCCCTCTTCCGCCGGGACATGGAGGCCGGATTGGTTCATGAGCGCGAAGAGGCCCACGGTCTTTAGGACCACCGTCTTGCCGCCCGTATTGGGGCCGGTGACGAGCAGGGTGCGGAATTCTCCACCGATGTGAAAGTCAAGCGGCACGGCATCCCGCCCGAGCAGCGGATGGCGTCCCCGGCGGATGACGATCCTCCGCCCCCGCGCCGGCTCGGCGGGCACCGCGGAGATGGCGCGGCTGTACTTGGCTTTGGCGCAGGCAAAGTCCATGGCCGCCATGGTCTCGACGTTCAGACGGACCGCCTGGATGCGCGCGGCCAGCCCGCCCGTCAGCCGGCAGAGGACCTGGTACTCCTCTGCTTCCTCCTCGGCCGCCAGGAGCTTGAGTTCGTTCGTTAGATCGCGGACGTTGGCCGGCTCGACAAAGACGGTCTGGCCGCTGCCGGAGGCGGCGACGACCGCGCCTTCGATCCGCTGGCGCATCGAGGCCTTGACGGCCAGGACATAGCGGCCGTCCTTGACGCTCACGATCTGCTCCTGCAGGGCCTCGCGATACCGGTCCGAGGTGAGAAAGGCATGCATCTTGTCCTTGACGCGGCCCTTGACGATCTCCATCCGCGCCCGGACTTTCGCCAGGCGCGGGCTGGCCGCGCTGCTGATTCTGCCGCCCTCGATGGAACGCTCGATCTCTTCCTCGAGCTCGGGGCATTCCGTCAAGGCCCCGGCGTAACCGCTGACCAGCGGCGCGATCTCGCGGTGGCGCGCGAGGAACGACTTCAGCCTGCGGCAACCCCGCAGGAGATCGCCCATGGCGGTCAAGGCCGCGGGATCCAGCACCCCGCCCAGCGCCACACGCTCGACCGCTTCACTAACATCGGAGAGGCCGTGCAGCGGGATGTGCCCCGCCGCGTCAAGGATGGCCCTGGTCTCCGTCGTCTCGCGCAGCATCTGGGCCACGGCCCGCGCGTCGGTTGCCGGCCGCAGCTCAAAGGCGAGACGCCGCCCCAGCCCGCTCACGGTGAAGGCGGCGAGCGCCTCCTTGATCCGGTCGTATTCCAAGGTGGCAAAGGTGAGATCGTTCAACGTGCGAAGCCTCCGTTCGCTCCTGCCCGACAAACCGGAGTAGGGCAGGGGATGGGTTTACGCGGAGCAAAAAAGAACCGTGGTTTGCCCACGGCTCAAGGCACCGCTCCCCCATGCACGGCCGGCCGGCCGGCGGGAGCCGCAAAAAAGCCGCGGGCGCTCCGCCCGCGGCCGGTATATTACGCATGCAAGCCCGAAGCTGGGATCAGGCCCGCCGTCCGGTGTGGGCAGAGTAAGCCATAGCCATGGCGCGTGCGGCAACCCTACCCGCGGACATCAAACCTACCTCCAGCATCGTGATTGAGATCCTCACTCAGTATAACGAAGACTGGCGCGTCCGTCAAGAGGAGGCTTACTTCGGAACCGATCCATGCCGCCGGCGCTCAGGACATGCGGACCAATCCGGTCGTGGGCCGGTGGACTTGTCGCAGTACTTTTACGTTGGACGGCCGTCGTCCCCGCCAGGGAAGCGCGGCCCGCTAGCCAAAGGGATTCCGGACCAGTTGGCGCATCAAACCCGTTTCTTTCCGGACGCGCATGATGGCCATCTTTTGGATGATCAAACCGATGTTAAAGGCGATTCCCGCCGCGACGGCGGCACAAACGTCCAATAGGCATGTATCTCTGCCGGGATGGCGCGGATTACGCAAACTGCGGCAGGTACCGCCGGTGCGCGAGGAGCAGCTCGTCCAGGATCTTGCGCGCCGTCTCCGGGTTCGGCATGACGGGATCCAGGACCAGCGTCTGCAGGGCCAGCGCCCTGTCGCCCCGGACCGCCGCGTCCACCGCCATGCTCTGCAACTCCATCTGCACGCGGCAGAGGG
>JBLNBS010000099.1:0-16866 GCA_050260175.1 Patescibacteria group bacterium | reverse complement strand
CCGGCGTTGATGATGAGCCGCGTGCACATTTTGCAGGGCCGCGTGCCAGGCACGACGGCGCCCGTCACGGCGTCCAGGCAGGCGAGGTAGAGGACGGCCCCCAGCATGTCCCGGCGGGCGGCGTGGATAACGGCATTGGCCTCGGCGTGCACCGAGCGGCAGAGTTCGTAGCGCTGGCCCGCGGGGACGCCCGCCTTGTCGCGCGGGCAGACGCCCAGATCGAGGCAGTTGGGGGTGCCCCGGGGCGCGCCGGCATAGCCGGTGCTGATGATCTGATCGTCCCTGACGATGACCGCGCCAAAATGCCTGCGCCGGCAGGTGCTCCGCGCCGAGACCTGTTCGGCCAAGGCAAGGTAGTATTCCTCCTTGCCGGGACGGCCGCTCATCGCCGCGCCACCTCCAGGGCCTTTTCGTAGACCGCGACCAGCTGTGATGTGACCTCGTCCAGGGCATACCTGGCCACGCCCTCCTTGGCCCTGCGGCCCAGGGCGGCGAGCCTGTCCGGGTCGCGCAGGAGCCCAACCACCGCACGGGCGTATTCCTCCCGGTCCAGGCCGGTCAGGAGTCCGTCGCGCCCGTCGGCCACAGTGTCCACGGCGCCCGAGGCCCTGACGGCCACGACGGGCACCCCTGCGGCCATGGCCTCCAGGAGCACCAGGGGCTTGACCTCGGAGACGGAGGTCATGAGAAAGAGATCGGCCATGGCGAGATACGAAGGGATGGCCGGATGCGGGACCGAACCTGTCAGAAGGAGCCGGCCGCCCAGACCCAGTTGTTCGCCTAGCTCCTCGAGGCGCGCCTTTTCGGGCCCCTCTCCCACCAGGACGAGTCGCAACGGGAGCTCCGGGGCATAGGCCAGCATGAGCGCGAACGCCTCGAGGAGAAAGCCGAGATTCTTTTCCACCCCGAGGCGGCCGATGGAGATGAGGACGAGATCCCCCGCGTCGAGCCCGAGCTGCTTGCGGATCACCCCTCCCTCCTGCAGGGCGTAACCGGAGAGATCGATGGGATTGGGAAGGATGACGATCTCCGGGGCGGCACCCAGCCCATAGGAGAGCAAGAGGTCACGGATCGACTCAGCGGGGGTGGTGACGAGATCGGCGGCCGAGGCAAAATCCTTGATGCGGCGGCGCGTGAGGCGCCTGACAAAGTCCTGCGGCAGAGGGACGTAGTGGGCGTACTGTTCGTACTGGGTGTGAAAGGTGTAGACCAGGGGAACTTTGAGGTGCCGCGCCATACGCAGGGCCAAAGGCCCCAGGACGAAGGGGTGATGAGCATGGACGATATCCGGGTGGAAATCCCTCACCGCCCGGCTGATGCGGGGGCTCCAGGGGATCGACACGGGGAACCTGATGGCGCGGGTCAGGTCGACGGAGGGGTAGCGGAGGATACCGGGCTCATGGTCGCGGTAGCCGTAATAGTCGGGCGCCACGACCAGCACCTCGTGGCCGCGCCCCAGGAGGCCCTGCCGGTAGAGGGCGATGGCGTTGACGACCCCGTTGATGATGGGCTTGTAACAGTTGGTATAGACGGCGATCCTCAAGCCGGTCCCCCCGTCCCGCCGGCCGGCCGCTCCAGGGTCTCGGAGAGGTCGCGCAGGAACGACTCCACGTCGGTCACGATACCGACGGTCTGAAAACTCCCCCGGTCCGCCAGCTTGGTGGCGACGGCGGGATTGATGTCGACCGCGATGAACCTGACCCCTGCCGGCAGCATGTTGCCGGTGGCGATGGCGTGCAGCATGGTGGCGAGGGCCAGGACCAGGCCCACGCCGTCCAGCCTGGCCCGCATGGCGTCCTGAGCCGCGATGGTATCCGTGATTACCCCGGGCAGCGGGCCGTCGTCCCGGATCGAGCCCGCCAGGACCAAATCCACGCCGTGCCTCACGCAAGCGTGCATGACGCCCCGCCGGACAACGCCCCGCTCGACCGCGGCGGCGATGGAACCCAGCCGGCGGATCTCGTTGATCGCCCGGAGGTGGTGCTCGTGCCCGCCGGTCTGGACCGCGCCGGTCAAAAGCGAGACGCCGAGCGAGGTGCCGTAGAGGGCCGACTCGATGTCGTGCACCGCCAGGGCGTTGCCGGCAAAGAGGACCTGGACGAAACCCAGCTCGATCAGGCGGCTCAGGTACTTGCCGCTACCGGTGTGGATGACGGCCGGCCCCGCCACGACGAGGATCTTGCGCCCCGCCGCCCTGGTCGCCCGCATGGCGGCGGCGATGTCCTGGATCAGGATCTGCTTCGGCTTTTCGGACGAGGTCTGACTCGTCATGAACTCGAAGGTCTCCTTGGCCCGTGAGCGCTCGAGGGGCGTGACCCGGATGCCGTCGTGCCCCACGGCCACCAGATCGCCCCGCTTGATCTTGGCCACCCTGACGGCCCGCGCCCGGCCGGAGGCGGGATCGTAGACGATGCCGCAATCCATCTCCGCATTCTCAACTTTATGCCAATTGCCATCGAGATAGATCAGGGTCTCCAGGTTGGTCGTGGCGTAAAAGCCCTCGGGGTAGACCCCGTCGGCCTCAGCGGCCTTGAGGCGGACCGGGCGCGGCCGCACGACGGACGCTCCCAGGCGCTGGAGGGCGTCGAGCATCTCAGCCAGGGCGTCCCCGTCCGCGGCGCTGACCTGCAGCCGGGCGTAGCTGGTGTCGGTCTTGTGCACGCCGACCCGAATCTCCTCGATGACGAAATCACCGTTGAGATCGAGCACGGTGTCGAGCACCCGGGGGAGGATGAGCGAGTCGATGATGTGTCCCTGGAGTTCGATCTCCTCGGATGGCAAGAAGGGTGCGCCTCCTTAAATTCTATCAATCACGGTATTGATGGTTTTATCTGCGTAATCTGTGATTCAACCGGATAAGGTTTTCGAAATCTGGGTTCACTCCAACAGCCGTATCAGCCTCGCCAGAGCCAGGAGATCGAGGGCGTTATGCTCGATGATACCCCTGATGAGGGCCGGGTCCTGGGTCTGGACAAAGCGGTGGTACAGCTCGGGGATGAGGTGCCCCGGCACGTCGTCCTCCCGGCCCGGGCCGCCCAGGGCCGCTGCCTCCACCGTGCACAGGCGGCAGTCGGACAGGATGCCGCGGTACCTGCGCCGCGCGTGCGGGAGCAGGTCCACGTGCAGGTGATCCAGTGGGCACGAGAGCCGGTGCGCCAGGAGCCTGGCCTTCAGATATGGCAGGTCGAAGGCCCGCCCGTTGTAGCTCACGATCGTCTTGAAACGCGGCAGGGTTTCAGCGACCGCGCAGAGGAGCGCGGCCTCCTCCTCGTAGCGCCGCGCCAGGAACTGCACGAGGCGCAGGCCGTCCCCGTCCACGTGGAGCAGGCCCACGAGGAAGAGGGGCAGGACCCCGTAGAGACCCGTGGTCTCGATGTCGATGAAGACCATATCTCGCGGGTCGAAAAAGGACAGTAGATCCCGGTCACCCGCCCCCGAGCGCCGCAGGTAGGCCAGGTCCCTTGCGGCGATGGCGCGCAGGATCACCCCTGCCCGCTCGGACCAGCGCTCCGTCTCGAGGAGCTGCTCCAGGCTGTCGATGCCCCTGGCCCTGAGCTTTTCCTCGGTGCGCGGGCCGATCCCGTAGAGCAGGCGGAGGTTGCGCCGCAGACGCTCCAGCCCGGGCGCCGGCAGCTCGAACCGCTCGGCATAGGCGCGCTCGATCAGGTAGTAGGTCCCCTCGGGTGCCGCGACCTCGGTTCCGCCGAACAGGTCGCGCGCGAGCGGCGACGCGGGGGCGGGCGCCTGGCGCGCCGCCCTAAAGCTGCGGAGTCTCTCCTCGAGGGACAGAGGCATCGTCAAGCACCTCAACTCGATACATTCTGCAACCGCGCCAGGATTTCCTTTGTGGCGGATTTGTCCAGGGGCTGGTTGTGGCTGCCGCATGCGGGGCTCTGGATGCAGGAGGGGCAGCCGCGCGCGCAGGAGCAGGCGGCCAGGGCATCACCGGCCCGCGCGATGAGATCCGCCAAACCGTCGTAGGCCCGCTCGCTGTAGCCCACGCCCCCCGGCGCCGCGTCGTAGAGAAAGACGGCCGGCCCGCCCGCGTCCGCGTGGTGGACCGTGGAGGAGCCAGCTACGTCGCTGCTGTCGCAGAGCACCACCAGGGGCAAAAGGCCTATCAAAAGATGCTCCAAGCCGTGGAGCCCGCCCGCGGGATCGAGCCCGCGTCCGGCAAGGTCCCCGGCCAGGGAGGGAGGGAAGACGAGCCAGAAGCCGACCGTCTCGGTCTCGGACGGGGTCATGGCAAGCGGGAAATTGCCTAGCGCCGCGCCGGTGCTCGCGTCCCGCCGCACATAACCCGTGATCCTCGATGTGACCCGGACCTCGCCCAGGCGGACCCGAGCGGGACCGTAAGTTTTCTCCCTGTGCACGACCGTCACCGCCACGCCGGTCTCCGACATGGCCTGGGTAAGATAGTCCCCCACGGCCGGCTCGAGGCGCACGACTCCCCCGGCCTCGTCCAGCGCGGCCACGACGTACCTCTCGCCCGCGTGGAGATAGATCGCGCCGGGATGGACCTGGGCCGCGGCGCCAGCCGCGTCTATGGTGCCGATGGTCCGGCCGCCGGCCTCCAGGCGCAAGCTCCCCCCGCCGCCGCGCAGGCTCGTCCCCTCGGCCGGGTAGTCAGCGCCCGCGTAGTACCAGCGGCCATCCGCCGCGTTCTTTGTTAGCATGCCCTCGTCCGCGAGGAGATCGGCGAGCGCCGTGCCCATGCCGCCCCAGAGCGAGGCGTCTTCGGGCCCCAGGGGCCACTCGAAGGCCGCGGCCCGCAGGTGCTGCTGGAGGATGTAAGGATTGGCAGGGTCGATAAGGGCGCGCTCGAAGGGCCGGCCGAAGAAGTAGTCGGGGTGCTGGAGCAGGTAGCGCTCGAGGAGATTCGGCCCGGGGGCGAAGATACAGAGCGATGGTTCGCCCCCGCGCCCGGCCCGGCCGGCCTGCTGCCAGAGCGAGGCCATGGTGCCGGGGTAGCCCAGGATCAACGCCGCCTCGAGCCCGCCGATGTCCACGCCGAGCTCCAGGGCGCTCGTGCTGACGACCCCGAGGAGCTCGCCCGTGAACAGCTGCCGCTCGATGGCCCGGCGCTCGCTGGGGAGGTAGCCGCCGCGGTAGGAGCGCACCTTGGCCGCCAGCTCGCCTTGGCCCGAACCCTCGAGCAGCCTCGCCAGGCTCACCTGCAGCCACTCCGCGGCCTGGCGCGAGCGGGTAAAGGCGATGGTGCGCACGCCCTCCTCGATGAGGAGGGCCAGGAGCCACGCCGCGTCCTCGAGGTAGGCGGACTGGGCCGTCCTCTCCCTCAGGGGACGGCGGTAGGCGTCCCAGAGGAGGAAGGCGCGTTCACCGCGGGGCGCCCCCCCGCCGTGGATAAGGTTGACCGGGGCGCCGAGCAGAGCCTCGGCATGCTCCGCGGGATTGGCGATGGTGGCCGAGGCCATGATGAAAAGGGGCTGCGCGCCGTGGGCCGCGGCCACCCGCCGCAGGCGGCGCAGGACGTGGCCGATGTGGGTGCCGAAGACTCCACGGTAGGTGTGGATCTCGTCCACCACCACGTAGCGCAGGCCGCCGAAGAATTTGCCCCAATGCAGGTGGTAGGGGAGGATGCCCATGTGCAGGAGGTCGGGATTCGTGAGGATGAGGGAGGCCTCCTCCCTCAGGCGGCGCCGCTCGGACCTGGGCGTGTCCGCGTCGTAGGCCCCGGCCGGCACACCCGGGGCCAGGGCCCCGAGCTTTGCCAGTTGATCCCGGGCCAATGCCTTGGTGGGAAAGAGGTAAAGCGCCCTCGCCCCGGGGTCATCCGCCAGCCCGGCGATGACCGGGAGATGAAAGCAGAGGCTCTTGCCGCTGGCCGTGGGCGTCTCCACGACCACGTGCTGCCCGCGGCCGATCGCCGTCAGGGCCGCCGCCTGGTGCTCGTAGAGCGCGCCGATCCCCTGGCGGCCCAGCGCCTCGGCCAGTTCCGCGCGCAGGGGCGGTTCGGGCGCCGCGTACCTGCTCGGCGCGGCGGGCGCCCGCCGGCAGGCGACGATCTGCCCGCGGTAGCTCGGGTGCGCCTCGACGGCGCGGATGATGCGCTGGATGTCCATGGGGCCTCCCCTGATTAATCATACGAAGACGCACAGGCGCGAAGGGAATCAAGCCGTTTTTCCCGCAAGGACGTGAGGATCGTTAAGAACGGCGTTATATGATGGGCCGGGTGATACAGGCGGCAAGGGGCAGGATCACTGGAGTATTCCACCCGGGTGGTCTATAACCTGCCGGGGCGGATGCGATCGGGAGCCGTCAGGCGGAAGCGGACGGCCCTCGAAGATGCCTGGAGACAGACCTGTGGAAGATTAATAATTCTGAAAATAATTTGCGTATTATGCGCTTTAGCACGGCCAGATCCTGAGAAAATAAGATGGAGCCCACTGTCAGAATCGAACTGACGACCTCATCCTTACCATGGATGTGCTCTACCTACTGAGCTAAGTGGGCCCATAAAACCAACCCCGGGGTTGCCCGGGGGTTATATTGCTTGGTTGCGGGGGTAGGATTTGAACCTACGACCTCCGGGTTATGAGCCCGACGAGCTACCAGCTGCTCCACCCCGCGGCGTTATTCTATGCATCGCCGGGGCTGCAAAGACCCCGGATGGCTTGCTATGGTGGAGGGGGAAGGATTTGAACCTTCGAAGGCGTCAGCCAACAGATTTACAGTCTGCCCCCTTTGGCCACTCGGGAACCCCTCCACGGGTCGCGGCCCAGCCGAGCCGCAAAATCAATTATAATCCAGAGGGCGGGTGATGTCAACTCGTTTTCGGGGGGTACATCCTGGTATTTCCTACGCGTTAACCTGTTCCTCGCGCCGCTCCAGATAACGCTCCAGCTTGCGTTTGACCCGCTGCAGGGCGTTGTCGATGGACTTGACGTGCCGCCGCAGATCCTTGGCGATCTCCTGATAGGAACGGCCGTCCAGGTAGGACATGAGGACCTTCCACTCGAGATCGCTCAGGAACTCACCCATCTTGTTCTCGATGTCCACGAACTCCTCCCTGCTGATGACCAACTCCTCCGGATCCGTGACCTTTGTGCCGGAGATGACGTCGAGCAGGGTGCGGTCGGATTCCTCGTCATAGATGGGCTTGTTCAGGGAGACGTATGAATTGAGGGGGATGTGTTTCTGCCTAGTGGCAGTCTTGATGGCGGTGATGATCTGCCTGGTGATGCAGAGTTCGGCAAAAGCCCTGAATGATGCCAGCTTGTCGTGGCGAAAGTCCCTGATCGCCTTGTAGAGGCCGATCATGCCCTCCTGGATGATGTCCTCGCGGTCGGCGCCGATGAGAAAATACGAACGGGCCTTGGCCCGTACGAAATTCTTGTACTTGTTGATGAGGAATTCCAGCGCGGTTGTATCGCCTACCCTTGCTGCCTCGACGATTGCCTCGTCCAACATTTCCTCAGCGGCTCGGTCAGCCACGCGCTCATCTCCCCGCCCTGTTTGTCCAAGGTGATTATACAATAGTCTTCCGTACAACGTCAAGCTTGCCGCCGCCCCGCCGCGGGTGAGGCCGTCTATTGCCGCGCCTCCCTGGAGATGCTAACCGGGATACATGCGGCGCGCTTATGCAAAGCGTGGCAACGGGAGATGAAATCGTTGCGCCGGTATGCCTTTGCCGTCATCCTCGCCGCGTCGATCCTATCCTTCTTGCCAGCGCTGGTTTTTTTTCCTCTCCGCGGCCAAAGGATCGCGGGCAGCGCCTTTATCGACGGCCTGTCCGTGGGCGGCTGGCCCTCCAGCCGCGCCGAGGCGGCATTGCGGGAGCGGGCGGGGAGACACCTCGTTACGCCGATTACGCTCGTTTCGGATTCACGCGCCTGGAGCCTGTCCCCCCGCGCCCTGGGCGTCCGCATTGACTGGCGGGCGCCCCTGCGGGAATGCCTGGCAAGGGGGCGCCGCGGCTGGCTGGGGGCGCGCGTGCTCGCCCTGGCCGCCGCCCCGCGACGCCCGTTGCGCCTGCGCCTGCCGGTGCGGGTCGATGCGCGCCGCCTGACGGCGGCCCTCGCGGCTGAAATAGCGTCCGAAGTGGAGTTCGCGCCGGCCAACGCCTATTACGACCGCGCTGCGGGCGCGATCGTCCCGGCCAGGGCCGGGCGAAGGATCGCCTTGCAAGCCACGGCGCGCAACATCATCCGCGCCGCGACCGCCGCCGGGCCGGCCCGCCGGGCGCGGCTCGTGCTCCGCCCCGTCCCGCCCGCCACCCCGGCTCATGCCCTGGCCGGGCTCCATCTGAGCCATCTGATCGCTTCCTACGCCACGGCTCTCTCGGGTTCGCCGCCCGAGCGGCTGGCCAACATCCGCTTGGCCGCGCGCGTCCTCCATGGCACACTGGTGCGGCCGGGACGTGTGTTTTCCTTCAACGCGGCGCTCGGGCCGCGCAGTCTGGCGCGCGGCTACAGGCGCGCCCCCGAGATCGTCCGCCGGGAACTGGTGCCCGGCATCGGCGGAGGCGTCTGCCAGGTGGCCACGACGCTCTATAATGCCGTACTCATAGCCGGGCTGCCGGTCGTGGAACGCACCTGCCATTCGCTGCCCCCGGGTTATGTCCCATTGGGCCGGGATGCAACGGTCTATTATCCCGGTCTCGACCTCAAGTTCAGGAACACGAGCGGCGGGCACCTCATGGTCCTGGCCGCCGTGGAGGGACGTACGCTCCGCCTCGGCCTGCTCGGGGAGAAACCGGTTTCGCGCCGGGTCTGGCTGGTTTCCCAGGTCTTGGCGAGGCTCGAGCCACCGGTGGTCGCACCCGGCGATCCCCGCGCCACCAAAAACAGTGCCGGCGCCCCCGGCTACCGCGTGCGCGTGGCCAGACTCTACGGCGATCCTGAACGCCCAAGCCGGATCGAGATTATCTCCGAGGACGTCTATCACCCCGTGCCGCGCGTCAGGGGGGCCGAAGCCGGCCGTACGCCCGCCGCCGCTCCCCATGCCCAGGAGCCGGCCGCGCAACGCCGCGCGGCGCCCGATAAACCTCCGGGCGGGGAGGCCGCCGCGGAACCGCCCGACGAAGCGGACGCCCCGAACCTTCCCCCGCCAAAAAATGCCAAACCCTTGGCCTAGCCGTACCCGCACCACGAAGTCTAGCGCGCTGCCGGTGCCTCAACCCGCGGGCGCCTGAGCCCCGCCGCCACGGCGTGCATGAGGATGGCCCCCGCCGCGCTCACGTTGAGCGAGTTGACCCGCCCGAACATGGGGATGGAAACCAGGAAATCGCAGGCCTCCCGGACCAGGCGGCGCAGGCCCTCGCCCTCGCCGCCCAGCACGAGGCCCACCGGGCCGTTCAGCTCCGGCAACTCATACCGACCCGTACCCGCCTCGGCGCCGATCAGCCAGTATCCCCCGGCTTTCAGCTCAGTCATCGCGCGTACCAGGTTGGTTACCCGGGCGACGGGGAGATGCTCCAGGGCACCGGATGAAGCCCGCTCCACCGCGGTGGTCAGACCCGCGGCCCGCCGCTCCGGGAGGACGAGGCCGTTGACGCCCATGGCCTCGGCCGTGCGGCAAAGGGCACCCAGGTTCTGCGGGTCCATGACGCCGTCCAGGAGCAGGAGAAAGCGCGGCCCCGGGCGGGGGGCGGCGAGCAGGTCCGCCAGGGAGACGCAGGCCTTTGGCGCCGCGATGGCGATGATGCCCTGATGGTTCCTGGTCCGGGCCATGCGGTCGAGCGCCGCGGGATCGGTCTGCACGACGGGCACGCCCGCGGCGCGCGCCGCGGCCAGGGCCGGCCCCAGTCTCCCACCGCCGGCACCGCGCGCGACAAGGACGCGATGCAGGGGGCGGCCGGCGCGGATTGCCTCCAGGACGGGATTGCAGCCCTCGATCTGATCGGTCCGCTCGGAACCCCGCAAGAGAATCCTCCTCCTTTTCGCTTAAAAATCTCGAAAGCACAAACCTTAAGCGAAGCATGACGCGCCTTTGGCGCCAGCGTACAAGGCACAACTAGTTTGTAAACTAATCCCATTTATCGCATGCGGGGGCACAAACTCTGGTACATGCGCCAAAAAGGTGACCATTTATCCGGGGGTTCGTCGCGCCACACGCACAGGCACCAAAGCCGCAGGTAATAAACGCATTTCGAACCCGAGTTTAGCATACCACGCCACGGGGCTCATGGCCAGGCCCGGCGGGAGGCGCGCGCACGAGTCCGTCCCCCGATGCTTTGGGAGGATTTTGTCAAGCGGGCGCGAATAATCTAGATCGTAAAACACACACCTGGATGACGGGGGCGGGAGAGTCCCCCCGCGCCGCCCGGGCGCGGGCGGGGATCGGGGGGCACCGGAGGAGCAACCGGCCGGTCCGGCAACCGGCCGCGAACCTCTCAGGTCAGGCCACCGCACCCTGACAGACTCTGGAGAGTTCCGCGCCGAGATGCGGACACCAAAGGGGTAATCCCCGTAAAAAAGGGGAATTCTCTCAGGTGCAAGGACAGAGCAAGCCGCCGGGTTTGCTTCTGTCCTTTTTTGTCGGCGGATTTGCGTGGCACCATAAGCACGGGCCGCAAGCAGCCGCGCCTGGACGGCGCGAAAACGTAAAGATACGGGGGTGCACTGGATTGCCTGAGGATGCAAAACGCGGGACGCTCAAACACACGCCGCTCTATCCTGCCTACGCGGCGGCAGGGGCGCACCTCACGGCCTACGCCGGCTGGGAATTGCCCGTGCAATTCGCCGGCATCGGCGACGAACACCGCGCCGTGCGCACGGGCGCGGGCCTGTTCGATGTCTCCCACATGGGCGAGCTGCGGCTGACCGGCCGGGATGCCCTGGCTTTCCTCCAGCGGGTGCTCACGAACGACTGTACCCGTCTCACCCCGGGCCGCGTTCTATACAGCCCCATGTGCTATCCGGACGGGGGCTGCGTCGACGACCTCCTGGTTTACATGATGGGCGAGACGGAGTACCTGCTCGTCGTCAACGCGGCCAACACCGCCAAGGACCTGGCCTGGCTTTTGGCCAACACCGGCGGTTACGCCGTTGCCCTGGAGGACGCCTCGGACGAGTTCGCGCAACTCGCCCTCCAGGGGCCCGCCGCCGCCGGGATCCTCGCGGGGCTCATGTCCCCGGAGGTTCCGGCTCTGAGGTATTATACCTTTATGCCCGGCGCCAGGGTGGCCGGCCGTATTTGCCTGCTCTCCCGCACGGGTTATACGGGCGAGGACGGTTATGAGCTGTACCTGGCTCCCGAGGATGCGACGGCCGTCTGGGACGCCATCCTCGCGACCGGGCTGGCGGTCCCCGCCGGGTTGGGCGCCCGCGACACCCTGCGCCTGGAGGCCGGCATGCCTCTTTACGGGCACGAGCTCTCGCCGGAGATCTCCCCGCTCGAGGCGGGCCTGGCGCGCTTCGTGGCCTTGGGCAAACAAGGCTTCATCGGGCGCGCGGCCCTCGAGGCGCAGGCCGAGAACGGCCCACCCCGTCGGCTGGCCGGCCTGGAACTCCTGGATCGCGGCATCGCCCGAGCGGGCCACGCGGTTCTCGCCAACGGGGAGCCGGCCGGCACGGTAACCTCGGGCACGCTGTCACCCTACACAAACAAGGCGATCGCCATGGCGCTGCTCACACCGCGGGCCCTGGCGGGCGGCGCGACCCTGGCCGTGGAGGTTCACAACCGGCGCGCGGCCGCCAGGATGGTGCCCCTGCCTTTTTACCGGAGGAGGCAAGCTTGAGATGAATCACCCTTATCTCCCCCATACCCCGGACGAGCGGCGGCGCATGCTCTCCTTTCTGGGCCTGGCGTCCGAGGAGGATCTGCTCGCGCCGCTGCCTCAGGACTTGCGCCTAAAAACACCGCCCGACATTCCCCCGCCCCTCTCCGAGCCGGAATTGACCCGGGTTTTTGGCGGCTGGGCCGCCATGAACACCGGCGCGGCACACGCCACATGTTTCCTGGGCGCCGGCGCCTATCAGCACCATATCCCCGCCATCGTGAACCATCTCTCCTCGCGCGCCGAATTCTACACCGCTTATACGCCATACCAGCCGGAGATGAGCCAGGGCCTGCTGCAGGCCATCTTTGAGTTCCAGACGATGATTGCCGAGCTTTGCGGCCTGCCGGTGGCCAACGCCTCCCTCTATGATGGGGCGACGGCCGTGGCGGAGGCGGCCTTGATGGCCTTGGCCGCGACGCGGCGCCGCAAGGTGGTGGCCGCCCGCAGCGTGCACCCTGATTACCGGGCAGTGCTCCGCACCTACCTGCGCCACCGGGACGCCGTCCTAGTGGAGCCGGAGCTCGGCGACGGTTTCCTCCGGCCACAGACTCTCGAGCTGGATGGAGACACGGCGGCCGTGATCGCTGCCTACCCCAACTTTTTCGGCCTCATCGAGGATCTGGCGCCGTTGGCCGCGGCCACGCACGAGGCGGGGGCTGTGTTCGTGGTGGCGGCCAATCCCGCGGCCCTCGGTTACCTGGAGGCACCGGGCGCGCTCGGCGCCGACCTGGTGGCCGGCGAAGGGCAGCCTCTGGGCCTGCCGCTCAGCTTCGGCGGGCCCGGCCTGGGCTTTTTGGCCGCCAGAGAGGAGCATCTGCGCCGCATCCCCGGCCGTTTGGTGGGGCAGACCCGCGACGTTTCCGGGCGCCGCGGTTTCGTCCTGACCCTGCAGACACGGGAGCAGCACATCCGCCGCGAAAGGGCCACCTCTAACATTTGCAGCAACTCGGCCCTAGGTGCGCTGCGCGCCGCCATCCACCTGGCGGCGGCCGGACCCGGCGGCCTGCGCCGCATCGGCGAACAGTGCGCGGCCGGAGCTCATTACGCGATGGAGCGCCTCACCGCCGGCGGCAGCTTCAAACCCCTTTTTGACGGCCCGTTCTTTCACGAATTCGCCCTGGCGAGCCCGGTACCGGTGCCCTTGCTCAATAGGAGGCTGCGAGAGCGAGGCATCATCGGCGGCCTGGACCTCTCCACCCACTATCCCGAACTCGGCCAGGCAATCCTCCTGGCGGTGACGGAAGCCCGCACCGCGGAAGAGATCGACTTCCTTGCCGAAGTCATGGAGGCGAGTTCATGTCCTGCGATTTCCCGCTGATCTTCGAACGCTCCAGCCCTGGGCGGCAGGGCGTCCAGGTGCCCGCCAACGGCATCCCGCCCCTGCCGGCGGGGGCCGTCCCCGCGGCGTATCTGCGTAAAACCCCGCCGCGCCTGCCGGAACTCTCCGAGCCCGAGATCGTGCGCCATTACACCGCGTTGTCCCTGAGGAACCACGGAGTGGACAATGGTTTCTACCCGCTCGGTTCCTGCACCATGAAGTACAACCCCAAGATCAACGAGGACCTCGCGTCGCTGCCGGGCTTTGCGGCCATACACCCGCTGCAGGACCAGGATGATATCCAGGGCGCTTTGGCCGTCATGGCGGGCCTGGAGGATGCCCTCACGGCCTTGACGGGTATGGCCCGTTTCTCACTCGCGCCCGCCGCCGGCGCGCACGGCGAACTAACCGGGCTTTTCATCATCCGTGCTTATCACGACGGGCGCGGGGAAACCAAGCGCCGCCGCATCCTCGTGCCGGACACCGCGCACGGCACCAATCCCGCCAGCGCGGCCATGAGCGGGTTCGAGGTCCTGCAGGTGCCGTCGGCGCCCGATGGAGGTGTCGACCTCGAGGCGCTCCGGGCGCGCCTGGACGGGAGCGTGGCCGCGCTGATGCTCACCAACCCCAATACGCTCGGGCTTTTTGAGACGCGCATCCCTGAGATCGCCCGCGCCGTGCACCAGGCGGGCGGGCTGCTGTACTACGACGGCGCCAATCTCAACGCCATCATGGGCCTCTGCCGCCCGGCCGACATGGGGTTCGACGCGCTCCATCTCAACCTGCACAAGACCTTTGCCACTCCGCACGGTGGCGGCGGGCCGGGAGCCGGCCCGGTGGGGGTCACACCGGCCCTGGCGCCGTACCTGCCGAGCCCCCTGGTGTCGAGGGACGGAGACGGGCGCTACCGCCTGACCGACGCGGGGCCGCTCTCCATCGGACGCGTCCGTTCATTCCACGGCCAGTTCGGCGTCTTGATCAAGGCGTACGCTTATATCCTGTCCCTGGGCGCCGAAGGCCTGCGCCAGGCGTCCCTCGATGCGGTGCTCGGCGCCAATTACCTGGCAACCCGTCTTGCCGGCGCCTTCGCGCTCTCTCATGCCGGGCCACACATGCACGAGTTCGTCATCTCGGCCCGGCGGCAAAAAGCCCAGGGCGTTCATGCCCTGGACATCGCCAAGCGCCTGATCGACTACGGTTTTCATCCCCCCACCATCTATTTCCCCCTGATCGTGGAGGAGGCGATGATGGTCGAACCAACCGAGACCGAACCATTGGCCGTGCTGGATGCTTTTGCCGATGCGATGCTCGCCATCGCCGACGAAGCGGTCCGGGATCCGCGCTTGTTGCACGAAGCGCCCCATTACACACCCGTCGGCAGGCTGGACGAGGCCGGCGCGGCCCGGAAACCGGTCTTGCGGTGGCAGGAGGAGGGTAACGGCCGGGGGTGACGGATCGGGCCCCAGTCCTATTGCCACAATCTGTTTCCCGCGGTATGATCGGTGCGTACGATCCGGTCTTGGCTGCTTGCGGGCGGGAGGCATTCCGCCGGAGCCCTTTGGCCGCCGGCCGCGCGTCTGCGCCCCGTCCGAGCCGAAACCTCACGCTTGGAGCCTGTCGGAGTAATGCCTCCAAAACCCGTATATAGTGGCGCCGTATGTCTCCTGATACCAGAGTTTGTGCTCCTGCGGTCGTGAATTGGGTTAGTCGGGACAAACTCCAAGGATTGATCGATCGTGACGCCTTACCATCACGAGGAAAACAAGGCCGAGGCCCTGCTGCGCCGGGAATTGTCCAGGCGCGGGCTAGAGTATCGACAGAGCGAAATGATTGCCGGGCGCGAGATCGACTTCTTCCTCCCCCGTTGTCTCCTGGCCGTCGAGATCGACGGCTTTTCCCACTGTGCCCTCCCCGCCAGACTGCGTGACCTTGCCAAGGAGAAGTCCCTGGCAGAGCTCGGCATCAGTCTTTTACGTCTTGGTAACGAGGAGGTCCTGGCCGATGTAAGGGCCTGCGGCCAGAAGGTGGCGGACTACGCCAGGGATTGGGAGAAGAATGTCAACAGACGCGTCCCGGGCGCAGAGGAGGCAGCCTGGCAAAAGGATCTGCGCCTCTGGGCGGCCCGGGCGGGAATCCCCGTCTCCGAACCGTCCCGCAAGCCAAGCCGGGGCGAGCGCGGCTGAATAGCGGGCGGCGGACGCATTCGACCGCCCGCTATTCAGGCAAAGACAAAAGGGCGTTCCATACCTCGCGCCACGGCAAACGGCCGATCTTTCAGGGATGCCTGCAGGCTCGCGTGAAGGCGGGTCACATGCCGTACATACCTCACCGTTTCCGGGATGTTCGGCACGCGCCGCAGCCTGGCGACCCTGGTGGGACCCGAGTTATAAGCGGCCAGGACCAGATCGATCCGGCCGAAACGTTCCCTGAGATAAGTGAGGTAACGGCAGCCACCCGCCACGTTCTGCTTGATGTTGAAAGGATTCGTAACCCCCAGCCATGGCTGGACGGGGCGGGTGAGCTGCATCAATCCCTCGGCTCCGCAATGGGAGCGCGCGCGGGGGTTAAAAGAGGATTCGGCCGCGATGACGCTGGCCACCAGCAGCGGATCCAGATCGTGCAGTAGCGCTCCCCTGAGGATGGCATCCAACAATGACAGCGCGTCGCCTTCCGGCAAACGGCGGTTGTAACGCCTGACGAGCGCGGCCAGGCAATCGATGACCGTCCAGTCATGCATGGCCACCCAGGCCTGGATGGCGGGGTAAGGAACCGGAACCGCAGCGCGCCGTGGCGGCGTACATGGAGAAGACGCGGGGGAAGCCGCCGCGGCGCCGTTACAAGCCGCCGTAGCCATTGCTATCGTTAACACAACCACCATGGCCGACAAGTGTCGCATTCCGCCATCCCTCCCAGGAAAGCAGCCACACCGGCTTTACGGTGTATGTTTTTCCTCTCCTGGCAGAGTGTCGCCAAACTGGTAAGCTTTCTATACGTGTTGCCATGTGATTATGGGTTGAACCGGGGGGTGTTTGCGGGAAACTCCCTGGTAAACCGCTTGATAAAACGGCTTGAGGGGCGCGGTCTCCACCACGCCCCTCAAGCCGGCATACCTCGATCTCTTCCCGCACTCACCCGTCGCGCAAGGCGAAATGCCTGTCCAAATCGGCCAGGACCTCATCCGGGCTACGCCCGGTCACATCCAGGACAAAAGCCCCCGTGTCGCGCGCCGTGATTCCCATAAAGTCCCTGTCCTGGCCCGAGAGCAGCACGGCGTCCGCATCCCCCGCGCCAGGCTGGTTCAGGCCGACCACCTCGTAACCTTCGTCCCGCAGGAATGAATGGTAATTCGTCAGGCCGTCGTCCACGGCGATTTTCTGCCGGTGCATCAATCCCACCTCAGGACTAGTATGCTACCCCCGCGAACCCGGGTATGCGCCCACCGCCGTCTGTGGGCGGCTGGAGCAGCTGCGAGAAAGAAGAAAGGTTGCTTTCGAGATCCGCGTTGGAATGGGGTTTCCCTCTTTAAAATGGGCGAAAAAAAGCGCCCGCCGGGGGCGCATCCTTGAGGAGCCTGTGAGTCTAATACACGGGCCACTAGATACAGTGGCACCACGTGGCACTTGATACCAGGGTTTGTGCCCCAAAAGTTATCAATCGGGTTAGCCGCGTAAACTCTTTGGCTTTTTTACGATTTGGCCGGCGGCGGGGTCTCAACCTTGAGCGCCTTGCCGCGTTCCTTGAGATCGCCCCTGGGAAGAGCCTCGCAGTTTCCCTGGAGGTATGCGCCCTCCTCCACCACGAGCAG
>JBLNBS010000098.1:0-11666 GCA_050260175.1 Patescibacteria group bacterium | reverse complement strand
CCTTGAGCCGGCCGATGAAAGGCGCCAGTCCTGTCCGAGGCGGGATGGAAAAGACGATATGCACGTGATCGTCCGTGATAACAAATGAGACCGTCAAAGACTGGCGGTCTCGTAAAAACTGGCTCAACCCCAGACACATCCGATTCCCCGCAGGGAATTAAGAACGATCTGAACCTAGCCCAGGATTTCAATCCTGGGCGGAATTGAGCCCAGGGCCAGGACGGCCTAAGTGAGCGCCTAACAGGATGTATTAAGGCGCGACCCAGGATTTTAATCCCATCTCAGCAGGATCCCGCCTTCAATTATCGAAATCTTCCGCCCGGTGATGCCGATGCCTCACGCGCGCCTCGAACTCTACTACCACGTCGTCTGGTCGACGAAACACCGCGAACCGTGGATCTCTGCCAACCTCCAGGCGCCGCTTAACCGCTTCCTCACCGAGCGGGCGGTGGCAAAAGGCTGCCGCGTGATTGCCGCCAACTGCGTCGAAGATCATGCCCATATCCTCTTCTATATGCCGCCCACCGAACGCCTTTCGGAGATCATCAAAGACCTAAAGGGCGCCAGTTCGCGCAAGATGAGCCAGGAAGCCATCATGGATTTCGGCTGGCAGGAAGGCTACAGCGCCACGACACTCCGGGCCGGTGATGTCCCCGCGGTCCAGGCCTATGTGGAAAACCAGCAATTGCACCACGGTTCTGGCGGGCGGATCGATGCGACGTTGGAGGATATTCCGGATGGGAAATGATATCCCAACGCCCTGATTAGCCCAGGAATGAATTCCTGGGCTAAGTCAACTGCATTCTCAAATCCCCGCGGGGATTCGGTGATGGTTCCATGTCAACCCCAGACACATCCGATTCCCCGCAGGGAATTCAGAACGGTTTTGCATAGCCCAGGGCCAGGACGGCCTAAGTGAGCGCCTAACAGGATGTGTCAAGGCGCGACCCAGGATTTCAATCCTGGGCGAAGATGCTACCACTCCATCTCCTCTTCCCCGTACCAGAACTTCCCCGTCTCGTCCCACGGCTTGCTCAGGGCCTGCAGGATCCTCCTGCCCCCGGCGGACGGCTCCTCGGGTGCCTCCGGGCCGCCCATGTCCGTGCGGATCCAGCCGGGATTCAGGGCATTTACGGCGATGCGGCCCTTTAGCTCACGGCTCCACAGGATGGTCAGGCCGTTCAGAGCATACTTGCTCAGGCAGTAGTTGGGATTGCCGTTCTTATAGAGCAGGGTCCGGAGCTGGCCCGCGCCCGAGCTCACGTTCAGCACCCGGGGTTCCGAGCCTTTTTCCAGCAAAGGCACGAGCGCGCGGATCAGATGGTGGGGCGCCATGAGGTTGACCTCGAGCAAACGGCCGAGATCGGCCGCCGGACCATTGGTAAAACCGCCGCTGGTCCCGCCCAGGGCCGCGTTGTTCACCAGAATGTCCAGGGCTCCCCAGCGTTCCTGGACGGCCGCGGCCAAGATATCCGCGGCCTCGGCCGGCCGGGCCAGATCCGCCGCAACCGCGTGGAAATCGCCGATTTGTTGCAGCTCCTTTGCCGCGGCCTCGAGGCGGGCCGCGTCTTTGCCCGTACCGATAATCCGTGCTCCCTCTGACAAAAGGAGCCGTGCCGCTCCCAGCCCGATGCCACGCGAGGCGCCAGTCAGAAGAATCCTACGGCTTGCAAAGCTCATGCTCATCATCCTCCTATTGAATAACTGTGAAAATGGTGCTGATCCCGGTGAAATTCCCTCCCGCCATTTCACTCCCTGGCGGCTATCGCCACGCACTCCGCCTCCCCCGGCAGGAGGCCGTCGGCCTCCGCGCGGATCGCGATCGTGCCCGGGGTAAAAGTGGTGCGCACCGCCACGCGCATCAGGCCCCCTTCGGCCAAGAGCTCGGGATCCCCGGGCGAGTGGTAATGCAAACCCCGGCCAGGCGTGGCGTAGAAATTGTACGAACCGCGATAGACCCCGGGGCCGGCCACGCCGAAGCGGATGGCGTGATCCGCGTGCGGGCACCATGTCCCGGCGGCGTCGACCACCGTGACGGTGGCGATCGCGGCGTCGCTGCCGTTGGCGCGCAGGGGAAAGGGGATCCCGCCCGGGCCGGACGGGGCCGGCTCGAACTCGACCCGCAGACGGTACGGAGGCCCGGCCGTGACCCGCTCGTCCCGGCAGACCGGGTTCCCCGCCGCGTCCAGGCCGATCGCGGCCAGCTTGCCCGGCTCCCAGGCGACGTTGGGCCAGGTGCAGCGGCGGGTCCTCGCGTCCGGGACGGCCGCGCCCAGGCTCCTGCCGTTCAGGACGAGCTCCACGGCGGGGCAGTTGCTCCAGGCGTCGACATCCTGGCGGCCGTCCAGGTTCCAATGGCTCTGCAGGGCCACGCCCGGACAAAGGGAGAAAGGCACCCACAGGGCGCGCGCGAAGATATGGTAGAGAAGCTTTGGCAAGCGGTTGCCGTCCATGGCGCAGGAGCCCAGCGAGCGCTGGTCCCGCATGCCGTTCAGGTGGATGGTGTAGCCCTCGCCCTGGCTCTCGGCGAGCATCCAGTGGATCCAGCCGCAGGCGGAGTCGTCGATATTCCTGAGGTAGTCATCCACGAACCACGCCGCCAGTGTCTTTTCGTTGCCGTAATCGAAGCGGGCCGCGTTCCAGCTGGGCCGGCCGTCCCAGCGGGCGCCGTAGACCTCCGTATTCAGCGAAGGCGATCCCGCGACCTTCCGGTATTCGTTGGAGTAGCCGACGACGATGCGGTCTTCCTCGCGCCAATGCTCTTTCGGGTAACCGTCGCGGGTGAGGACGATGCGCGGACGGAGGGAATCCCAGCGTTCCGCCGCGGCCCTGGTCGTATCCGGCCAGACGATGGCGCCTTCCTTGGCCAGGCCGTTATTGGCCTCCCAGACCGCGATCGAGGCATGGTTCCGAAAGGCGGCCATCATCGCCCGGTCGTATTCCTGCTTGTAGGATGCGGCCGGCTCGTCCGCGAGCGACCACTCGTTGTCGCCGCTGTTCATGATGACCAGGATGCCAAGCTCGTCGCAGGCCTCGACGGTCGGCAGCATGGCCGGGACATGCCCCACGCGCAGGGCATTGCCGCCGGCGGCGGCGATGTGGCGCATGTCTTGCCATTGCAGGGCCGCCGGCACCGCCGAGCCGAGGGCGGGATAGGCGTTGCGCTGGCCGAAGCCGCGCAGGAGGTGCTTTTCGCCGTTGACGTAGCAAAAGTCTCCGTCCCAGTCGAGCGTGCGCAGGCCGATCCGCCGCTCGACGCGGTCGACCTCGCGCCCGTCCACCAGCACCCGCTGGACGGCCCGGTGCAGGACAGGAGCGCCGTGGGGGCTGGCGTTGGGGAACCAGAGCCGGGGGTTCTCGATCACACCGGCCCCTTCGAACAGGGCCGCCGCGCCGGCGGGGACCGGCTTGCTTTCGCGCAGGGCGAGGACCGTCCTCCCCTCGGGATCGACGATCGCGGTCTCGAGGACGGCGGTCACGGCCGTCACGCCGTCGTTGGCCACCTGGGTCAGGTGGCGCACCTCCACTCTTTCCCTGGTGGCCAAGGTCGTGGCAAAATAGCTTCCGCAACGATCACCCGCCGCATAGGCGTCGAGGGGGATATGAACCCCGCCCGTGGCGGCGAGGCGCACCGGGCAGACCAGCCCGCCCCAGCCCATACAGAAACCCTCGAAGACCCCGAAGCCCGGCCAGGTGAAGAAGGACCGCGCCGCGTTGCCGACCCGCACGGCGATCACGTTCTCGCCGGGTCTGACGTCGTCCGTGATGTCCACGGTGAACGGCAGGAAGCCGCCGACATGCGTCACCTCTCCCGGCTGCGGCACGGCGGTGACGCCGGGCTTGAAGCGGCCGTTGACGTAGACCGCGGCCGCGACGTTCACGCCCTCAAAGAAGAGGTGCAGCCGGCGGCCGGCCAGGTCCGCGCCGAGGCGCAGGCGCCGGCGATACCAGGCGATGCCGCGACGGATGGGCGCCGCGCGGTGATTGAGGTAGGTGTCGGTCTCGTTAAAGCAGTGGGGAACGCCAACCCGCTCCCAGGCGCGGTCGTCGTATTCCGGCCGGGCAAAGCGGAGGTCGTCCCCGTCCGCCCGGCCGGGGGCAAAGACCTCGAGGCGCAGGGTCCGAGGCATCGGGGCGCCGGCCCACTGCTCGAGCTCCAGGCGGATGAAACGGGCATCGATCTTGAACTCGCGCTCGCAGTAAGCGCCCACGGCCCTTTCAACGAAGCCGACCGAGCCCGCCTTTTCAGCCACCGCGGCCTCGGTGAGGGGCGCCGGCCGCATGGTCCTGGCGGGCAGCGTGGTCCAGGCATCCTCCGTGGCGCCACCGGCTATGGTAAAGCGTATGTCCGTCACCGCCGTATCATCCACGGCAAAGCGCACCGCGCCCACGGCTCTGACACAGCCGAGATCCACGGTAAAGACCGGCCTTTCGGCCGTGCCGCCGACCGCGACCGGCCGGCCAAGCGCGAGATCGGGGCGGGCCGGGGTCTCGACGAAATTGAAGGCCCACGGTTCCAGACCGAGGTCGATCGTTTGCCTCGGGGCATAAGTATCCGTCAAGATCGGTAGCGGCGTGCCTGGATGATGCTTCGGCGGTTTCTGGCGAAACTGCATCGTTTCCCTCCCGTGTAACCATAACATTTTCCATCGAAATTCGTGTGTAGGACGCTACGAATTTCTGCTTGGGTCCCTCGAATTCCTCTTGATTTTTATCCCGGTCCGCCACGATGAAACGCAAGATGCGAATCATGCGGCATATGATACCCCTTGCGGATTGAGTCGGCCAATGCTAATCTGAGATCGATCTTCCTTTGCGTAACGACAATGAAGTCTGCTTCATCGGAAAGCCAGCGGGAGATATAATCATGCGACAGGTAAATCACAGGGTGGATTTTTGCGTCGTGGGCGGCGGCCTGGCGGGCATGTGCGCGGCCGTCGCCGCGGCGCGGCATGGGGCGCGGGTGCTGCTGATGCAGGATCGTCCGGTGCTCGGCGGCAATGCTTCTTCGGAGATACGCATGTGGGTGGGCGGCGCCCACGGGCCAAATAACAAAGAAACAGGAATCATCGAGGAAATCTCGCTCGAGAACATGTACAGGAATCCTATGCGCAACTACTCCATCTGGGACAGCGTCCTCTATGAGAAAGTGAAGTTGGAAAAGAATATCACCCTTCTGTTGAATTGTACGTGCGTCGACCTTGAAATGGACGGCGATCGGATCAAGCGCGTCAAGGGCTGGCAGATGACCGCGGAGACCTGGCATACGGTCGAAGCGCGGTTGTTCGCGGACTGCTCGGGGGACAGCATCTTGGTACCGCTATCTGGCGCGGAATTCAGGATCGGGCGGGAAGCCGCCGGCGAATTCGACGAATCGATCGAACCGGAAACCGCCGATCGGAAGACCATGGGTATGAGCTGCCTGATCCAGGCGAGGGAGACGGATAGGCCCCAACCTTACATCCCCCCGGCCTGGGCTAACAAGTATCTCAGCGACGACGAGCTTCCTTTTCGGGACCATGATGTCAGGCAGAGTAATTTCTGGTGGATCGAATTGGGCGGAGAAAACGACACCATTCATGACACGGAGGATCTGCGAGACGAGTTGCTCAAGATCGCCTTCGGCGTCTGGGACCATATCAAGAACCAGGGGGACCACGGCGCCGATAACTGGGCGCTTGATTGGGTCGGCTTTCTACCGGGCAAGAGGGAAAGTCGCCGTTACGTCGGCGATTACATCATGACCCAAAATGACGTGCGTGCCGGGGGGAGGTTCGACGATGTCGCCGCTTATGGCGGATGGACCATGGACGATCACCATCCGGCGGGCATCAGGCATCCCGGCCAGCCGACCATCTACCATCACGCCCCTTCGCCCTTCGGCATCCCATACCGCTGCATGTACTCAAAGAACATCGAGAACTTGTTCTGTGCGGGCAGGAACATCAGCGCCACCCACGCCGCGATGAGCGCCACCCGCGTCATGGCCACCTGCGCCATAGTGGGCCAAGCGGTTGGCACCGCCGCGGCCATCGCGGCGAGTGATGGCCTGTCGCCGAGGGGAGTGTACGAGCATAGAATCCAAGCGCTGCAGCAGGCTTTATTGGAGGATGACTGCTTTCTTCCCTGGCTCATGAGGGAAATCCCGGAGCTCACAAAAAAAGCCAAGCTTACTTCCTCGGAAGGACACCCGGAACCTTTGCGTAACGGTTTTGACCGTCCCATCGGGGACTGGTCGAACAGGTGGCGGGGAAGCATCGGCGCGTGGGTGGAATACCGTTTCCGCAAAGCGGTGAAGCTGTCGGAATTAAGGTTCGTCTTTGACAGCGATCTGAACAGGGAAGCGGACGGCATGGCGTGCTGTTATCCATTGGATCAGAAATCGGCCGGCATCCCGGCGCGCATGGTCAGGAAGTTTAGGATTGAGGCCTTGAATAAGGCGGGCGAATGGGATATCGTGGCGGAAATTAAAAACAACTACCAGCGTCTCGTAAGAATGGCGGTGGATATTGAAACAAAGGCCGTTCGGTTCGTCCCCCTGGAGACTTGGGGGGAAGCAAGCGTCTCGGTCTTTGCCTGGGATGTGAGATAAGACAAGGCTCTGTTCTGTACAATGGTTGTTGAATGAGCGGCCTGGCATAATGAAGGTTGCCTGATCCTCCCGGGTCAGTTGTGGCACTCCACTTCGCACTTTCCGCACCTGTCGCAGCTTTCTTCGATAATCCTCATTAAATGCTTACCTCCGCTTATCGTATCGTTGCTTTTCTGTCACACGTTCCGGTCAGAGGTTTGGCTTCAGGCCCCCCGCACCCCACCTCACGGTGGCGCACTGCCTGTCACCTACTGCTTCCCGCCAACCAGGCGCAGTCTGGACTTTAACCATGCAGCCCTCCAGGCTGCGAGGCGCACGTAGCGGCAGGCTCTCAGCGTGCCGTCGGCCCAAAACATCTTCGAATCGTTGTCGTTCCAGGGATTCCGTTCCCCAAGCGACGAGCGACCAGCGACGAGCTGCGACGGAAGAGATTTCCCCGCTCAGGGGCAGGATTTACCTCCCCGCGCGGGGAATGACGTTGCGCTGCCACAGGACGGAGGGGTAACTCTTGGGCAAACTCGGAGCGTGGTTCGCCGGGGCGCGGAGGAACTGGGCGCTCTTCCTCGCGGCCGGCGTCTTTTTCGGCGTGGCGACGGGCGTCACCGACACGTCGTTCAATAACTACCTGAGCGGGGTCTTCGGCATGACGGCCAGGACGCGGGGATTTCTGGAATTCCCCCGGGAGCTGCCGGGTTGCGGCATCGTGGCCGTCACGGCGCTCCTGGCCTTCCTGCCTGAGGTAAAACTAGCCGTCCTGGCGGCTTTCCTCTGGGGCCTGGGCGTGATCGGGGTCGGGCTCCTCGCGCCGGACCTTGCTTGGCTCGTCGTGTGGATGATGGTCTGGAACATGGGCACCCATCTCTACATGCCCCTGAGCCAGGCCATCGGCGTCGGGGTGGCCGAACCGGACCGTGTGGGCCAGAGGCTCGGACAGCTGGCCGGAGCCAACACGGCCGCCCTCATCCTCGGCGCGGGCGTGGTCTGGCTGGGCCAGGGCCACCTGGGGCTGGGCTTCAAAAGCCTTTTCATCACCGCCGCGGTAGCCGCTGTCCTGGCCTCCCTCTGCCTGGGCCTCATGCGGACGGCGCGCCGGGAGGCCGGGGCGCGCCGGACGCGCTTCGTTTTCAGGAAAGAGTACATGCTATTTTACGCCATGAGCGTGCTCTACGGCGCGCGCAAGCAGGTTTTCCTCACCTTCGGCCCCTGGGTGATCATCAAGGTCTTCAACCAGCCCGCCTCCACCATCGCCCTGCTTTGGATCGTCGCCTCGGTGCTCGGCATCGCCGCCAAACCTCTGCTCGGCATGGTGATCGACAAGGCGGGCGAGCGGCTGGTGCTCATGGCCGAGTCGGGCCTGCTCATCCTCGTCTGCCTGGGGTACGCCATGGGGAAGGGGCTGATGGTGGGGGGATTCAACCTGGGCCTCTACCTGACCTGCGCCTGTTTCGTGGCGGATCAGCTGCTCATGGCCGTGGGGATCGCCAGGACGACCTACCTCAACAAGATCGCGAGAGAGCCGGGCGACCTCACGCCCACCCTCTCGCTGGGCATCTCCCTCGACCACGTGGTATCCATGACCGTCCCCGCCCTGGGCGGCCTCGTCTGGACGGCGTGCGGGTATGGGTACGTCTTTGCCGCCGCTGCGGTCCTGGCCCTGGTCAACCTCCTCGCGGCCTCGAGGGTGGCCGTGCCGCGGGCGGTCAGCGGGCCGGCGGCGCCGTGCTCTGCCGGACGATGATGCTGCCTGTCAAAGCCTCGGTGCGCGGCGGCACGCCGGACAGGGTGTTAAGGAGCATCTCCGCCAGCATGCGCCCCTGCTCCCACTTTGGCACGGCCACCGTGCTCAGGGCGGGGGTGGTCATGGCGGCAAAGGAGAGGTCGTCAAAACCCAGCACGGAAATGTCCTCGGGCACGTTCAGGTGGGCCTCGGCCAGGGCGGCGATGGCGCCCATGGCGATGAGGTCGTTGGCGGCAAAGATGGCCGTGGGCTTTACCCCGCGGGCCAGGAGCCTCCTCACGCCGTAGAGCCCCAGTTGCGGGGAGCCCATCATCTCAAAGCAGCTGACGCAGAGGGCCGGATCGTACTCCACGCCGGCCGCGGCCAGGGCGCGCCGGTAGCCGTTGTGGCGGCCGTTCAGGGGATTGTCCATCTTTGTCTCGCTGACAAAGGCGACGTGGCGGTGGCCGAGGCCCAGGAGATAGGTCACAGCCTTTTCCGCCTCCAATTCCCAATCCAGCTTGATGCGGGGGAATTCCGAGCCGGCCTCGGTCAGCTCGGGTCCCAGCACGACCGGGATCCCCTGTCTTGGCATGAGGCTCGCCCCGATCTCCCGAAAAACGAGATTGCTGGCGGCGATGATGAGGCCATCCCACTGCTGGGCGGCAAAAGCCCGGAGATACGCGTAGTTCTCGTAGAGGGCGTCGCAGACCGAGACCACGTACCCCTCGCGGCGCGCAACCTCCTCGACGCCGGAGATGACCTCGGTATAGTAGGGGTTGATGAGGTTGGAGACGATCAGCCCAATCCTGTTGGTGCGGCCCGTACGCAGGCTGCGCGCGGTCTGGTTGGGCCGGTAGCCGAGCTCCGCCGCGGCGGACAGCACCAGCCGGCGGTGGTCCTCACGCACGTTGCGGTAGCCGCCGAGCACGCGCGAGACGGTCGCGGGCGAGACGCCCGCCTTTCTTGCCACGTCGTTCCTGGTTACCACGCGCGCCCCTCCTCCCTGCGGGCGGATGCCACGTGGTCCTCTGTCTTCACGAGCGCCCGCGACCGCCGCGGAGGCCTTCCCTGCACCAGCCGCGGCGGGCTTTCTCCAATTATATCCCCGGCGGCAAATCCATGTCAATTCAGGCGCCCGTCATTTGGCCCGGCACTTGCAGGTTTTGGCCGTGGCCGCGTTAACCGCCGCATCGGCCCGGCGCTTAACCTCGCGCCCGTTCACGTTGCCGGCGGCGAGCAGCTTGATGACCTTCGTCGCCGCGCTCATGTCTCCTCCGCCTCCCCTTCCTCGGTATGCCAGGGATCGCCATAATACGTCAGCTTGTCGCCGGCCACCTCCCGCGCCAGGATGTATTCGCTGCGGATGATGCTGAATTGCTGCGCCGCCAGGTTGAACGTGCTCCGAAACGGTTTGCGCCGCGGCCAGTCCGCGCCGAGCACCACGACCGTCCTGCCCCCCTCCACGAGGGGAAACGCGGCCGCGTTCCGCGTGCGCTCGGCGTCCTCCTTATTGATCGTGATCTTTTGCCCCAGAGCGGCCTGGCGGATCGCTTCGTTCGCGTCCGGGTGATCCGCGTCCGGCTCCCCGGGCGGGATGAGAGCCGCCCCCACGGCGAGGCGGCCGGTGACCAGGGGGATGTAGTGCCGCCACAGGTTCGCGAGCAGCGCCGGCTGGTCCTCGGCCTTTGTCTCCCTGAGCACCTGGGCCAGGCCCATATGGAGCACGAGCATGGTGGAGACCGGCACTTCCTCGACCAGGCCGGCCACCTTGTCCTCGACGTAGATGTCGAGCTGCCAGTCGATGCCCAGGTATTCCTTGGACAGGGCCGGACGCAGGGAGGCAAAAAAGGGATAGACCACGATCAGATAGGCCAGGTAAACCGCGATCAATGAGCCGAGCAGCCAGAGCGTGGCCTTGGCCAGCCTGACGGGGCAGGTCACGGCCTGGAGAAACCCGCTGGCCGTGGGGCGCGAGGCCATGTACGCCAGGGCAAATAGCCAGGAGGTGATCCAGACGAACCAGATCGCGCCCTTGTAAACATAGACATACGCGGCCAGGTCCCGGCGCCTGCGCCAAAAAAGGGCGCAAAAAAGCAGCATGACCAGGTTGAAACACGCGCAGGCGTATACCCAAGCATGCCCCCCCCCCTCACATCCTACGCCCCGCCCGCGGCGCTGTGACAGCCCGGCTCCGCCCCGGGCGCGCCGGCATATGCCAGGATGCGCCGGAGGATCCGCTCGCGCAGGCGGTTTATGGCGGCAAAATCCATGTGGGGGATGTAGTGGCTCTCCATCAGGTCGTGCGTCTCCTTGGCCTCCCTGATGCAGGCCACGGCCCGGCCCAGCAGGCCGGCAAAAACCCCCCGATCCTCGATGGCGATACTCTCCGTGCCGCCCCCGCGGCAATCGTCCATGTCCAGGATGGTTTCGGCGCGATCCTCGCCGTAGCGGTGGTATTCGCCGCTGGTCACAAAGCCCACTTGCAGCCCGGGAAGATAGATATGCTCGAGGCGCAGCGGATCAAAGCCGCACATGAAGCACTCGACCGCGAGCCCCCTTTCCGCCGCGGCCTGCGCGACCTTGCCGAGCAGAGTCGAGCGTCCGGAACCGGGATCGCCCCGCAGGACCACGATCTGTCCCCGGCTAAAGATCGTCTCGAGATGGTTTACGGGACCCTCGGGCGTGATCGCGCTGGCAAAGAGCCGGCGGATCCCGCCGGGCGACGCCGCGACCGCCCTCGGGCCCAGAAAGCGGTGGATCATCTCGTCCGCCAGCCGGTTGGCCCGCCCGGCGTCGAGCCTGGCGGCATTGGCGGCGGACCAGTCGTCGCGGATCGCCTTGGCCGCGCGCAGGAAGCGGTATGCCCGGGCAAAGAGCGCGCCCACCCGCTGGTTGAGCGCCAGGATCTCCGCCTTGCCCCTGACCATGCCGGCCTCGTCCCAAAAGTCGCCGAGGTGCACGATCTCGTCGACACAGCCGGGGTTCTTGGGGTCGACGACGTGGGGCGCCGTCCCATCGATCAGGGCCACCCCGATCCCGGGAAAGACCGCCCCGTCGAGCGAATCGTTGTCCGAGGAGCACTGCATGAGCTCGACCGCGAAGCCCCGCGCGGCCATCTCCTCGGCGATGGCCCGCATGAAAGTGGCCTTGCCCACGCCCGGGCCGCCCTTGATGATGAAGATGCGCGTCGCATCGGGGGCGATGATCTGGTCGTAAAAGGAGTGAAAGCCATAGGCCGTGTTGCCGCCGGGGAAGAGCCGCCGCACATGTCCGCCGCGCAATGCCTCCAAATCCGTCCCTCCCTTGAGACTGGGCGCAAAGCCCGTTCCTAGCTTATGGGAGGGAGGGGTGAGG
>JBLNBS010000097.1:0-34331 GCA_050260175.1 Patescibacteria group bacterium | reverse complement strand
GCGGGCCCGGCAAAAGGCCACGAGCCCCGCCCCCAGCCCTCCCGCGGCCCCGGCGCCGGGCATGTCCGCCACGTCCAGCCCCAAGTCGCGCCTGACCACCTCCGCGAACCGCGCCAGGGCGTGATCGAGTTCCGCCACCATCGCCGGCGTGGCGCCCTTTTGCGGGCCGTAGACCGCGCTGGCGCCCTCGGGGCCGAGCAGGGGATTGGTCACGTCGCAGGCCGCGACGAACTCCACCGACCCGAGGCGCGGGTCGGCGCCGTACGCCTCGAGGCGGGCCAGGCGGGCCAGGGCTGCTCCGCCCGGCGGGAGATCGCGGCCATCCCCGTCCAGCAGGCGGTAACCCAGGGCCTGGGCCAGGCCCGCCCCGCCGTCGTTGGTGGCGCTACCGCCGATGCCGATCAGCACGCGGCGCGCTCCCGCGTCCAGGGCTGCCAGGATCAGCTCTCCCGTGCCGCGGGTCGTGGTGTGGAGAGGATTTCGCTCCCCGGCCGGGACCAGGTTCAGGCCGGAGGCGGACGCCATCTCCAGCACGGCCGTCTTCCCATCGCCCAGGAGTCCGTAGAAAGCCCGGACAGGCCGGCCGGCGGGGCCGCAGACCGTAATCTCGCGCTTTTCCCCCCCGGTGGCGTCGAGCAGGGCCTCGGCCGTGCCTTCGCCCCCATCCGCCATGGGCACCAGCGTCAAGACCGCATCCGGAAAGGCGCGCCGGGCGCCCGCGGCCATGGCCTCGGCCGCCTGGCGCGCGCTCAGGCTGCCCTTGAAGGAATCCGGCGCCAGGATGATGTGCACGGCATGCCACCTCGGCTAGAACCGGTAGACCTGGTCCCCCCGCAAGAGCGTCACGCCCTTCTCGCCGAGCAGCGCGATGGCGCGATCGATCTCCTCCACGCGAAAGACCACCACGGCATCGTCAAGGGTCTTGCCCACAAAGGCGTACATGTACTCGATATTGATGCCGGCCCCTTCGAGAATGCCGAGGATATCGGCCAGGCCGCCGGGCCTGTCCGGGACCTGCACGGCGATGACCTCGGTGGCGCTGACCGTAAAACCCTCCTCCTTGAGCGCGGACAGGGCCTGCTCGGGATCGCTGGCGATGAGGCGCAAAATGCCAAAGTCAGTCGTGTCCGCGATGGAGAGGGCGCGGATATTGATCCGCCGGTCGCCGAGCGTGCGGGAGACCTTGGCCAGCCGGCCCGACTTGTTCTCCAAAAAGACCGAGATCTGTTTGACCTTCATCACTACACCCCTCCCGTATTCTTACGATTTGGCATATACGTCGCGGCGGTCGATGACCCGTCTGGCCTTGCCCTCGCTGCGCGGAATGGTCTTTGGCTCCACGAGCTTGACGCGGGCCTTGATGCCGAGCACCGACTCGATCTCCGCCCTCACCTTGCGCTCCAGTTCCTCCAGGCGCCTGACCTCGTCTGAAAAGAGCCCCTCGTAGACCTCGACCCAGATCTCCAGTTCGTCCTGGCCGTGCTCGCGGTCCACCACGATCTGGTAATGCGGTTCGGTCTCGCCGATGGCCAGGAGCACGCTTTCGATCTGGGACGGGAATACGTTGACCCCGCGCACGATGAGCATGTCGTCCGTCCGGCCCAGGATCCTGGACATCCTGATGAGCGTGCGCCCGCACGGGCAGGGTTCAGGGTAGAGGATGCCGATATCCCTCGTCCTGTACCGGACCAGGGGAAAGGCCTCCTTGGTCACGGTGGTGAAGACGATCTCGCCCTTTTCCCCATGGGGCAGACGGCGGCCGGTGGCGGGATCGACGACCTCCACCAGGAAATGGTCCTCGTTGACATGCAGGCCGTTCTGGCACTCGCACTCACTGGCCACGCCCGGCCCGATGATCTCGGAGAGCCCGTAGATGTCGATGGCCAAAAGCCCCATCTTGTCCTGGATTTCCCGGCGCATGCTCTCCGACCAGGGCTCGGCGCCAAAAACCCCCGCTTTGAGCCTGAGATCGCGCGGGTCGATGCCCTCCTCCGCGGCCGCCTCGGCCAGATAGAGGGCGTAGGACGGCGTGCAGGCCAGGATGGTGGTGCCGAAATCGCGCATGATCGCGACCTGGCGCTTGGTATTGCCGCCGGAGATCGGCACCACGGCGGCGCCGATCCTTTCCGCCCCGTAATGGGCGCCGAGGCCCCCGGTAAAGAGGCCGTACCCGTACGCCACCTGCACCATGTCTTTTGCCGTGGTGCCGGCGCAGGTCAGGGTGCGGGCCATTAGCTCCGCCCATAACGCCACGTCGCTCTTGGTGTACCCCACCACCGTCATCTTGCCGGTGGTGCCCGACGAGGCGTGCACGCGCACCACCTCGTCCATGGGTACGGCAAAGAGTCCAAAAGGATAGTTGTCCCGCAGGTCCTGCTTGGTCGTGAAGGGCAGGGACGCCAGATCCTCGAGGCCCTTGATCTTGTCCGGTCCGATCCCGCCCGCCGCGAAGCGCTCGCGGTAAAAAGGCACCCTCTCCGCCACCCGCGCCACCATGCGGCGCAGGCGATCGAGCTGCAGCTCCGCCAGCTGCCTTCTGGGCATGGCCTCGTAATCAGGATTCCAGATCATCTGCTTGCCTCCTTCCCATTTTCGCCCGGAAATAAATAAACCTTCCCTCTCCGAATACTTCGGAGACGAAAGGTTCATCTTTCGCGGTACCACTCCGCTTGGCCGTTTTCCGCGGCCCGCTCGCGCGCCGCGGAGGGGCCGTGCGGCCCGATCCAGGACGCCTTCCCATGGTAACGGGGGAAGCTGCCGGCTCGGCTTACTCGGGCGGCATGCGCCCTTTGCGCCTGCGACTCGGAGGCGAACTTCGCGCGGTCCCGGCCGGCCCCCCTTGCACCAGCGGGGGCTCGCTTGGCAACCGACTCCCGGCTACTCTTCCTCGTCCTCGTCATTGCCTAATGGATTATTATGCAAGATTATATCACGAACCCGGTGGAAAAACAAGACCGTTTATGTAAATGCGCATGGCCGCGCCGTCGTAGGTGCAAGCCACGTAGTGCCATTCGCCGTCGGAGATCCCGACCTATGGCGAGTTCCTGCTGATCGCCCCCCCTGAACCGCGGGCGGCGGCGGCTTGCATCACCGCTTTGCTCAGAGACGAAGGGCGCATGTCGTCCATGGCCGCCGCGGGTGTAGCCCGTTATGGGCGGCAGGGGCGCCACGCGAGCCATGGCCGGAGAAATCGCGGTATACCTGAAAGAGCCCTCTTTCTCATAACCGCGCGGAGGCGGGCTGGCGCGGCACGGCTCAGCCCGGGAGTTCCTCCACGCCCGGTTCGAGGCCGGCCTCCCTGACCATCCCGGCCAGCGCCGGGTCCCTCGTCAGCCAGATGATCTGGTGCTCGCGCGCGAGATCGACCATGCAGTCCACGGTCTGCCGCAGCCTCTGCCGGTCAAAGCTCGTGAAGGGATCGTCCAGGATGAGGGGGAACCGCCCGCCGCGCGTGAGGTAATGCGCCAATCCGATCCTGAGCGCCAGGTAAAGCTGGTCCAGGACGCTCCCTGAGAGCGCGGCGGCCTCGATCAGCGCCCCGGTCTCCGGGGCCCTCACCTTGATTTCCAACCCGGAGGGAGGGAAATCCAGGCCGACCTCGCGGTAACGCCCGCCGGTCAAGCGCGACAGGGCCTCACCCGTCCTGGCCTCGAGCTCCGGTCCCAGTTCGGTCTGGGTGGCAAAAACCGCCCCCTCGAGACGCCTGATCGCCAAGGCCACCCCGTCCCGGATCGCGCGGGCATGGGCCAGGGCGTGCCGGGCCAGCTCCAGGTCGGCCTCGATCCCGGCGCGGTCCTTGGGGAGGACGTGGTCGTGGTAGTTGGCGATCTCCCTGTCCAGTTCCGCCACACGCCGGCGGAGCGTCTCGATCTCCCCGGCGAGCCAGGCGCATCTCTCCGCGGCGGCGCCGTATTGCGCCTCCTCCTCGGCTGACGGCGCGGGCCCCAGGGCGCCGAGCTGCTCGCGGAGCTCGCGTTCGCGGGCCAGCAGCTCGTCATAGGAACGGCCTTCGCCGAGATGCGCCAGAGAGCCCTGGAGTTGAGCCACGGCCGCCTCCAGTTCGGCCTGGCGGGCCGCGGCGGCTCTCAGCTCGTCGAGCCCGCGGCAACCCGCGGCGGCAAGGAGGCCGGCGAGATCGTTCTTGAGCGCCTGCAGGCCCTCCTCGATGGCCCGCGTCTTTTCAGGGTCCGCCTGTGCCTGCTTTTGCGCCAGGGTTTGTTCCAGGGACCAGAGGTCGTGTCGGTAAAACCGGGCGGCCTCGGTCTCCGCCTGGTACTGGCTGAGCGTCTTGCCCTGCAGCAGGCGGTCCACCTCGGCCCGCTTGGTTTTGAGATCGGACTGGCGCCGGTCGATCTCGGCGGTCAGGTGCGCGGCGGCTTTGCGCGTGGCGGTGGCGTTGATGACCATCGCCGCGGTAAAGACTGTCAAGACTCCGCCCAACCCGGCGGCGGCCAGCGCCTGCGGGCGGGTCGCATACTCGGCCGCGGCCAGGGCGGCCCCGCAGGAGGCAAAGCTCAGGAGAAAACCCAGTACCCTCAGCCTCTTCAAGGACCGCAGCTTGCCGAGGAGCTTGTCCACGGCGGGCAGGAGCCCGCCCAAACGGGCGGTGTGCTCGTTGATGGAGGGGAGGAGCGCGGCCAGGCGGTTCTGGATCTCGGGCCCGAGCAGAGTCCGGTCGAGGGTTTCCAGCTTTGACCTGGTCTTGGCGATCTCCTCCTCGAGCACGATCGTCTCCGCCTGATACTGCCTGATGCTCTCCTCCTCATAGCGCAACTCCACCTCGAGCCCGGCGATCTGCCCGGCCAGGTCCTCGGCGCGGCCCAGCACATCGGCGCCGGGCGCGCCCTGCAATTGGTCCCGGGTGCGCGCGAGGTCCCCGAGCGGCTCCGCCATACGGGCGAGGACCGCTTGCACCGCGGCCAGCTCCGTCGCGAGATGGGCCCTGGCTTCCGCCCGCGCCGCCGCCGCGCGTGCGGTGCTCATGCGGCCCTCCGCGTCGGCCAGTTCACGCTCGAGCGTGGCCAGGTGTTTCTGCAACCGGTCACGTTCCACCACCAGCTCGGCGTGGCGGCCGTGGCTCCCCTCGATCTCGGCCAGGTCGCGCTCGAGCGCGGCGACCTTGTCCTGCAAGGCCGGCAGGGAATCCCCGCCCGCGGCGCGATCCAGATCCGCCAGCTTGTCCCGGAGCGCCTGGAGCGCCCGCGCCGCAGCGGCCTCCTCTTCGCCGCCGGCGGGCTTGCGCCCCAGGAGTTCGGCCAGGCGGCCTGCGGCCGTGCGGTCGCGGCCCAGCGCGGCAAGCTCCGCCTGGCGCAGGATGAGCGTGCTCTCAAAGAGCTGCGGACTGGCGAAGCCCAGGCCGTCCTCGAGGACACGTTCCAGGTCGGCGTCGGTCAGCGGCTCCAACCTGATACCTTCGCCCCTGAATACCTCCACCCTGTCATGGTGGAAATCGCGGCCGATGAGGTACCGCGTCCCGTCCTCGGCCTCCAGGACGAGAGAGGCCTGGTAGGATGAGGGATCGTGCCAGGGCCGGTAACGCTCGCGCAGGTCCTTCTGGCCGCGGCGAAAGCCGAAGAGGATTCCCGCCACGGCATCGACGATGGTCGTCTTGCCGGTCTCGTTGCCCCCCAGGACGATCTGGAAATGCCCGGGAAAGGAAAGGAAGAGGTCGCGGAAGCGGCCGAACCCGGTCAGGCGCACCTCCAGGATCCTCACTTCAGAGCCGACCTCCCCTCAACGCGATCATGCCCGCCCGAAAGGCATATTCCTCGCGGGCCCTTTCGGCCGGGGAGAGAGTCCGCTCGGCCAGCGCCGCGCGGCAACGGCGGGCGAAGAGATCCTCGATCGAGCCCTGCTCGGCGTGGGAGCCGATGGTGGTGCGATCCTCCACCTCGAGGTGGAAAAAAGACGCGGCGCACCGCTCCCGGAGCCTGTCGCCAAAAAAGTCCAGCCCGTCATGGACCTCGCCCGTGAGCAGCACCCTGGCGCAGGCTTCCGGGTCGGCCTTTTGGGCCAAATCGGCCAGGCAATCGCCGAATGCGGCCACGCCCAGGTCATAGGCGAACTCGAGGTAGGCCCGGTCGGTGAAGACCACCCGCTCGACGGCTGGGGGGCCTTCGGTGAGCCCGACCAGCGCGGCGGAACGCGGTGTCCCCATGCCGAACGAAAGCCTGGCCGGGGCGCCGGGGTAGACGGCCGTCGTGCCGCCGTGCACGCAGGCATAGTGCTCGTGGTAGCCGCCGAGCGCCAGGTAGTCCAGGCCCGAGCGGGCGATATCCTCGGGCGTGACGTACGCCCCCGGCGCCTGCCCGTCCGTGCCGGGCAGGCCGGCGTATGCCGCGTGCGCCAGGGCAAGATGCAGGCCGGGCCGGTTCTGGCAGTGGAATCCCTCGAGGGGCCGCCCGCCGTCCGGGGGGAAACCATAGACAGTCAGGCCGGGCAGGCTCGTGTCGCAGCTCTGCTCCCCGCCGAGCAGGCGGACGTTCTCCGGCAGGGCGAGGCCGGCCAGGATCCCGAGCCGCGCCTCATCGGGGCCGGGCACGGCAAAGACCACGATACCCCTTTCCTCGAGGGCCTGGAGACAGGAGACGAGCGCGGCCCGCAGAGAGGGGGAGGGAAGGCCTGTAAAAGTGTCGCCGGCGATGACCAGCGCCTGCACGTGGCGCTCGACGGCAAGCTCGATCAACCGGCCGAGGATGCCGAGCAGATCGCTCCGGCGCGCGGCCCGGCACGCGGCGGGCAAGGCTCGGAAAGGCCAGTCCAGATGCAGATCGGCCGTATGAAGGATGCTGATCATGGCGCCCCGTTCCTCCAGGGGGATCCATCAACCCCGCTGCCTGAGAATTCGTCGCGCGCGCCTGGTTCCCTTCCTCTTGGCTTGTCCACGGGGTATATCGTGCCGGGCTTTCCTAGGGGCCCTGCCGCCGGAGGGATGGCGCTTCAGCCTGGTGCCGTCCCTTGCGGGGCTGGGCCTCCGGCTGACCTACGGCACCGGGGACGGCGCCCTGGCCTTGGACCTGCAGCGCAGGTGGAGCGGGGATCTGCGGGTGTCCTTCTTCTTCGCCGCGCGCTTTTGATACGTCCCTGTTGTACTTGATACATCGACAGTTCGTTTCTCCCCCTGGGAGAAAGATGGAATGAGGGTCCTAGCCCCATACGGCCCGCAGCGCCGCGGCCCAACGCTCCCGCCATTTGGCCAGGGAGAACGCCGCGGCCGTCTCCTGTGCCTTGGCGCCCAGGCGGGCACGGGTCTCGGGCTCCCGGATCAGCGCCTCGACGGCCGCGATGAGGCTCTCGGGCGTGATATCGATCAGGCGGCCGTTGACGCCGTCGATGACGATATCCGTCAACCCCCCCACGCGGCCGGCGATGACCGCCTTGCCGCAGGCCATGGCCTCGAGGCAGGAGAGGGAGGTTCCCTCGCTGGCCCGGGTGGGGATGAGCACGATGTCGGCCCGGCGGTAGGCCGCGGGCATCTCCTCCATCGGCAGCCAGTAGTACAGGCAGCGGGGATTGGCCGCGGTCCACCGCCGCATCTCCTCCTCGATCGGATCCTCCACCGCTCTGCCGACAAAATGGAATTCGATCCCTGGATACCGCCGCGTCAGCACGCGGGCCGCCGCCTTGGCGTCGTCCAGGCCCCGGCCCATGTCGAGCCGCCGGGGGTAGAGGACGGTGAGCCTGCCGCCCGCGGTCCGCCCGGGGTAAAAAACCGCGGTGTCGACGAAGTTGGGGATGTAGACCTGCCTGCTTTCGTGGCCCGGCCAAGCGGCCCTGATCCAGTTCAGGGTATTGGTGTCCACGGAGACGAAGAGGTCCGCGGCGGTCGCGGCGAAATGCAGCCGCCTGTACCATTCCTCCCGGAACGGCCCCGCGGCCATGACGGCCCACGGGTGGGTGGGATAGTCCCAGAAGACGCCGTGGGAGATCACGATCGAGCGGGGCCGGAGATGCGGGAAGGCGAGGAAGGGCGCCATGTAAACGGCCTTGTCGTACCCTGCCGTCCGCTCCAGGAACTGCCGGTTCAGATCCGGCAGCCCGGCGAACTCGATCTCCCCCCACGGCAGGCCCTGGAAGAGGAAGCCCTCGACCTCGTGCGTCTCCTGCCCGGGCTGCCAGACCCGGGGTTCGTACCCGAGCTCGCGGAGCAGGCGGCAGAGCTGGATCACGTAACGCTCGGCGCCGCCATAGGTCACGCGGTCCCCGCCGTCCATGACGAAGATGGTGCTGAGAATGGCCACACCGCGATCGGGGGTCATGGTACACCCGGATCCCCGGCCGAGAGCACGCGCGTCAACAGCTCCCGCCACCGCGCGCGCCAGGCGGACGCCGGATAACCCTCCGCCAGCCGGCGCGCGTTCGCGCCCATCCCGCGGCGGAGTTCCCCGTCCTTTGCCAGGCCGAGCACTGCCTCGAGGAGGATGCCCGCCGAACCGGGTTGCACCAGCCGCCCGTTCCAGCCGTCCACGACCATCTCGGCCAGTCCGCCGGCCAGGCCGGCCACGACCGGGAGGCCTGTGGCCATGGCCCGGAGGCAGTGGAGGGAGACACCGACACTGGCCCGGTAGGGCAGGAGGGCCAGGTCGAACGCGCGGTAGAGGCTCGGCAGCATGGCCGCGGGCACCCAGTAAAACCGGGAGTTCGGCAGGGAGCGCACCCTGGCCGCCAGGGCGGCGGCGCTCGTAAACTCCCGCATCCGCCCGACGATGTGCAGCTCGATCCCTGGCGCCGCCTCCCGGAGCAAGCCGCAAAGGGTCAGGATCTCGTTCAGGCCCTGTTCGAGCCCGAAATCCTGCGGGCAGATGACGCGGATCCCTCCCTCCTCCGGGCGCGGCGCGGGCGGGTGAAAAGCCTCCAGATCCACGCCCGGCGGCAGGTAATGCAGGCGATGCTCGTAGCCGGGCCAGGTGGCCTTGATCACGTTGGCCGTGTTGCGGTCCTGGACCACAAAGGCAGACGGGGCCGCCACGGCGTACAACAGCCTCTTGCTCCATTCCTCGCGGCCCACCGGATTGGTCCGGTTCGTCACCCCGGAGGGCGAATCCCAGAAGACGCCCTGGGAGACGACGATGGAGCAATGGCAGACCTGGGGAAAGGCGAGATGCCAGTGATGGTAGATGCGGAGGTCGTAAAAGAGGCCTGCGCGGGCAAAGGCGAAGTTCAGTTCGGGGAACATGCCGTTGCGGTCGTGGGCCGCGTTGATGCCGACGACCCTGAGCCTGCCGAAGATGCGCTCGGGATGGGGCGAGATCTGGTAGACATCCGCCTCCCAGCCCATATCCTCACGGATGAGGCGGCAGAGTTCGAGCAGGGACAGGTTCTCGGAGGTCGGCAGGAACGTGTCGTGCTCCGGGTGGAGCAGATAATCCGTGAGGATCGCCACCCGCGGCCGGTCGGAGATCATACGGCATCCCCCCAGACGGCGCGCAAAACCCGCGCCCACCTCTTTTTCCACTCCGCCAGGGAAAAGGCCCGGGCGGTCTCGCGGGCCCTCGCGCCAAATCCGCGCCTTTTTTCGGGGTCGCGCACGAGCTCGTCGATCGCCCCCGCCAGCGTCTCCGGGGTGACGTCGATCAGGCGGCCGTTGTAGCCGTCGATGACAAGATCGCTCAGGCCGCCCACCCTGCTGCAGACGACCGCCTTGCCGCTGGCCATGGCCTCGAGGCAGGAGAGGGACGTGCCCTCGCAGGCGCGGGAGGGGACGATCACGATGTCCGCGCCGCGGTAGACCGCGGGCATCTCCCGCATGGGCACCCAGTAGTAGCGGCAGCCCGGGTGTTCTTCTGCCCAGCGCCGCATCTCCGCCTCGATCTCGTCGTTCACGCCCCGCCCCACGAAATGAAACTCCACGCGGGCATGGCGGCTGGTCAGGATGAGGGCCGCGGCCTTGGCGTCGTCGATGCCCCTCCCCGGATCCAGCCTGCGGGGGTAGAGGACCACGATCCTGTCTCCGCCGCTTTCCGCGGGGTGGTAGAGATCCAGGTCCACAAAGTTCGGGATATGGGCCTGCCTGCTCTCGTGGCCCGGCCAGGTGGCCCTGATCCAGTTCAGCGTGTTCGTGTCCACGGATACCAGGAGATCGGGCGCTGTCACGGCAAAATGGAGGCGCCGCATCCATTCCTCCTTGTACGGCCCTGAAAGCGTGGCCCACGGCTGGGTGGGATAGTCCCAGAACACCCCGTGGGCGATGGCGACCGCGCGGGGCCTCGTGCGGGGAAAGGTGAGCATGGGGGCGAGGTAGATGATCCGGTCGTAACCGGCGGTCCGTTCGTAGAATTCCAGATTGAGCTCGGGCTGGGTGCCGTATTCCACCTCGCCATAGGGCAGCCCCTCGACCTCGATCCCCTCGAACTCGTGCCTGCCGCTGCCGGCCTGCCAGAGATGGGGCTCGTAGCCCAGCTCGCAAAGGAGGCGGTGGAGGGTCACCACGTAGCGATTGGCGCCGTTGTACGCCATCCTCTCGTCCTGGTCCAGGATGAAGATGGCGTCGAGCAGCGCGACGCGCCGGTCAGACCGCATGATCCGCACCCCCGGCGCCCAGTTTGCCAGGGCCAGGTCCGCCACGGCCTGGATATCCAGGGAGCCGGAGGCGTCCGCCACGCAGAGGGAACAGAGCGGTTCCTGCCCGCGCGGCCAGAGCCAGGCGCCGCCCCCATGCATGAGCCAGATCTGGGGCCGGCCGAGCGCCTGGGCGAGGGCGGAGCAATCGGAATCAGCGCCGATGCAGAGCTGCGCGCGGCCGATGGCCGCCGCCGCGGCGGCGGCATCCTCCCCGCGCGCGTCCACCGCGCCGTCGAGCAGGGGGGTACGGGTCCGGCCGACCTGCACGACGGGGAGCGGCAGGCGCGCCGCGAGAGCGGCCCAGGCGGACAACGTTCTGCCACCGTCGCCGCGCCCGTCCCCCGCGGGCGGCTCCATGCAGATGAATGCGGGCGGGAGCTCCGGCGCCGCGGGCAGATCGGCCGGAGAAACCGGCAGATACGGACGCGCGGGCGGCGCGGCGGGCGCGCCGCAAAAGCGGCCCGCGAGCGCAAAGACGGAGGCGAGCGGATCCGCCCCCGGATCGGCCCGGTGCCACAGGGGGTGCAGGATCAGGTAGTCCTCGGGCGGCGGCGCCAATTCCCCGGCGTCCCCCACCACGAGGTCTATCTCGGGGTAGAGACAGAGCAGCCGCCGGTGCCCGGGCACGGGGCATTCCCAGAAAAGGCGCAGGCCGGGATCGGCGCGGCGCAAAGCGGGCAGCACGTGCGCGGCCCAGATGATGTCCGCCAGTCCGGTTCCTGCTGTCAAGCACAATCCGCCCATGCGCCACCCCCGAGGCCGCCGCCTCACCCCAACATATGCCGGCGGGGAGAGGGTGCGCCCGTGACGAGGGAACGCTCGCGGATTACTGCCAGATCCACGGCGACGGTGAAGGATCCGCGCAGGACCAGGCGCGCAGCCAAAAGAAGCCCTCGCTGTTCGTCAGGACCGTAAAGAGCCTGTATCCCGTGGCGGCGTCGTGCACCCGCACCTGGACGCCGGCGGCCGGCTCTCCCCGGGCGTCGCTGATCCGCTGCAGGACATGGCAGGGATCCCCCTCAGCCTCGACGTCCAGGACCGTCTCATCGCCCGCGCGCATGTGCGCGGCATGCGCCGCCGCCACCAGGTCGGGGCCGCTGACCACCGCGGCGAGAGTGCCCCCGGGCAGATCGTGCAGGATGTAGTCACCCCGCGCGCCGGAAAGGGCCATGCCCAGCAGCCGCCCCATGCCGTCCACGGCCCGCACGGCGGCGCCGCACACGGGGCGGCCGGCCCGGGTGATCCTGCCGGCAAGCGTGGCGCCTGGCGCGTCGAGGGATATCTGCACGCGGGCCGTGCCGCGGGCGGAGATCATGACCTCCTCGACGGCCGCGGCAAAACCGGGCGCCCGCGCCAGGATGAAATACCCGCCCGCGCCGAGCCCCTCGATCTCGAATCCACCCCGCGCGTCCGTCAACTGCGCGGCCACACGCAAGCCCTTGGCGGTAAAGACGGAGATCGCCGCCGCGGCCGGCTTCCCTTCCGGCACGGTCACGGCGCCGGAGAGGGCGCCTGCCTTGGCCGCCAGCGCGATCTCGACCGGGATTTCCGTCCTGGCCACCACCGCAGCGCCCATCCAGCCCGCGGCAAAGCCCGGTGTTGCGGCGATGATCCCGTAGTAGCCCGCCGCCAGGCCGGCCAGGACGCATTCCCCCTCCGCGTCGGTCAAGGCCTCGGCGAGCACGACCTCGTCCTGGCTGATTGCCTGGACGATCGCGCCCGGCAGGGGGTTCCCGGCGGGATCGGTTATCCTGGCCCGGATGGTGCCGGCCCCAGGCTGGAGAGCGATCTCGGCCTCGCACGTTTCGCCCGCGGCGACGGCGGCCCCGCACCAACAGGTCTGATACCCCGCGGCGCAGGCGATCAGGCAATAGGTATCGGGGCTCAGATGCGATACACCATAAGCTCCCTGGCCGTCCGTGCGGACCTCGGCAACCTGCGCGCCCAGCGAATCGAGGATCCTCACGGCCGCACCGGCCACGGGGGCTCCGTTGTCCCCATCCACGATCGTCCCCGTGAGGCCGCCGCATAACGGCAGCAGTTCCAGATCGGCGGCGGCGGCTTCCCCGGGTTTGAGCGCGGCGCCGAGGACATCGTGGCCGAGACCGCCGGCCGTGCCGACCAGGCTGTACCGGCCGGGGCCGAGCGGCGGCGTCCGGTAATGCCCGTCCGCGCCGGCCGTAACGGCGGCCAGCCTCTGCCCGCCCTCCGCGTATACCTGCACGGACGCTCCCGGGACGGGACTGCGCGTGGCCGCATCTCTCACCACGCCCGTCACCCGGCACGCCTCGGGCGGCAGGGCCAGGGCAACGTGGGTTATCCGCCCGCCCGCCAGCACCGCTCCCCGGCAGGCATGCCCGCAACCATCGGCCGTCGCCAGCAGCCTGTATGAGCCGGGAGGGAGGCCGCCGAGCGTAAAGCGGCCGTCCGGCCCGGTGACGCCGCTAGCCCGCGCCGCCAGGCTCGAAACCGTCACGGCGGCGCGGGCCAGCGGAAGACCCGCGGCGGCATCAACGATCCTGCCCTGGACTGCGCACGACGAGGGCCATAGCCGCGCGTCCACCCGGGCCGTCTCCCCGGCGCGGACGACCGCGCCGAACAGAGCCGTGACGTAGCCGTCGGCGGAGACGGTCAAGACGTAACCGGCGGGAACCGCCTCGTCCCAGGCGAAATTACCGTCCGCGCCGGTGCTCAGGAGTTCGATCGGCAGGCTGGAGGAGTCGTGGATGAGAACGGCCGCGCCGGGAACGGGCAGGCCGCGCCCGGCGTCGGTCACCGAACCTCTCAGGCTGCCGCGGGGCGGCATGGGTTGCAGCGGCAAATGGGCTCACCAGCCAAAAGGCGCGCGAGGCCTTGTCTTTGGACTCTCGTCATCCCAGGATATGAGCCCGGGGTTAGAAATGCCCGTCAAACCGGATGACAATAGAGCCCGGCATGCGCCGGGCTCTTGCCTGTCCTTTGCCGCGTTCCGCGTTAGGGAGCGATGACGCGATCGATGGAGTTGAACGGGATGACGACCGAGAACGTGTCACCGGTGGCCGGGCTGTAGATGAGCACATCCAGGCCCACCACGCTGATGGTACCGGTCACGGTGGCGCCGGCAGCCGTCACGGTGCTGACATTGGTGCTGCCGGTCAACGTGCCGAGGACCGAGGAAAGCGTGACATTCGAAACAGCCATTCATTACCCCCCTTTCACCGCTCGCTTCCGCCAGCGTCCCTCGGGCCCTGAGATTTCAGGGACGGAGGAAGTCAGCAGGGGAGAATCGCCGCTTGCAAGATCAAAGCCTGAAACCGCTTTGAAAAGCTCGCGCGGGATGGAGGCCATGCCCAGGCCGCGCGCGGCGCCGAAACAATGCAACCGGTTGCTGTCAGCGCCTCAGCCACAAGTTATGCCCGCCGCGCCGGACGCGTGTTGGTCCACGGGCGGTAAATGCCCTTCTCCCTGTGCATGTCACGCTCGCACGGCGTTCTTCGCGCATTGCATCCGGGGCTTGGCAGAGATTCAATCTTTGCATCACCTGCGGCGGCCGATGCTGATACGTCCATGCTCAGATGATGCACTCCCCGCGCAGGATGGAGGCCAGGAATCGTTCTGTCTGCTCGACGGTGCGCGCCCAGGTCCAGGGCCTGGCGCACTCGACCGCCGCGGCCGACAGCCTCCGGCAGAGCGGCGGGTCACCCAGGAGACGTAGCACGGCCTCGGCCAGTTGCCCGATATCGCCAGGCACCGTCATGAGGCAGTTTTCCTCATGGCGCGCAAAATCGGACACGCCGCCGCAGGCCGTGGTCACCACCGGCGCCCCGCAGGCCATAGCCTCAAGGGGGGGAAGGCCGAAGCCCTCGAAGATCGACGGGAAGACAAAGACGGTCACCTGCCGGAACAACTCCGCCAACCCGCTGTCGGCGGGGGAGGCCACCAGCGTGGCGGGGAAGGGCAGGCCGTGGTGGCGCAGTTCCGGGCTTGCCACGATGACGTGGACATCCGGCCGCCTGGCCCTGACAAGGCTCATCGCCTGCGCAAAGTGCGGGTATCCCTTGAAACCGTATCCCTGCTCGACCGGGCGCCCGATGCAGAGCACCGTCGCTTTCAGCCGTTCCCTGGCGATGGGGTAAAACGTCCGGTGGTCGATCCCGGGATTAATGACGATGCTGCGGCGCCCGGCGCGCTCGGCTAAGATACCCTGGAGCCAGCCGGAGATGGTGGCGATCGGCATTGGTATTCTGTATGTCTCGGCCGCGCCGGCCTTGTCCTCCACGAACAGCGGCTCGTAACTCAGGCAGATCCTGGCCGGCATGGCGCGCCCCGACAACGACGCATAGACCGTGGCGTAGAAATTGGGCAGGACCAGATCTCCCACGGGCATGTATTCGGGTACGAGCCGCGGGACGAATGTGACCTTGCCCCGCAGGCTGAACTCCACGCGCTTGCCGGCCACGATGACGTACTGGATGTCGTGGCCGCGATCGCAGAGGCCGTTCCCCACCTCCTGGAGAAAGCGGGTGCCGCCGCCCCGCTCGAGGGAGATCACGGGAATAACCACTCTCAAGGAACCAGACCCGCCTCCTGTCTGCACCGGCCCGGCCGGGCATCCGCCGCCGCTTTTCGATCTCGTTCATCATATGCCCGCACCGTCGTGCCGTGGCGCGGGCCTTGGCCACATATGCGCCGGGCGCGGGACGAAAAGACAGACCCCGGGATGCAGGTTTGTTCTTTTTTTCTTGATACTTTACGTATTGGAACAGCACGTCATCAATCACATAATATATCAAAACGTACGGTCGCAACACCAGTGCAATCAACCTGATATGAAAGCGGCATCAGCCCTGTCGTCTCATGGCCGTTGATACGGGGAGTTGAAAAGCATGGGCATGAAACGGGCGCAGGAGATGGCGGAACGGATCGGCGGCTGGCTCACCCTGAACGAAGGGCGGTTCCTCTACAAACTGGCAAGGAATTGCGCCGGCGCCGGGGTCATCGTGGAGATCGGATCGTGGATGGGGAGATCCACCACGTGGCTGGGTTGCGGCTCAAAAGAAGGGCAATCCGTCCCCATCTATGCCGTGGATCCTCATGAGGGCGGAGACGAGCACCACTGGGCCGGCCCGCAAAAAACCCTGTCCCTGTTCGCCGAGAACATGCGCGCGGCCCAGCTCGACGGGATCGTGCACGCCCTCGTCATGACCTCGCGGCAGGCGGCTGATCTCATCGACCAACCCGTGACGCTGCTCTTCATCGACGGCGATCATCGCTACGATTACGTGCGGCTAGATTTTGACCTCTGGTCTCCGCGGCTCGTCAAGGGAGGCTGCATCGTTTTGCACGACGCCTGGGGCGCCACCGCCCTGCCCGGGCCGCACCGGATCGTCGAGGAGTGCATCTGTCCAAACCTCGATTTCGACCAGATCTCCACGGTGGATTCCATCGTCGCGGCGCGAAGGAGGACGGCTCCATAAGGAGCGGGCCGCGTGCCACGGATCATAAACGGCGGCAGCGTCCGGACGGGAGGCGGCATATGATGCCACCGGGGGGAATATGGTGATCCGCATGGACCTGCACCCGGGCGTGGCGGGCGTGATTTACAGTCCCGAAGGGGCCGGCTTTCGTTTTTTCCCCGAGGATCGGTTGCACCTCGGGCTGACCGGGGCGGTCGGATCCCCGACTCATGTCCGCACATATCTGCGTTTTGACCTGCCTCAGATTGCCGCGGACGAGGTCCTGGTACAGGCCCTCCTCGTGCTGCACGTCGTGGATTGCAGGCCCCCCGGCTCGCCCAGGCCTGTCCGCCTGCTCGAACCCCCGGGCGAGGCCGGCTGGGAGATTGCCGCGGAAATGCGGCAGCCCCCGGCGGCCGAGGGGAGGTATGAGCCTGAGGACGGCGGAGATCTGCGGCTCGATCTGACGGCGCTCGTCGATACCTGGCTGCGGGAAGGCGGCAGCCACGGCGTTGTACTCGCCCCGGAGCCGTCAGGCCTCAGCCTCCTGTCATGCGGCAACGGCCGCCCGGGCGAACCCCCTCCCCAGTTGAGGCTCGTGCTCGACCGCCTCGACCCGGCGCGTGAGACGGCCGTCTTTGAGGCGGCGCCCGGCTCCTGCATGGTTACGGGAGCATTGCCCCCCGGCAGGATTCTCGTCCTCAACGCGGGGCCCGGCGTGGTTACGGTCACGCCTCTGCTCCGTTTTGCGCGCAGGCGGCCGCTGCCCATGCCCGGCACCGTGCCAACGCCGCTTCCCCCGGGAGGGCGTATGCTGGCCGCGCCCGCGTGGGACACCGCGGCACCGCTCTTCCGGTTCGTCTCCGCCGAAAAGGGCGCAAAGGTTCTCGTCTTTCCCCTCATGTCCCGGGAGTAGCCGTTCGCATGGCTATGGAGAACGAAGCCGCAGGCGGGGCTCCCTCCCGGGTGGGACGGCGGCGGACAGATCTTTGACCGCGCGCGGCCGGCTGTTCAGCCGGCCAGGATCTCCCGCAAGATCGCCTCGATCTCCTGGTAGGTTCTCTGCCATGTCCAGGCGGCGGCCGTTCTGAGACCCCCTTCCACCAGGCGCTGGCGGGCTCCGGCATCTGCCAGCAGGGCGGCGGTGGTCGAGGCCAGGGCTGCCGGGTTGCCGGGCTCGACGAGCAGGCAGTTTTCGAGGTGTCTGGCATATTCCCTCACGCCGCCGCAGTCGCCGATCACCGTGGCCGTGCCGCAGGCCATCGCCTCCAGCGGGGGCAGGCCAAAGCTCTCAAAACGCGAGGGATAGACGAGGATGTCCGCTTCGGCGTAGATCCGCCCCATCTGCCGATCGTCGCCGGCCGACCGCCAGACGCAGGGCAGGGGATATTGCCCCTCCCCGTGGTTGGCGCCACCCTGGACCACCATTACCTGTAAATTGGGAAAGCGCCCGATCAGCCATTCGTGGGCCGCGGCGAAATCGTTCTGGCCTTTCCAGTGGTAATGTCTAGTGCGGAGGAGATAGAGGACTCTCAATACGCCATCGTCCGGTTTGGGGTAAGGGTGGAAAGCCGCCGGATCGACCCCCGGATGGAGGAGGTAAGTACGCGGCCCCGCCAGTTTTTGCACCAGCCCGCGCTGCCACTCAGAGATGACGATGACCGGTATCGGCAGGCCGTAGGACTCGATCGCTTCCGGCTTATCGATCCAGAGGGGTTCGAAACCCAGCGACAGGCGGACGCATCTTCCCCTGCGGCTCTGGAAGGCAGGCATGACCGTGGGGTAGAAATTGGGCATCACGATGTCGCACGGGGGTATGCAGGCCGGGGTCAGGGCCGGGACCCAGATCAAGGAGGCATGGACCGGCCAGGCGATGCGGCAGCCGTAAGGCACGACAAGCAAGACCTCATGGCCCCTGCTCGTGAGCCCGTTGGCCACCTCGACGATAACTCGCTCCCCGCCGTAATCCAGCGACAGGACAGGTATGACGACACGCATCCGGCCTCCAAGACCTCCCGCATGCATCTTGCCTTAGCCTATGTGAGACCGGACCGCGGCGAACTGGACCGAGGCAAGTATATGCCTCGGTCCCGCCAAGCCCGTGAACCGGCGCCCCCCTGCTCGGCCATTCTTTCTACTCGCTTATCTATCTGTCAATGGACAGTGGAAATTTTTCTGGAGGCGTTTGACCTGGCGGCAGCTGAGGTTCAGCACCTCGGCCGCTTGTGGATAGTAGGATTGCCGGCGATGGTTTGCTAGACATTACTTGCTTATCTATCTTGACAGACATGAGCATTTCTGTTATAATTACATACCTCTTGACTTCTACTTGCAGATGTGTTAAGATTGATTTGACATTTATCCTCCAGGGAGGAGTCGATTTGAAGTTCAACATCGGCGACCGCGTGGTCTATCCCATGCACGGTGCTGGCGTGATAGAGGCCATCGAGGAGCGGGAGATCTCCGGCGCCAAACAGGATTACTACGTGATCAGGCTGCCGCTGGGCGAGATGAAGGTCATGGTCCCCTGTCAGAACGTACAGGAACTCGGCTTGCGGATCATCATCTCGCAGAACCAGGTCGAGGATGTGCTCACGGTTCTGCAGGGCAAGGGCGCCGCCATGTCCAGCAACTGGTCCCACCGCTACCGCGCCAACCTGGACAAGATCAGGACGGGCGACATCTTTGAGGTGGCCGAGGTGGTCAGGAACCTCTCCGCGCGCGAACGCGAAAAAGGCCTTTCCAGCGGCGAACGGCGCATGCTGGAAAACGCCCGCCAGATCCTCTACAGCGAGCTGGCCCTCGCGGGCGATCTGGCCCGTGAACAGGTGGAGGAGATGGTCTCCCGCTGCCTGGCTTGACCCCGGATTGCGAGAGTGCCTTTTGTGCCTGCGGCTTAGCCGCTAGCCTTGCGCCAAAGACGCAAACTTCGGACAAAGCCTCCGCTCCGACATTCCGGTCGCCACGGGCACAAGCCATCTTTTATCGCGCCGTTTGACCTGGATTCCATGATTCTTCATTATCCCAGCATATCGCGGCGGCCCTTCCGGGGCCGTTTTCTTTTGCCCCGTCCGGAAGGGGCCTCCCATTCCCTGCCGGTGGTCGCCTATGGCGGATAATAGCTGCTCAATATGGCTATAATAAAAGTGCTGAGGAAGTGCATGGGAAGGGAGGTGCTTTTTGTCGTGATTGGTAATCTTGTCAAGGCGCTGCTGGTCCTGGTCCTGACGGTGTGCGGGGCCTGGGCGCCAAAGCTGCTCGGCCTCTCCGGCATCTGGGCAAACGCCGTGGGCGCGGCCCTCGGCGCCTTGCTCGCCCTCGTGCCGGGTCTTTGGCTGGCGGACATGATCGATCGCCGGCGTATCACGATCAGGCTCGGCGGATTGAGCGCCTTGGGCCTTCTGTGGGGCGGCGCCGGCTTGCTGTTCGGCCTGGTGGTTTCGGCTTTGGGCCTGCTTTTGCTGCGCCAGATCGCCGGGCATGCTTATCCCGCGTGGGAACTGACGGGCACGATCCTCGTCGTGGCGGGCGCGGCCTGGATGACCGCCAAGCGGCGGGAGGAACTGGCGGGGGCCCTGAAATCGGCCGGTGTCATGCCGGAACGATCCATGCCGCGAACGGCCTCCCGCGTCGCCTGCAAGGTCCTGGATACCAGCGCCATCATCGACGGGCGCATCGCCGATATTTGCCAGAGCGGCTTCCTCGAGGGAACCCTGCTGGTTCCCGGCTTTGTCCTCGCCGAACTGCAACGCATCGCGGACTCCTCCGATACCCTCAAGCGCAACCGGGGCCGGCGCGGCCTGGACATCCTCAACCGGATGCAAAAGGACGCCTCGGTGACCGTCAAGGTGTACGACCGGGATTTTGAGGATCTGACCGAGGTCGACACAAAGATCGTACGCCTGGCCAGGATGCTCGAGGCCAAGGTGGTGACGAACGATTTCAACCTGAACAAGGTGGCCGAGCTTTACGGGGTCCCCGTGCTCAACATCAACGAGCTCTCAAACGCCATCAAACCGATCGTTCTGCCCGGCGAGGAGATGTGCGTGCACATTCTCAAGGACGGCAAGGAGTTCGGCCAGGGCATCGGCTATCTGGAGGACGGCACCATGGTCGTCGTGGACGGGGGCCGTCAGCACATCGGGGAGGATCTGGAGGTGCTGGTGACCAGCGTCCTGCAGACCGCGGCCGGGCGGATGATCTTTGGCAAGCCCAAGGAGGCGCCGCTCAAGCAGCACGTGGCCGTGGCCCAAAACCTATGACCCCGATCTCGAAAGCGCACTGGCGGCCATCCGGCCGCCGGCCGTTTCTTTTTCCGGGCAAAGACAACGGTGCACCGTGGCCAGATTGGCCGCGGCCAGGGCGGCGTTGCCGGCGGCGATCCCGACGGCCGCCCCGGCAATGCCCAGCCCCGGCATGCCGGTGAGGATGTAGAGCAGAAACGTGCGCAGCATCGCGCAGGCCAATGACTGGCGAAAGAGAGCGGCGGATCGCCCGAGCCCCGCGAGGAGTGTGCCGCTGATGGAGGCCAGGTAGACCGGGCAGGCCACCAGGGAGAATGCCCGCAGATGGCTCGCGGCTTCGGGGCAGGCATAGAGCATGCGCATCAGGGGCCGGGCCGCCAGGAGGAAAAACCCCGTCGCCGCGGCGCCGACGGCCGCCACGGCCGCGCAGGTCCGCCAGACGCGCCTGCGCAAGCCCCGTAGATCGCCCCCGGCGAGGGACGAGGCGATCGCGGGGAGCGTGGCGGCGGCCAGCGGCCAGATGACAACCATGGGCAGAAAAACGGTGGGCAGGGCCATGCCCCAGGCTTGGCCCATGAGCGCCGTGATCCTGTCTTGGGCCAGGCCGGCCGCGATGAGCCTCCTTGGCACGACTGCGACATCGACCGCGCCCGCCACGGCAAAGACAAGCCCGTCGCCCATGAGCGGCAGCGAGTTGACGAGGAGCGCCCGCTTGTCGGCGCCCCCGCCCTCGCGCGCCAGGCCGCCCGATCTCGCGCCCAGGATCAAAAGGAAGAAGAGCCCCGCCATCTCCGCGCACGCCACCGCCGCCAGGGCCGCGGCCGCGATCGCGCCGGGCGTCCTCCTCTCGATGAGGCCCAGGAGCACCAGGGTGACGGCTAGCTTGCCGCCCTGTTCCAAGAGGCCGGTCACGGCCACGGCCCACATGCGGTTGCGGCCCTGGAAATACGCCTGCAGGATCCATGAGAGGCAGCCAAAAAAAATCGTGGGCGCGAGCCAGCGCAGGAGGGGCCAGACCCGCTCGTCCGCGAAAAGGCGCCGGCAGGCTGGCGCCAGGAGGAGGAGGAGCAGGGCGGCAATCCCGCCCGTCACGGCCGCGGTTCTCAGGGACCAGCCGAGCGCGGCCCTGGCCTCAGGCTCGTCATGGCGGGCACAAGCCTGCGCCACCACCCTGGTCAGGGCCTGGGGTAGGCCGAGCGTGCAGAGGATCAGGGAAAGCCTCAGGACGGGCATGCAGTACTGCAAAAGGCCCAGCGCGACGCTCCCCGCCAGCCGGGCCAGGAAAACACGGTAGGCCGCCCCCACGGCCCGCTCGCAAAGGCCCGAGGCGGTGAGGATGGCCACGTTCTTGAGCACGGGCCGGCGCGCCACGTCTTCACCCCGGTTTACATTCTCAAGTATCATAGTGCGCCGCCGGCCGGCCTATGCCCCCGCCCGTCGGGTCGCCATCCCCGGCGGGGCTGCCGGTTTGTCTTGCCGGACGGGCGATGGTATAATGTTACCTGAATCCGTGCAGATCGATTTATTTCAGGGTAGTTCAAGGAGATCACGGATTCAGGGGGTATTCATGTACGGGCCGCCAGTCTCCGTGGCTTTCACCCGCAGGCGCCGCCGGGCAAAGAACCCCTTTTGGCTCACAGCCCTCAAGTGGCTGGGGTGCATCGCCTTTTCGCCCGGCGCCGTTCTCTACGAGATCCTGACCGGGCGGAACCGGTTAAAGACGATCTGGGTTCGGAGCTTTCTCGTCCTGGGTATGATCCTGCTGTTATTGACGGGATCCGCCGTCCTCGCGGACCAGGCCGCGGAGCGCGACGTCTTTGCCGCCCTGAACAGCTTTGCCGTGCCGGACCGGCCCGTGCCCGCCGCCGAGCCGTACGCCGCGGAGATCAACGCCGCCGCCAGCCGTTACCACGTCAATCCCATGGCCGTCCTCTACATCATCAGGATCGAGAGCGGTTGCAGCCCTCTGCGCGTCTCGCCACGCGGGGCGCGAGGGCTGATGCAGATCATGCCGGCCACCTGGCGGATGCTCAATCCAGACGGCATCTGCCGCGGAAACCATCCCCCGCCCGCCTGCCCGGCGGGGGCGGACTGCATCTTTGCCCCCTGGGGGAACATACGCGCCGGCACGCTCTATCTGTCCCGCCTGCTCAAGGCCTACCACGGGGACTACATCGCCGCGCTCCAGGCCTACAATGCCGGCGGGCGCCACGTAGTGGAGGCCCCGGAGGCCAAATACCTCGAGACCAGGCGGTATGTGGCGAGTTTCATGCGGTATTATCGCGAGCTGCAGCGGGGAGAGCTCTCGCTCCGCCTGGAAGCCGTCGGCCGGATGCGCCGCCTCGCCGTCCCCCTGCTGTTCGCCCTGGCCTGCTACACCCTGCTTGCCACGGTCTTTTTTTGGAGCCGCCACCGGCAGGCCGCCTGACAACCCCCATGCGTTGCGCGGCGGGGTGCGCCCGCGCCGTTTGCCTCCGCAGCAGGAGAGAGGCTCCGCGCGGCGAATCATACATCCGGAATCCCGGCGCCCATGGCGACCGTGTCGAAGGGGGGGCGGAGCATGAACGGTGAAAAGGTTTTGGTGGTCGAGGACGAACCCCATCTGGTCGAACTGGCGAGCATCAAGCTGTCCAATGCCGGATACCGCGTATTGACGGCGGCCGATGGCGACGAGGCGCTCGGCAAGATCAGGACCTCCCTGCCGGACCTCGTGCTTTTGGACACGACCCTCCCCACCAAGGACGGCTTTGAGGTCTGTTACGAGCTCAGGCGCGATCCCGCCACCCGGGACCTGCCCGTCATAATGCTCCTGGCCAAAGGGCAGGAACCCGCCCAGATCAAGGCCATGGGCCTCCGGGTCGACGATTTCCTGACAAAACCGTTCAGCCCGCGCGACGTCCTGGCCAAGGTGAACGCGATCATGGCCAGGTCCCGCTATCTCCGCGAGGCCAATCCCCTTACGGGCCTGCCCGGCAGGCAGCGCATGCACGACGAGATCAACCGGCTCCTGGCCGAACAAGGCACTTTCGACCTCCTCCTCCTGGACCTGGACAATTTCCACGTCTACAACCAGGTCTACGGCTTTGTGCGGGGAAACGAGGTCGTCAAGTTCGTCGCCGGCCTGATCCGCGAGACGCTGAACGCCGAACCGGAGCTGGATTTCCTGCTGTGCCACGCCGGCGGCGACGATTTTCAGATCCTCCTGCCCCCCGGGAAGGGCGAGGAGATCGCCCGGGAGATCATGCGCCGGTTCGAGGCGGGCATCGGCGAGATGTACAGTCCGGAGGATCGGGAGCGCGGGGGGATCGTGGCTCACAACCGGCAGGGTCTCGCCAAACAATGGCCCCTTTTGACCATGTCCGCGGCCATCGTCTCGAATCAGGCGCGGGAGTTCACGGATCCCCTGGAGATCGATACCGTGGGTTGCGAATTGATCAAGTACGCCAAGTCCATGCCGGGCAGCAATTACGTCCAGGACCGGCGGCGCGCCTGAGTTGGGCAGACTAACGGTGCGCCAAACAGCCGGTGGAAACGCCCCGCTCCGGGCCGGCATGCCGCAAGCCGCGGCGCGTAAAAGGCGGTGCCACGATCCGGATGAAAAGACCCTCGGTCCATTCGCGGCCATGTGGAGTCCGGCATGGATGACCTGGCTTCCCCGCGCGTGTTGCGGGAAACTCTCCAACGCTACGGGCTGTCCCCCCGCAAGGGCCTCGGCCAAAATTTCCTCATCGATCCCAACCTGAGGGACAAGATCGTGCGCGCCGCCGCCCCGGTCCGGGGCGAGCTGGTGGTGGAGATCGGCCCGGGTCCGGGCGTCCTGACCGCGCAACTCGCGGCCTCGGGCGCCGCGGTCCTGGCCGTGGAGGCTGACGTGGGCCTGGCGCGCGTCCTGCGGGACCGCCTGGCGCCCGCCGGGGGGCGGGTCATCGTCCTGGCAGCCGACGTGCTCGGCGTGGACCTGGCCGCGCAAGCCGCCGCGGCCGGCCTGGACGGGCATCCCTCCCTGGCCGTGGGCAACCTGCCCTACTATATCACCACGCCCGTCATCTTTCATCTCCTGGAGACGCGCCTGCCCTGGCGGCGGATGGTCTTCGTCCTGCAGCGCGAGGTCGCCGCCCGCATCGCCGCGGCGCCCGGGAGCAAAGACTATGGGCTGCTTTCGGTCATGACGCAATGCCGCGCGCGGGTGGAGACGCTCGCCACCATGCCGCCCGGCGTCTTCTGGCCGCCGCCCAAGGTCCACTCGACCCTGATCCGCCTGACCTTCCCGGGACCCTACGAACTGGCCGGTGCCGAGGCGTCGATCCTGGGCGGGCTGGCCCGGGCCGCCTTTGGGCAGCGCCGCAAGACCCTGGGCAATGCCTGCCGGGCCTGGCTCGCTTCCCTCGGTGGCGACGGGTGCTTTGCGGAGGCCTGCGCCGCCGTGGGCGCCGATCCGGCGGGCCGGGGCGAGGAGCTTTCGGTGGCGCAGTTCGTGACCCTGGCGCGGGAACTATCCCGCCGCCTCGGCATATGGGGGAAAGACGGTGAACGAGCTTGAGGGAACCTGCCTACATCAGCCCGACCAAGGGCAAGCTCAGCTTCGACGAGGTCTTTGCCGACATCACGCGGTACGTCGAGGATCAACCCGAGGACAACTACCGCCTGATCGTGGGCACGGACTCCCAGATCCGCGAGGACGTCTGTTTCGTGACGGCCATCATCATCCATCGCGAGGGCAAGGGGGCGCGCTTCTTTTATTCCCGCTCCCGGGACCGCGTCAGATACAGCCTCAAGCAGAGGATCTTTCACGAAGCCGCCCGCAGCCTGGGGGTGGCTTCCCAATTGGCCGAGAAACTGGCCAAGAACGGCCTGGCCGATCTGAATATCGAGATCCACCTCGACGTGGGGGAGCAGGGCAAGACCAAGGAGCTGATCCGGGAAGTGGTGGGCATGATCACGGGCAGCGGCTTCGGCGCCCGCATCAAGCCCGAGTCCTACGGCGCCACGACCGTGGCTGACAAGTTCACGAAGTAACTGAGTCTTGACAGCTCTCAACTCCTCTGCTATAATTTTTGACCTTCGTTGACAGGCCTGTCCAGCTGTGCTATAATGGTGGCCATGGATGTGGTGGCAAGGTGGTGAATCTCATGGCGGAGGGCAATGTGCTGTCGCGCATTCGCGCCGACCTCGAGGGCATGGTCGGCAAGCCGATCAGGCTCAAGGCCAACCGCGGCCGCAAGCGCGTGCTGGAAGTGGACGGCATCCTGGAGCAGACCTATCCCAACGTCTTCGTGGTCCGCTGGAACGACCGCCAGACCGAACGCCGGATCTCTTACAACTATGCCGACCTCCTCACCAAGGAAGTGGAGCTCTCGGTCGAGGAGGCGGAGATCGGTTCCGCCACGGCGACCGGCTGAGTCCGCGATCGCGGCGAGTCCTTGTGCCGTCTTTGCCGGCCCGCCTCCCTGGCGGGCCTCGCGCTGATTACTAGGTCCTATACTCGATCTCCGCGGCGGGAAAACGCCGCCTGATGCCTTCCTCGGCTTCGTGCCAGAGCTCTTTCAGGGCGGAGGCGGGATAGACGAACTTTGGCCGGCCGTAACGGCCCCATTTGACCCGGCGCCGCGACTCGTCCAGATCGAGGCGGCTGCGGGGAAAGCGGGCCTCGATCGATGCCTTGGCCCGGGGCGTGAACCGGTGGGAGATGAGCTCAAAGGTCAATCCCCCGTGCAGCCCGGCGTCAAGCGCAAGCGCGAGATCGTCGAGGAGTTGCGCGTATTCCTCGCGCCAACCGGGGTAGAGCATGAGCGGGGCCAGGACAAAGCCGATGGGATAGCCCGCGCGGCCCAGCCGGTTGGCGGCGGCGATCCTGGCAGCCACGGGATCGGTGCCCGCTTCGAAACTCCCCGTGACATACGGCGTATTCAGACTGTAGCGTATACGCGTGTGCCCCGCGTGGGCCAGCGTCTCGAGATTCCCGGTATGGGCGAACTTGGTGACGAGCCTCATACGGGCGTTCTGCCGGCCAAAGAAGGGAATGATCTCCGCCAGGGCGCCCGTCAGGTGCTCCACGGCCATGGGATCGCCCAGGCTGGAGGTCTCAAAACTGGGCACGACGCCGGGGCCGGCGGCCTGGATCTGCGCGGCCGCGGCCGCCATGATCTCCTCTAGATCCGCGTATACGCGCACGTAGGGCCGCATCCCGAGGGTGCTCTGGAGGTAGCAGTACTGGCAGAGGCCGGGACAGCCGGCACCCAGGGGCAGTTCGTAGTCGGCGGACGGCTTGCACGAACGCAGCGGTCCTTTTGGCCGGAGCGTGACGAGGAGCGTGCGCTTTGCGGCCGCGTACACCAGGCCGGCATCTCCGCGCGGGGGATTGCGCATCCTGCCCGGCGCGGAGATGATCTCGACGGCCCCCCGCGCCCGCTCGATGACCCGCCGCGCCAGGGGCAGATGCATCGCCCTTTCCTCGACCAGGATCCGCTCCGGAACATAAGGCACGTTCGGCACCCTTTCCTATGCGGAGTATCGATCGTCACGGGAAGTACGCGCGCGGGTCCACGGGCATATGCTGCCCCCGGCGCCAGTCTCTCTATAACCGGGTGAGAAAAGCCATGTGGCAGGATGATTTACGCGGCCTCAACGCGGGCGAACTGCGTCTCGACGAACCCCTGCGCGAGCACACGAGCTTTCGCATCGGCGGTCCCGCGGACGCGCTGATCGTGCCCGCCACACTCCAGTCCTTGCACCGCGTGGTCGACTTTGCGGCGGAACGCGGCCTGCCCTGGTTCATCCTGGGTCGCGGCACGAACCTGCTCGTCAGGGACGGAGGCTGGCGGGGCCTGGTGGTCAAACCCTCCGCCTGCCTGCGCCGGCTCGAGGTTTCCGGGACGAGGATCACTGCCGGCGCAGGCGTCTCCCTGGCCGAACTGGCGGCGGCTGCGGCGGCCCATGCCCTGGCGGGCCTGGCCTTTGCCGCCGGTATCCCGGGCAGTCTGGGCGGGGGCATCTACATGAATGCCGGGGCCTATGGCGGGGAATTGGCTCAGACGCTCGTCTCGGTCAGGGCGTACTACCCTGGACGGGGCGCTGTGACCTGGCCGGCGCCAGACCTCGGCTTGGGTTATCGTACCAGCCGTTTCCAGGGTGAAACCGCCCTCATCGAAGAGGCCGCCTTTGCCCTGGCGCGGGGCGAGGAAGGAGCCATCAGGGAAGAGATGGCCTCTTACGCCCGCAGGCGGCAGGCAAAACAGCCGCTCTCCCTGCCCAGCGCGGGCAGTGTCTTCAAGCGTCCCGCGGGCGGGTACGCCGGGCCCCTGATCGAGGCGGCCGGCCTCAAGGGCGCCCGCGTGGGCGACGCGCAGGTTTCCACCCTGCATGCCAATTTCATCGTCAACCTGGGCCAGGCCAGAGCCTGCGATGTCCTGGCGCTCATCCGGCTCGTCCAGGAAAGGGTCAGGGAGCACAGCGGCATCCTCCTGGAGCCGGAGATCAGGATCATCGGCGAGGATTGATCCCGGGGTGAGGCTCCGCCTTGCAGCCGGGGAGCAATCGAGCCGCGCGGCTTAAAAAGCCCGGTACCTGCCCTTTACTGCAGGAGAACCCCTTTTGTCCGGCGAAGACTTTGGCGCCATTGAGGCTGGGGGTGACGGGATGACGAGGATCGGCATCGTGCTTCTCTCCCTCGCTCTTGCGGCCGCGGCTCCCGCCGCCGCCGAGGAGAACATCACCAGGCTCTTCGACAGGGAATACGACTTTTGGAACTGCGATTGGTCCCCCGACGGCAGCATCCTGGCCCTGGCCGGCAAGGCCCACTACCAGCCGGCCACGCAGGCGCGCATCTGGTTTTTTAGGCCGGACGCCGGCAAGCCCGTGCCCTGGACCAACACCGTCACGCTCTGCGACGACTGGCCGCGCTGGTCCCCGGACGGACGGAGCCTCGTCCTCGCGCGCAGGGAGATCACGGGCGCCCGGCGCACCTGCATCTGGCGCAAGGACTTGGACACGGGCGCGGGCACCCGGCTCACCGGCGGGCCGGACGACCGCCAGCCCTCGTGGTCGCCGGACGGCCGCACCATCGTCTTCCGGCGCGGCCTCGGGCCGTACCAGTCCCAGCTCGCCCTCGTTGATCTGGCCTCGCGCAAGGTCTTCATCCCGCCGCTCCCCCCGGGCTTGGTGGGCGAACCATTCTGGGGGCGCGACGGCGCGATCTACTACACCCGCTACCAGGTAATCAGGCAGGAGACCCGGGTGGGGGGAAAGGTCTACCCCGTGTACGTCATCTCCGGCGGGCGCATCTATTGGTACATGCCCGCCACCGGGCAGGGAGGGCCCGCCCTGCCCGACGGGTACAACCAGTGCCTGCCCGCCCTGAGCCCGGATGGCAAGTGGCTGGCTTATTGCGCCCAGCGCCGGGAGGCGGCGGCCTCCTCGATCCCCGACCCGGAGCACTGGGGCCTGTTCCTGCAGAACCGCGCAACCGGCGCGGTCGGCGAGGCCCTGGCCAATGTGGCCCTGACCGGCGGTCCGCCCGCCTGGAGCCGCGACGGGGCGTCGCTCATCTTTTATTCCCTGCGCCAGAAATATCCCGCCCTGTGGTCGTACGTCCTGCCGGCGGCGGAGGGCGGCGGATGAAGGAGCTCGCCGCCCGCGCCCGGGAGATCCAGCCCGCCGCCCTGTCCCTCCTGGAGCGGCTCGTCGGCATCGACACGGGCACGGGCCAGGGATCCGGGATCGAACGCGCGGCGCGGATGCTCGAGGAAGAGTACGCCCGTCTCGGTTTCGTCACAGAGGCCGTGCCGGCCGGGGAGTACGGCAGGCATCTCGTGGCCAGGCGGCCTGGGCGGGGCAGGCCCTTGCTCATCCTGGGGCACCTCGACACCGTCCACCCGCCGGGCGCGGCCCGGCCGCCGGTCCGGGAAGGCGACCGGCTCTCGGGGCCGGGCGTCTACGACTGCAAGGGCGGCCTCGCCGTCTGCCTGATGGCCTGCGAACTGTGGTCCGCCCATGGCTGGCCGGCGTCCCCGTTGACGGTCGTGATCAACGCGGACGAGGAGATCGGCTCCCCTTCCTCGCGGCCGCTCATCGAGGCCGAGGCGGCCCGGTCCCGGGCGGCCCTGGTCGTGGAGCCCGCGCCGGCCCCCGGGGCGGTGATTGCCTCGCGGCGGGGCATCGGCCGGTACGTGCTGCGCGTTTTCGGCCGCGCGGCCCATACCGGCGCCGACCGCGAGTCCGGCGCCAACGCCATCCTGGCGCTGGCGCACAAGATCATCGCGCTCGAGCGGGTGAACGAGGACGCCCCCGGCTGCGCGGTGACGGTGGGCACCGTCTCCGGGGGCGTGCGGCCGAACGTGGTGCCCGCTTACGCGCAGGCGGAGATCGACCTCAGGGTGGCGCGCCCGGAGCAGGTCGCCGCGGCGGAAGCCGCGATCAAGGCCGCGGCCGCCCTCAATCCGGTCCGGGGAGCCCGATACAGCCTGGAGGGCGGCATCACCAGGCCGCCCATGCCGGCGGACGGCGCCAACGAAGCCCTTTTTGAGGCGGCCCGCGAGATCGGGCGCGGCTTGGGGCTGGATCTGGCCGCCGTCGCCTCCGGCGGAGGCTCGGACGGCAACTTCTGCGCCGCGCTCGGCATCCCCACCCTGGACGGCCTCGGGCCCGGAGGCGCCGGGGCGCACGGGGAAAAGGAGTATATCCTCACCTCCACGCTGGCGCCCCGCGCCGCCCTGCTTTGCGGGCTCGGCCGCAAAATCGGGGAAATGGCATAGAACCCGGGAGTAGAGAGACGGGTTTTTCACACCGCTTTTAGGGAGGCATGTCGATGGATCTCAAGGCGCAGGCAAGACAACTGGGCAGGGCCGTGCAGGAGACGCCGGAGTTCAAGGCGGCCAAACAGGCCCGCGCCAAGGTGGAGGAGCACGAGGCCGCCCGCATCATGCTCAAGGATTTTGAGGAGCGCCAGGAAAAATACAGGCAGGCGGTGCTGGCGGGCAAGGCCGGCGAGGCGGATGCCAAGGCCCTCGAGGAACTGGCGGGGATCGTCGCCCTCAATCCGTACCTCCGCGAAATGCTCAGCGCCGAGGCCCGCCTGGCGGAACTGGTCGTGGGGCTGCAGAGGGAGATGATGGCCGCGGCCGGTCTGGCCCAACCCGCGGAGGCGGCGGGCGGCGGCGATGGCCAGCGTGACGGCTGACGCACAGGCCATGGCGGGGCTTGGCGCAACTCTTAGGGGTATCCGCTCCATCCGCGCGTGGGAGCCGAAAACCCGACGGGCTGGGCGATGAGCACGAACAGTTCCGCGGTATCCCGCTCCATGTACATGAAGAAGAAATCCACGTAGATCGTGGATGCGGCCGCCGCCTCGCGATCCGCCGTCATCTCCCCGAAACCGGAGGGGAAAAACCGCATGGGCCGCGCGGCTTCCCTCTTGACGCCGAAGCTCGATATGCCTTTGCAGGGCGAAACGTCGTAAGAACCGCCGTGCCGGTAATGGAGGCTGATGTCCGCGGGATGCAGTGTGAGGCTCGCGCCCGCGGCCTTTTTGAGGCGCAGGGTGATGACGGCCGCGCGGTACCCCTCGGGTTCCTTTTCCACGTATGCACCGTTGGCGCCCGGGTATTCCGCCACAAAAGAAACGGCCGCGATCTCCGCCTTGATCCCCGCCGTGTCCCAGGCTCCGGGCACCCCCGGCCCGGCCGGAGCGGCTTGATCCTCCCCGGCCGCGGCGGCGGGAATGCCCGCGCCGCAAAAGAACGAGACCGCCGCGACGATCGCAATCTCCAGCGCGGTCCGGCACCGGCTCATGGGCATCGTCCCTTTCTCCGGAAGTGTCTGGGTCGCATGCCTATGAGTATGCCGGCCGGGCCGGGAACAGGACGGGCGCGCCCCGGCGCCCTTTTTACCTTTTGCCTTTTCCCTTTTCCCTGCGTGCAAGTTTACGCCCGGGTTAGATCGCCGGCGCCCTTTTGCCTTTTGCCTTTCCCCTTTTCCCTGCGTGCAGGTTTACGCCCGGGTTAGATCGCCGGCATAGATCCTGTAGGTCTTGTAATGCTGGCCCCCCGCGCGCTCCACGTCGCGCCGCATCGGCAGGTTCGTCTCGCCGATGCTGGAGCCCTCCCCCCAGGTGATGCCCTTTCTGCGGGCCTCCTCAAAGGTGCGGTGGAAGATGGCCGCGGAAACACCCCGCTTGCGCCATTCCGGCACCACGAAGAGGACGAAGAAGCGGAGCGCGTCGATACGGCGGCGCCAGTAGAGGAACTTGAGCCAGCCCAGGGGCCAGAGCCGCCCGCGCAGGTGGATCAGGACCTGGTTCAGGTCGGGCAGCGTGACGTTAAAGCCGACGGGCTCCGTGCCGGCCCGGGCGATGATGACGAGGTCCGGATCGGCAAAGGCCTTGAGCGACATGGCCATCTCCCGCACCTCGTCCAGGGTGGGCGGGACCATGTCGCCCCAGTCCGCAGGCATGGCGCGGTCGAGTACGGTCTTGATGTCGCGGATGTCGCGCTCGAGCCGCCGCAGATCGAGGGGGTGCAGGGTAAAGCCGTAACGGCTCTGGGCGTACTCCACGGCGTGGGGATTCTTGGGCGGCCGGCGGTAGAAATAATAGGCGTAGAGATCCTCGTGCTTGGCCAGGCCGTAACGCTCCAGGAACTCCCGGTAGTACGGAGGGTTGTACGAGTCCATGAGCACGGGGGGGGAGGTAAAGGCGTCGATCAAAAGGCCGCGGAAGTCGTCCCCGCCCGTCGGGGAGACCGGGCCGCGCATGCGGTCAAAGCCCAGCGCGGCGAGATAGGAGCCGGCCGCGTCCAGGAGCGCCCGGGCCGCCTCGTAATCATCCACGGTCTCAAAGAGGGAGAACCACCCCTCCTTCTTGCCCTTGAGGCCGTTCGTCACCTCGTCCGCGCCCGCCATGATCCGCCCGACAGGCCGGCCGCCGCGGTACGCGACAAAGAGCCGGAACGGGCCCTTGCGCAGGTAGCCGTTGCGCCGCGCGTCGATGATCCGCCGCATCTCGGAGATGAGCGGCGGTACCCAGCAGCGGTTGCCGCGGTAGACGAGCCAGGGCACGCGGAGGAAGTCACCGCGCGCCCGCGCCGTGTCCACCGGGACGATCGTGATCCCCACCCCTAACCCCCCCCACTCCGGCTCTCGCGTTTTCTCACGCGAAGCCGCGAAGAAACTAGAGATTCATTTCCCTGCCCGCCCGCCGGCGAGCCAGTTCGGCCACGATGCCGGCGTGGGCGGCCCGGGTGATGGGGTAAAAAGAGATGGCCAGGATGCCCAGGGCCAGGAGGAAGCCGGGGAGCGCGCCGAGGGCCAGCCTGATCCCCAATTGCGCCGAGGCGGTCTGCACGGCCAGGCGGCGGTCGAAACCGAAAGCGTCCAGGAAGACGCCGACCAGGAAGATGCCGCCGGCCGAGGCAAGCTGCTGCAGGAACGTCAGGAGGCCGAAGTAGACGCCCTCGTGATCCTCGCCGGTCCGCAGCACGTCGTACTCGACCGCGTCGGGGATGATGGAGAGGGGAATCACGTGCGCCGCGGAGACGCCCAGGCCGGCCGCTGCCGCCAGGATGTAGATCAGCCAGAGCTGCGCCGGGACAAAGAACGCGAAGACCGCCAGGATGGCGCCCAGGTAGCCGAGGCCCAGGATGTAGGCGGTCTTTTTACTCCAGATCTTGGCGATCTTGACCCACAGCGGCAGGAAGAGAAAGGCGGACACGAAGAGGATGGCCAGGACGGGATTGCTCTCCGCCAGGCTGAGGCGGAGGCAGAACTGCGTGTAAAAGAGGAAGACCGCGCCGATCACGTCGATGGCGACCCAGTTGGCGAGGTAGGCGGCGAGGGAGTAGAGGAACGGCTTGTTGGTCGCGGCCGCCTTTAGCCCCGCGGACAGGGACGGGGCACCAGCCGGGGCGTCCCCCTCCTCGCGCGTGCCAAAGAAGGCAAAGAGGGGGAAGAGGGTGATCGAGACGCCGAAGACGAGGCCCATGACCGCGTACCCCAGGCGGGCGTTCCCGCCGAAGGACGCGATCACCGCGATCGGCAGGACCGACGCCGCCAGGCCGGCCACGATGGAAAAGGCCATGCGGTACGAGGTGAGGCTGGTGCGGTCGTCGTAGTCCCGCGTCATCTCCGGCCCCAGGGCGTTATAGGGCACCATGAGCAGGGAAAAGAACGTGATGAAAAGGAGGTTGAGGAGGCCGAAGATCGCGGCCAGGAGCCACTGGTTGTCCATGGGCGGCAAAAGCCAGATCAGGATGAACGAGGCGCCGTAAGGCAGGGCGAACCAGAGGAAGAAGGGCCGCCGCCTGCCCCACCGCGTCCGCGTGCGGTCCGAGAGGTGGCCGATGAAGGGATCGACGATCGCGTCCCATACCTTGCCGATCGCCAGGGCGAGCCCCGCGAGCCAGGGTTTGAGCCCGACCACCTGCACCACGAAGACGAGGAGAAAGAACATGACGATGGTCCCGGCCATGGAAAAACCGAAATCGCTGGCCCCGTAGGCGAGCTTCATGCGCACGGGCAGCCTGGGCAAGACCGACCACCTCCGGCTCGGGCTTGCCTCAATTGTAACACTCTGGGAAGCGGTTGTCACTTATAGCCTCAATCCAGCCCCCGGAGGTTTGATGATTTACATTGCCTGAGGTAACGGCGTCCTTCAGGGCGCCGTAGAGGTTCGACGAGCCTTTTTGGCGCGGGTCTCTGTGGGTGAGGCGCGATCGGGCCGGGGGATGGAATCTGGTGTCGAAAAAAAGAGAAGAGGGGAAAGGGAAAAGGCTAAAGGCAAAAGGGGAAAGGCAAAAGGCGAAAGTGAAAAGAACCCTGCAGTGAACGTCCCAGGGATAGGGGGACGGCAAAGCCCACCGGTACATCCTGCCCGCGGACCGGCCTCGCAGCACCAAGCCTTCAGCGGGCCTTCCACCATCAATATTAGTCGAACGGACGGATCTGGTCAACGAAAAGCGGCGGCGTGAGCATCGCCGCCAACCCCTGTGGCCGCCGGTGATAAAATGACCCAGTAGCGCCGGAATGAAAATGACCCACCCCCTAGCGAACACCTACCGATTCCGCCAAGAGTCGGGGGTGTTGTCGAGAATGCTAGGAGGTGGGA
>JBLNBS010000096.1:0-7898 GCA_050260175.1 Patescibacteria group bacterium | reverse complement strand
CAGCGGCCGAAGATGTCGGCTGCGCGGCGGCGGTTGAAACGGTACGCGAACTCGTCGAGGTAGGCCTGGAGATGCTTGCCGTCGGACCTGCCCAGGCCGTGGTGGGTGCCGCCGATCAGAGCCTTGATGTTCGTGGCCGCCACGCGCAGCCAGCGCATGTCCTCCGGGACGCCGCTCTCCTTGGCCGGGACCCGCACGTGGCGGTACCCCTCCCGGCCGAGCCGGAGGTAGACACGCCGGCCGTTCGTCCTCACCACGGCTCCCGGCGCCACCATCTCCCGCACCGCCCGGCCCAGGTGCTCCCCGTCGTTGCAGGGTAGGACCTTCAAGCGGAGATGGCGGGGCTTGCCGTCCCCGTCAAGCGAGAGGCCGATCAGGACCCGCTTTTTGGCCTCACCCCCGCCCCGGCAGCCGCCCTCTCCGGGCGCGCCGAGGAAGTCCTCGTCGAGCTCGACGAGGCCGTCGAGCCTGTAGCGGCCGTCTCTCACGCCCATGGCCCGGCGGAGCTTGTGCAGCATCGTCCAGGCCCGTTTCTGCGATATGCCGAGCTGCCTGCCAAGTCCCACGGAGGAGATGCCCCGCTTGTCGGATGTCATGAGATAGATCGCCATAAACCAGAGGCACAGAGGTGTCCTCGTGTTGTGCATCACCGTGCCGGCCGTGACCGAGACCTGGCGGCCGCAGGAGGCACACTCGTAGAGGCGCCGGGTCTTGAGGTAATAGCACTTGACCCGGCCGCAGCGCGGGCAGTGCCACCCCTCGGGCCAGCGCTTTTTGAAGAGGTAGGCCGCGCAGTCCTCCTCAGTGGCGAAGCGGCGCTGGAAATCGAGCAGGGACAGCGGTTTGAACCCGGTCTTTCGGTTCGGGGTCATATATGATGCCGCCTCCTTTGAAACATCAGTTCGTATGTTCTCATTTTACCACGAACGGATGTTGTCATCAAGGGGCGGATGGGGCCTGAGGGAAGGGAATACCCAGTAACATCAACTCCCTCTCCATTACCGTCACGGCTCGCGATGCGAACCCGGTCACCCGCCACCCGCACCCGCAAGACTCCTCCCCTGGCTGAGACCTGCCGGGCCAGGAAAGAGTCCATGCCCAGTTTATCCCGCCAATACGGCCCCAGGCAGCAATGGGCAGAACCGGTCGGATCAAGCCCCGGGATGGAGTACTTCAGCCGATAACAGATCCTCCCTCCGCGACGATCCCCCGGAAAGGACCTCGTACGCCATCGCCTCGACCTCCCACGCCCGCCGCGCCGGGTTATACCAGGCCAGGTCCTCCCACGGCACGGCAAAGGAGACGGTCTTCTTCTCCCCCGCTTCGAGCCTGACGCGGCGAAATCCCTTCAGGAGCTTCACGGGCCGATCCACCTTCGAGTGTGAGAACCCCACATACAGTTGGACGACCTCCTCCCCGGCCCGGCCGCCCGTATTCGCCACCTCCACCTCGGCGCGGATGCCGTCCCCGTCCGCCTCGGCGCGAAGGTTTTCGTAGGCAAAGCTCGTGTACGAGAGGCCGAAGCCGAAGGGAAAGGCCGGCTCGCGGCCGGTTTTGTCGAAGAGCGTGTAACCGTGGTAGTAACCGTACTCGACCCGCTCCGCCCAGGGATCGAAGGGCGGCAGGTCGGCCTCGCGTTTGGGAATGGTCAGGGGCAGCTTGCCGCTTGGATTGACCTCGCCAAAGAGGAGGCGCGCCAGGGCGCGGCCGCCCTCCATCCCGGGGTACCAGGCCATGAGGATGGCGGGCGCGGCGGCCTGCCACTCCTCCATGGTGATGGCGCCGCCGCCGATGAGGGCCACGATGCAGTTGGGGTTGGCGGCCGCGGCCGCCTGGATCAGGGCCTCCTCCTCAGGCCGCAGGGCCAATGAGGTCCGGTCGCCGCCGAACCGCGGCTTCTTGCCCTTTTTTCCCATCACGCCGAGGTTCGTGATGCCCTCGCCCTCGTCGTGCCAGCGGCAGCCCGCCGCGACGACCACGGCGTCGGCCCGCGCCGCCAGGGCGCGGGCGCGATCGGGGTTCCGGCCGCCGTAATGAACCACTTCGGCGTCCCGGCCCAGGTATGCGTGCAGGCCCGCGAGGATGGTCGAGACGCGCGGAGGCCGGACGCTGCTGCTGCCGCGGTCGCCCAGGTTCCGCGCCTTCGCAAGCATACCGAGGACCAGGAGCCGCCTGACGCGCGCCCGGTCAAAGGGGAGGACCGGGCCGTCGTTTTTCAGGAGCACCATGCCCTTTTCCGCCGACTCCCGGGCCAGCGCCTCGTGTTCGCGGCGCATGGCCGCGCCCATGCCTTTGGCGCGCGGCCCGGGCGGCGGGGCAAAGGCCAGCGTCTTGCGGACGATGCGCAGGGCCGCGTCGTCGATCTCGGCCTCGCCGACTTTGCCTTCCTTGACGGCACACCTGAGCCTCCCGCCGTAATGCCAGGTGAATGGCATCTCCAGATCCAGGCCGGCCCGGGCCGCGGCGACCGTCTCCCTGACCCCCCAGATGAAATCGGAGAGGACGAAGCCGTCGAAACCCCATTCGCCCTTGAGGATGCCGCGGAGGAGGGTGCGATTCTGGCAGCAGTACTCGCCCCGGAGCCTGTTGTAGGCGCCCATAACCGAGGCTGCGCCCTCCCGGACGCAGCGGCGGAAATGGGGCAGATAGACCTCGCGCAGGGTGCGTTCGTCCAGCGCCACGTCCACTACAAAGCGGGAGTTCTCGATGCTGTTGGCCGCGAAATGCTTGAGGCAGGCCATGACGCCATGCCCCTGCACGCCCCGGACCAGCGCCGCGCCCATCTCCCCGAGGAGGTGCGGGTCCTCGCCGAACGTCTCCTGCGCCCTGCCCCAGCCGGGGTGGCGCAGGAGGTTGATGCAGACGCCGCCGTAGTAATTGGCGCCTCGCACGCGCAGCTCATCGGCGACGGCCGCGCCCACCCTCTCCTCCAGTGCCGTGTCCCATCCCGCCCCGCGGGCAATGGCCGCGGGGAAACAGGTGGAACGGCCGCAGACGCAGCCCCGCGGCCCGTCGGCGAACCTGATCTCGGGGATGCCGAGCCGCCGGCACCCCCCGCCCCTGTATGGCCGGTAGTTGTAACGGAAGCGGTCGCGAATGAGGCCGAGGAGCATGCCGGGGAGCGTGGTCCGGCCGGACATGAGGGTGATCTTTTCCTCCAGGGTGAGGCGGGAGACGAGATCCCGCGCCGCCTGTTCCAGGTTTTCCTCGCAAGCCGCTTCGACCCCAGGTGGGATCAGCATCGCCGCGCCTCCTTAGACCCCACACCCCTGTCCCCTCCCCCGTGACGCGGGAGGTAATCAAGGGGAGCGCCACTGACCGCATAGGCCCGCATGGGTTCTGCCGGCATGATCGATCGTCGCATGCGCAGACAGTTCAGCGGCGGACCCCGCCTTCCCGCCGTGGACGCCCGTGGCTCGCGGGAGGCATGATGCATGAACGGTGCCGGCTGTATCAAGGCTCACGACCTCGACACCCATATCGCGTAGGTCTACGACCAGACGGAGACGCAGACGGAGGATGTCACGCTCATGCGCGGGCCAATCGCGGGTCTCGGCCGGTTGCGCATCCTGGAGCCCTTTTGCGGGAACGGCGGGTTCGTTGGGAATCAGACCAGCTCGATCCCCTGGATTGTATAGCGAAACCTTCCCCCCGGCGCGTCGAAGTCGACCTTGTCGCCCTTCCCTTTGAGCAGCAGCGAACCCCCCAACGGCGACAGGTAGGACACATCCTCCCCCGAGGCGCCACAGCGCCAGGGATGATTGATCTTATAAGCGTAATCGTCACCGGTCTCATCATCCCTCAGGGTGACGCGGCTGCCGATCACGACAAAAGGCAGGCAATCAAGCGATTCGCATCCCTCCGCCACGATGACCGATGTCTGAAGAAAACTGCTCATCTTGAGCCGGTAACCGTCGAGCATAGCCCGGACCGCCCGCCGTTTCTCCGATAGTTCGGGATAATACGTCTGGTACAACCGTTCCTCATTCTCCTCGAGTTCCACCAGGGACGCCATGAGCCTCTCGAAGACGGCCCGCGAGACGACGATCTTCCCCGTCAAGGCCTCTCCCCCCGACCATAGGTATTAATTGCCAAAAGCCGGTAAAAAACAGGACAGGCATCCCGCCCCAAAGCGGGATGCCATTATCGCCAGCATACCATCCCTGACAATGGTTGTCAAGATTGGTTGTAGTTTCCATTTAGTGGCTGCCGTTCAAGTTTCCCCCAACAACCACGACGGCCGGAACTCAGGCCGTCACGGCCGGGCCGCTGTCCTTTGACCACCCATGCACATAGCATGGTATAAACCCGGATCCAGACAGATCCTTTGCCGCCCGCGGCTTTGGCCGCCTTGCATATAACGCGCCGAACTTCCAGCAAGCCGCGTGTAAGGTTTTCACTTCGAATTCCGGCTATGACGCGGGTCCTGGCCCCCGCCGGGCGGCGGGATCCCCAACCGATCCGGACCGTCAGGTCCGGTTAAAGAAGTACGGGAGGTAGGAAAGATGAAAAAGGTCTCGACGAGGGGAGGTTATCCCCGCCCCGCCGGGCTGGTTAATCAGCCTTGTTGCGGCCAAGTCCCGGAAAGCCAACGGGGCGCAGGCATGTCGGCCGTGGCGGAGATCCGGGGCGGGCCGGCGGCGCCCCGGATTTACGGCCGGGTATGCTTTATGGACGCGCCGGACGGTACCTGGGTCTGCGCCAGCGTGGCGGGCCTGCCGCCCTACCAGCCGGCGCAAGACGGCAGGCCGCCGGTCGGTCCCCATGGGTTCCATATCCACGAGTATGGCGACTGCACCCCGGGAACCCTCGATCAGCCTTTCCCCGCCACGGGTGGGCATTGGAACCCCGATCTCCAGCCCCACGGCAACCACGCCGGCGATTTCCCCGTGCTCTTTTCCAACCGCGGCCTGGCCCGCATGTGCTTTTTCACGGACAGGTTCCGCACGGTTGACGTGATCGGGCGGTCGGTCGTCATCCACGAGAATCCTGACGACTACCGCACGCAACCCGCGGGGGCCTCGGGGAGGAAGCTGGCTTGTGGTGTCATTCTGGCGGGGTATTGCCAAGTATAATAAGCCGGGATACGAAAGCGAAACCGCCGGCGGCGGGTGGTGAATCTCCCACCCGCCGTTTTCGTTTTCCCAGCAATCCGCAGATTACCTCCATCCGCAGCAGTTGTTACAATTTGAAGTGCGATCCAGACCACCCGTAATGATATGATGAATCATGTGGACAAGGCCTCTCATTCCCGGGAATCTCCACGCGACCTTGCTTTTACAGGGAGGAATGACGGTGAGCGACTGCGATGCAAAGCCGCGTTTTTGTGTCCTGGGCGCGGGGCACGGCGGCATGGCCATGGCCGGCCACCTGGCGATCATGGGCGTCCCCGTCAGCATCTACAACCGTAGCGAACCCAGGATCTCCCCCATCCGCCTGACGGGCGGGATCGAGCTCTCCGGCACGGTCGAGGGATTTGGCCGGATCGAGGTCGCCACGACCGATGTGGTGGAGGCCCTGGCCGGAGCCAAGATCCTCATGGTCGTCGTCCCGGCCAACGGCCACCGGTTCATGGCGGAAAAGGTCGCCCCCCATCTCGTCGACGGCCAGATCGTGATCCTGAATCCCGGCCGCACCGGCGGCGCGCTGGAATTCCGCAGCGTCCTCCGCGACCGGGGCGTCACCGCCGATGTAATCGTGGCTGAGGCGCAGACCCTGATCTACGCGGCTCGGGCAGTCAACCCGGCGCAGGTCAAGGTCTTTGGCGTCAAGAACACCATCCCCGTGGCGGCCCTGCCGGGCCAGCGCACGGTGGAGGTGGTCGAGGCCCTGAGGCGGGTCTATCCGCAGTTCGTCCCCGGGGACAATATCCTCAAGACCAGCCTGGACAATATCGGCGCCATCTTTCATCCCGCCCTCATGGTGCTCAACGCGGCGCGTATCGAGTCGACCCGGGGAGAGTTCGAATTCTACATGGAGGGGATCACGCCCGCCGTGGCCAGGGTGCTCGAGGCCGTCGACGCGGAACGGGTCAATGTGGCGGCCGCGCTCGGTATCCGCGCCATGACGGCACGTGAGTGGCTGTACGTGGCCTACGACGCGCCCGGCAAGACGCTCTACGACGCCATCCGCAACAATCACGGCTACGAGGGGATCACCGCGCCCCCCATCGTCGACCATCGCTATCTCTGGGAGGACGTGCCCATGAGCCTCGTGCCCGTGGCCTCCCTGGGCGAACTCTTGGGAGTGCCGACCCCGACTATCAAAGGGCTGATCTACCTGGCCTCGCTCTTGAATGCCACCGATTACTGGGCCGAGGGCAGGACCGTGGAACGCATGGGGCTGCAGGGCCTTTCGTCGCGCCAGATACGCCATCTGGCCCTGGAGGGCGAGGTGTAGGCGGGATCTTACAGATCTCTTTGCCTGACAAGACCCGGGCCGCCGTGTATCGGCAGCCCGGGTCTTGTGCTTTTGCGGTTCGAGGTTACACGGCGCGTCAACGCCCCTGGTAATTCTGGGATCCCGAGGTGCTCTCGCCCTCGATGGTTATGGGGCCGTTCCCGCACTGGAGGTACTCGTGGGCGTGGATGCGTCCGGCCCGCAGGCCGCCCGAGGTGCCCCGCAAGCGGAAACTAAACTCCGCGAGATCGTTCTGGAAATGGAAGTCGATCGAACCCGAACTGGTGCGGAACCTGGAGTTCCCCGTTACCAGGATATCCCGGCCCACGAGCGAGCCCGCGCTGGCCTGGAGTTCCAGGCGGCCCTCCACGCGGCGCAGATTAATGCCGCCGGAGGAGGAGCGGGCCGTGATGTCGCCCTTGATCCCCACGTATCTCTGGTTCCCGGAGGATGTCTCGGCCGTGATGTCGCCTTCCCCGTCGATAACCGTGAGCGAACCCGAACTGGCGCGGATCTCCTTGTCGCCGCGGCAGGAGCGGATCCGTATCGAGCCGGAGCTTGCCGCGGCCGTCAGGGCGGCGTCGATCTCCTCGAGCTCGAGGCTCCCCGACGAGGCCCTGGCCGCGACGGTGCGCGCCCTGAGCCCCCGTACGCGCACGCTGCCCGAGCTGTTGTCGATCTCCACCTGGACGTTGGCGGGCACGTCAAATACCAGCCGCGGGCTGCGGCCGCTGAAGCTGAAACCGGTCCGGTACCGGTTCTTGTTCTCCACCCGCACCACGAGCCGGCCGTCTTGCACCTTGCGCACGATACGGATTTTTCTCAGGATGTCCGCGGGCGTTTCGGTACGCAGGCGCACGCCGCGACCGGCATGGGCCCTCACATCCACCTGAAAGAACATGCCTTCCACGGACATACTCGTGATGTCCCGATCCTGGTAGCTGTACTCCTTGACCACCATGCCCCCGAAAGCCCGGGGAACGGCCGCGACCGCGATCGCCAATACGGCCGCAAAAAGGAACAACCTCGTCTTCATCAGCCTTACCTCTTCCTGTAATTTTTCGCAAAGACTGGCCGCCGCGAGGCGCGCGCCGCACGGCGCCGGTTCTTCATATCACAAGCATAGGGCAAAAGCGGGGAGATCGCTTCGGCCGTCAGGCGGGAAAGGGGACGGACCAGGCGAAGGGTTTTTGGCCTGGCCGGCTGGCCAGTTCACGCGGGTATCTCCCAAAAAACACCGAAGATACCCCAGGCCCGGCCGGTACTCCAGAGACAGGCGAAATCATCGGCATTGACGGCCGGCGCGAAGCTCACCTCCCCCGCGGTCATGTCGTACCGAAAGCCGCTCAGGGCGGTGAGCAGCGCCCAGCTGGCCATGGAGCGGGCATAATGGTGCCCGCACTCCACCTCGTCCCAGGGGTTGCGCCGGTAACCGTCGTGGCGGTCGCGTACAGCCTTGACGATCGTCAGCCCTTCCGCCACAAACCCTTCATAAATCA
>JBLNBS010000095.1:0-22293 GCA_050260175.1 Patescibacteria group bacterium | reverse complement strand
CTCGTCCCCACCATGTTGTCCGGCAGGTACTGCTGCGGCACGTAGGCGCCGGGGAAGTCATGGGGGTATTTGTAGTCGGCGCCGTGGCCGAGGACCCGGCTGGCCAGCTCGCTCGGGGGGTTCTTGAGATGCACGGGGACGTCGCGGGCCTGGACCTCGCGGGCCGCGGCCATGGCCTCGTGGATGGCCAGGACGGTGGCGTTGGACTTTGGCGCGCAGGCGATGTAGATGGCCGCCTGGGCCATGGGGATCTGGGCCTCGGGCAGGCCGACGAACTCCACGGCCTGGGCGGCGGCTGTGGCCACGAGCAGGGCGTGGGGATCCGCGTTGCCCACGTCCTCGGCGGCGTGGACCACCATCCGCCGGGCGATAAAGCGCGGATCCTCGCCGGCCGCGATCATCCTGGCCAGCCAGTAGACGGCCGCGTCCGGGTCGGAGCCGCGCATGCTCTTGATAAAGGCGGAGATGGCGTCGTAGTGCCCCTGGCCGTCCCGGTCGTAGAGGATGGCGCGCCGCTGGATGGACTCCTCGATGACGGCGAGGGTGATGCGGCGGACGCCGGCGGCGTCCGGCTCCGTGGTGAGCGCGGCCAGTTCGAGGCCGTTCAGGGCCACGCGCGCGTCGCCGTTGGCCGCGTCCAGCAGGTGGCGGCGGGCATCCTCCTCCAGGACGACGCGCAGCCGCCCGAGGCCCCTTTCCTCGTCCGCCGCGGCCCGGTCGATGATGACCCCCACTTCCTCGTTGGTAAGCGGCCGCAGCTCAAAGATGCGGGAGCGGGAGACCAGGGGGGAGTTGACCTCAAAGAAGGGATTCTCCGTCGTGGCGCCGATGAGGAGGATCGTGCCGTCCTCCACGGCGGGCAGGAGGGCGTCCTGCTGGGATTTGTTAAAGCGGTGGATCTCGTCGATAAAGAGGATCGTGCGCTGCCGGTGGTGGGTAAAGCGCTCGCGCGCCTCGGCGATGACGCGCCGCAGATCGGCCACGCCCGAGGTGACGGCGTTGACCTGCTCGAAATGGGAGTGGGTGGTGTTGGCGATGACGCGGGCCAGGGTCGTCTTGCCGGTGCCGGGCGGGCCGTAGAGGATCATGGAGGTCAGCCGGTCCGCCTCGATGGACCGGCGCAAAAGGCGCCCCGGGCCGACGATCTCCTCCTGGCCGACGAATTCGTCCAGGGTCCGCGGGCGCATCCTGGCGGCCAAAGGGGCCTGGCGCGCGCGTTCGTCCGCGCTGGCGGCGGTGAAGAGGTCCATAAGAGTTCACCTCGCCACTTGAAGAACTCACCCCAGTCAGGTCGATGCAGACATTTAGACATAACTCCCGGGTCGTAGCCGCGCCAAAAGCGGCGGCAGGTAAGAGTCCGGCACCGGCGGGCGCCCGAGCCTGCGCCCGGCGAATTCCCCGTGGCAGTCCGATCCGCCCGTAGCCAAGAGATCGCGCCGCCGGCAGTAAGCCAGGAGGTGTTCCGTCACCTCGGGGCTGTTCTCGTTGGCGATGGCCTCGAAGCCCGCGATGCCCATCGCCACCATGGCGTCGAGAAAGCCCGGGCGTTCCAGGATGCTGCGGCCCCTGGGATCGTAGGCGCCGGGGTGGGCGAGGACCGGCACGCCGCCCGCGGCCGCGATGGCCGCGACCGCCTCCTGCGGCTGGACGAACTCCGTCGTCACGTGGGCCGGGCGCCCGGGGCCGAAATACTTGCCGAAGTAATCCCGGTAATCCGCCACGAGGCCCATCTCGACGAGGCAGTTGTAGGTGGGCCATCCCCCGGCCTCGCGGTGCCTCTCCCAATACGCGTATCTCTCCGGGTCGATCCGGATGCCGAGCCCGGCCAGGGCCTCGATGGACAGCAGTTCGTTCTGCCGCCAGGCCGCCTGGTTTCGCGCCAGGATCCCGCGGAGCGTGACGTGCTCCTTATCCACCCCGTAGCCCAGGATGTGCAGCACATCTTCAGCATTGGAACCCGCTGTGATCTCCACGGCGTTGATGAAGCGCAGGCCGAGCTTTTTGGCGGCGCGCCTGCCCGCGGCCACCGAGGCCAGTGAATCGTGATCCGTGAAGGCGATGGCGGTCATGCCCGCCTTGGCGGCCTCGGCCGCGGCCCGGCCGGGGGTCCAGGTGCCGTCGGAGGCCCGGGTGTGCAGGTGCAGGTCGATCAAGAGGGGATCCTCCGCGGGTTATGATTCCCGTTCATGTTCCGCGGCCTTGATGATGGTGCAGAGATGTTCGTCCACGAGGTAGAGGAGGTCCATCATCTCGTCCATCCTGTCCAGGAGATCGTCGACCGCGTCCCCGGGCAGGCCGCCGGTGAGATTCCGGACCCGCTCCGCCAGCTCGTTCAGGTTGCGGTCGATCTCCTGCAACCGGCCGCCGATGGTCTTCAATTCGGCTTCGATCTCGTTCACCGTCCGTCTCACTCCGTCAAAAGACCCTTCAAAAGGTGCCGGATTCCACAACGCTTTGCATCGCCGTCATGTCCCAAAAGCCTTCATCCCGCCGCGGTCAGATCCGGGAATCCCGGGAACGCCTGGCCGCTTTCAGCGTCCGTGTCGCCAAAGAGAATCGAGACCTCGCCCAGGAGCCCCTTGAATGCCCAGGACGGCCTGTTGGCCGGGGCGTGGACCTCGATCTCGAGCTCGTTGATTCCCGGCGCGAAGCGATCGGCCGGGCCCAGGTCGAGGCGGTAGGGCGGCCAGGGCAGGCAGCCCGCCAAGGCGCCGTTGATCCTGACTTGCGCCGAATCGGCCAGCGCGGCGATCTCGAGCCAGGCTGAGAGGTCCGGCCGCGCCAGCTCGGGGGGGACATGCAGGTTCTGGCGGTAGATGCCCGGCCCGGCAAAGAAGGGATACCCGTTCTGCGTCCAGGGACCCGCCAACTCGGCGGGGGCCGCGGCCAACGCCCCGCCGCGGCAGGCAAAACCGCCCTGGAGCTCGGCGGCCGGGGTTTCACCCGCTCCCACGATTTCCAGGCTGTTATATCCCTGCCTTGACAAAGCCGAGATGGGGATCTCCTCGTCCGTCTCGAGCGGGGTGCCGTTCAGCAGGACAAAAGCCGACGCCGGCCTGCGCCGCAGGCGCAGATCAGAGGGGATCACCAGGGCTTCAAAAGCTGCAAGCCAGCCTCCGCGTCCGTTCTCCCGCCAGGCCAAGGGGAGCACGTTCCCCCCGGCCGCCTCGAACCGCCAGCTGCGGCCCAGGGTGATGTGGGCCTTCACCACCTGGCTGTGCGCCTGGCGCGACAGCCGCGCGCGCCTGAGCACAGCCACCGCGGCCTCGCCGGGCGCGAGCGCCAAAAGCGCCCGGGGCCGGCCCTCCTTGCCGATGGCGGGCAGGTCGCGCTGCCCGCCCGTGGAGAGGTCCCAGATCTCAGCCGAGCCCGGGTTGGGCAGTGGCACCAGGCCCCGCCATTCCCCGTTGGACTGGTTGATATAGGTATGGACCGTCCATGCCTCCACCCGCCGCGCGCGCAGGAAGAGGTGCGGAGGCAGGTCGCTCCCGTCCAGGCCGGCGGCCTCCTCCCCGGCACCGGCCGCGGCGGGCCCGGCAACGGCCGCCAGGCCGGCGGGTCCAGCCGGTGGGGAAGGAGGATAGACAGCCTCCAAGCCCCGCCTGGCAAGCTCGAGCGCCCTGGCTCCCGCGGGCGCCAGCGCCTCGGGTTCCGACGGCGGTTCCAGGTTGATCTCCGCGGCCGGGCTACCGGCCGAAACGGCCATGCAGAGGCGGGCGGCATAATCGGCCAGGGCGGGTTCGCAGCCGGGGGAGGTCTGCGGGGAACGCCGGAAAATAAAAAAGTTGCCCCCGGCGGCGGCCAGGCCCCCGATTGCCGCCCTGTCGGCGGCGATCTCCCCGGAAAGGCGGAGCAGGCAGGCGACCTTTTCCTGGCGGTGATGGCGGGCCAATGCGGCCATGAAGGCCACCTCGGCCGGGTCGGGCGCGGCCTCTGCCATCAGGTCGGGCTGGCCGCCAAGATCGAAGCCCTCGAGCAAGCCCGCCAGGGGGATGCCGCCCAGGCGGTAACCGGCGATACGCAGGCGGTGCCGCCAGCACCAGGCGCGCAGGGGCTCGACGTACGAGCGCCGCGCGGCCGCCGTGAGGCGCAAAGCGTAAGCCTGGTGCGGCGGCGCGGGGCCGGCCGCCCCCGCCAACGCGGCCAGGTCGTGCCAGTCGGGCTCCGGATCGGACAACAGAGGCCAGGAGCCTTCTCTTGAAGCCCTGTTCATCCGGGGCCAAGAGGGGCACGCCGCAAAGAAACCCTGCAGGGTCCGGCCAAAGTGGGAGCCGTATCGCTCGCGGTAGGGGATGTAGGCCGCGCGGAGCCAGGCTTCCACGGCGGCCGGATCCAGCCAGTCCAATGCCGCGGTGGGAGCCGCGGACCGCGGCGCGGCCCAAAAACTCAGGATCTGCCAGCGCCCGGGAGGCGGATCCCAGCTCAAGGTATATTCGCCGCTGACGCGGGCCTGGAGGTTGACCGGCGGTCCGCCTCCCTCCAGGGGCAGCGCCATGAGGCCAAGCAGGCGCCCCCGCGCCGGCCCGGCCAAGGTCAGGTCCAGCCTGGATGAGCCGGACACCACCGTCGAGCGCGAGGCGATCTCCTCGCGGCGCCGGCCCGGCTCCATCAGGTCTTTTATGGCGGCCGCCGCCCCGGTGGCGAGGCCGTCCATGACCCAGACGAACTGGCCCGTGAGCCGGCAGGCCTCCAGGTACAGGCCGACCAGGTCGAACCAGGCGCTGCCGAGGAACGCGCTCCCAAAAAGCGCGGGATCGAGCACCAGGCCGCCGTAACCGTTCGCCGCCGCGTCCCTGACCGCGGCAGCCACCGCGGCGCCGTCCTCGTCCGGGCGGGGCGCCACGACGGCCAGGGGGCGGTACGGATTGGCCGGCATCGGGAATTCGCGCCGGAAAAAGTCCGTCTCGGTCAGGAGGTCCGGTACGCCCACAGGCTTTTCCCCCGCTTCGATAGACCTGCAAAATAGGAGAAATCGGGATCCATGCCTACTCGGATCCAACCCCAGTGTACTATAGCGCGGCTTGAGAACGCAAGGCTTGGAGCGGTGTGAAAAATCCGCCTCTCCACCCGGGGATGAATCCCCGGGCTACACCTGTAAAAGATTTCTAAAGCCCTGTCCTCCGTGACAGGGCTCGGATAGGCTTCGAAGCTCCACCGAACCCGTACAGGACGTACGGGTTTGAGAACGGTTTTCCTGTGTAGCCCAGGGTTTCAACCCTGGGAACGTGGCGGGGGGTTTTTCACACCGCCTTTGGACGGGCGGCGATACGGCGGTGGATTATGCCTGCCCCATCGCCAACTCGCCGTAGTGGTAGAAGATCGCCGCCGCGGCCACCAAGCCGGCGGTCTCGGTGCGCAGGATGCGGGGCCCCAGGGTCACGGGGACGGCGCCGCCCTCAGCCGCCGCCTTGGCCTCCGTCTGTGAAAAGCCGCCCTCGGGGCCGATCAGCACGAGAATCTTCGTTGGGTGCGGGCTATCCTCCAGCGCGCGCCGGAGGCTTGTCGCGCTCTCGCCCTCCCAGGCCAGGAGGGCGAGGTCAAAGAGGCCGCATGCCGCCGCGGCCTCGTCCCATTTCCTCGGCGCGGCGACCTGGGGCACCACGGCCCGGCCGGACTGGCGGGCAGCCTCGGCGGCGATCTTTTGCCATCTCTCCACCCGGCCGGGCAGGCGGCTCTCGTCGGGCACGGAGACGCAGCGCTCGGCGAGCAGGGGCCAGAACTCGGCCAGGCCGAGCTCGGTGCATTTGCGCACGACTTCGTCCATCTTGTCCCCCTTGGGCAGGGCCTGGCCCAGGGTCAGGCGCAGGCGCGGCTCGGTCTGGCGCGCGCTCTTTTCTTCGATCCGCGCCAGGACGCCATCCCGGTCCACCGCGACCACCACGGCCCGGTATTCTATGCCCGCGCCGTCCAGGGCGGTAAAGAAGTCGCCCGTGCCCAGCCTGAGCACGCGCGCGAGGTGATGCGCGTCGCCGCCGGTGACGCGGAGGGTGTCGCCCCGGATCTGATCGGGGGTGACGAAGACGTTGGGCACACGACGCACCGCCTTGGGGGGAGATTCATTCAAGGCCTCCGGCACCGGCAGGCTAAAAATGTCTCCCATTCGTAAAATTCCGGCATGATTCGACACGGATTGCGGTTGCGATGTGGTATCATGGTCATTATAGCATAACCCAGGGAGACCGGCACGCGCCACTGTCACGCCCGCGTCTTCGCCGTGGGGCGGCCGCGGCGTGCCGGGTTGACGATCCCGGGAAATCCTCGTGGAGAAGAACGGATCACCGATGGTTAAAGGGTCCGGTACGCCTACCGGGTTTTACTTGTTGATTTATCGCGGACATGTAGAGGAAGGAGAGGAGCGAGTTTAACGAGCCAGAATTAACAAAACCCTATTATGTAAGACATTGCGCCAGATAACGGCCAACCTTGTCCACTGTCTTCCCGCAACTCCATCCTAAGTTCGCGGCTGGACTCATAAGGATGGATTAATCCGCCATAAGCCGTCGGCGATATTGGAGCGGATGAAGGTGCGGTGATGACCATGATCATGGTCTTGATCCTATTCCTCTCATCCATAGCGAGTCTGACCTCGCTTGTTTGCGCGATACTGGTCCTGCGTAAGCGGACACGGTTGAGGGTAAAGCCCGCCACACATCGAGTCACCATAATCCTGGAAAATGGATCCACCAAAACGATTACTATGACCGGAACGGAGCTAGATCGACTGTTGGGCACAGGATAGAAGCTTATTGCCATGCATGACCCGGATATCGTGAGTACCTTTGCTGTCGGTAATTAACCGCCATGCACATCGGCACCAAAGCGAAACATGCTTCGCAGGAGGTTCTCCCTCTCGGAAATTTCGGCGAGAATATGCCGCCGCGAACCCGGTTTTATCAGCAAAATTGGACATAGCGCCAAGTAAATGGGTAAATTGAAAATTGTCCATTCGCGGCAGGAGTTAGAAATTTTTAGTCGTACTATACTAATGGTATGAACTAGAAGTGAGTCATCCGCTTTACTATGTGTCTGCTGAGGAGGTCTCATCCCAGGTGAATGGTGGGATTGGTCCAGCCGCAACGGGGTCCGTTCTGACAGGACAGTCTCCAATATCACGGGTACTCTCCCAGATCGTCAAATGGTTGATTTTTAGCGTGGCCATTGCCCTTGCGCCTTTGGTCTGCAGGTTGATCGTCTCGGGCTTTTGGGGGCAGTATCTGACCGTTACCGAGCTTTGCTGCGGCGGCGAGTTGTTCCTAATCTCGTCAACCATGGCGACTACGGCGGTGGGGCGACTGGTCGCTACGGATAAAAAACTTGGTACACTTAAAAACGTCGCCGCCGGTTGTACCCTTTTCCTTCTACTCGTTTCATCTTTTTCTTTTGCTTTCATCACGGCGAACGCAGGCGCAAGACCTCTCATCGCCGTAAACGTTGCATCGTCATCTTATTATGTTTTTGCCACAACCGTCGTATCCAGCGGTAGCTGCGTGATAATGGCGGAGGTTTGAGAAGATGATTACATTCATCCTTGTAGCTTCCCTTGCCGCAGGCATCACCTCCGCTGTTTCGGCAGTATTTGAGATAATACGTCACAATAATCATAAACACGTCGAGATGAAGAGAATCACAATCACTTCAGAAGATGGTCTAAGTAACACTTACGTTTTACCAGAAGACGAGTTTAGATCTTTACTTGATCTGGTGGACAGGCGGATACGTATTACGGGAGATGAGAGTCAACCGGCGGCGACAAAGCAGTAATCCACTCGTACCAAGCTGGAGCCGACCGAACCGGTATCGTGCGGTTCAACACGGATCTTTATATCATCAATGAGCAGGTCGGGGCTATCCCGGCCTGTGATGTATCATGAGTCATGATCTCGGACTAATCGCCTTAACCACAACATGACCGGCATTCTCCCAAGGGGGGAGGTAATGAGATGCCGGCTTCGGTGATCCTAAAAAATCTTATGAATGCAAAGGTTCTACAGATACCTACTTTCAGAAAGGTTTTTAACTCCAGGAGCCTGTGCGCGTTATGCCACTGACCACTAGATACAGTGGTACCGCTTGGCTTTTGATACCAGAGTTTGTGCTCTGAATGCCGTGAATCAGGTTAGTCGTACAAACTCTAAACTGAACGCGGACGACCGGAGGGATATGGATGCGCCGGTGGGCGATCTCGGCAATCACCTCAGTTGGTTTGATCATGATCCTGATCGGCGCCTGGGCGGCGCCGGACGCCTCCTCGGCCGGATTGTCCTTTTTGATTGGCCGGCAGAACCGGGACGGCTCGTTCGGTTTGAGCGTCGATCTGCCCGCCACGGCCTTGAGTATGGCGGTTTTAAAGGCTACGGGGCTCGATCTGTCGCACTGGCGCAACCTGCCGCCTCCGGAACAATGCGGCGCCTGGGACCTGGCGATCCGGGGTTGGGCCTTGGCCGAGCCGCCAGTGCTCGACCGGCTGGTATATCTGCAGGCCGCGGACGGCTCCTGGCAAGGGCGCGCCGACCTGACCGCGTTGGCCGTTCTGGCTTTGTCCAAGGGAAAAAGGTCCAATCCCAGGGCAATTACTTACCTGCGCACCTGGGCTACAGATCCACCCCCCACCCCCGACCCCTTCGCCCTCGCCCTGGCCGGGCTGGCTCTCGATGATGCCGGAGAAACCGAAACGTCCGGCGCGCTGGCGGCAGGCTTGTCCGACCTGCAGTGGCCGGATGGAAGCTGGTCGGGCGATGCCGGGATAACCTCGGTGGCCGTATCGTGCCTGAGGGAATGCCTCCCGGATTCACCGGCGATCGCCAAGGGCCGCGCCTTTATCGCCGATCGAGTGGGTGACGGGGGCTGCGTCAGGCCCCGGCTGGCCGGCGCGGAATTCACAACCGCGCTCGCGGCCTTTTGTCTCGGCGGCGATACGCCGGTGGATGCGATGGTCGCATACCTTATTGAGAAGGGCGAACCAGGCTTCATACCCCGCCTGGGGGGGGCGGTGCGCGCTACAGCCGCCGTGGCGCAGGTATTGCGGCTCTTTCCGGAACAAGCCAAGCCCCTGGCCCTGGCACAAGCCTGGCTGCAAAAACTGGAACCGCGCGAGGTGGACGCCACCACGGCCAGGCTCCTGGCCGCCGGGCTGGAGCGGGAGGAACTGGCGTCGGGACTTGAAGCCCTGTATTCTCTACGTAACGACGACGGGGGTTTCGGGTTCTTCCCCGGGGAGGCCTCCAATCCGCTCGACACCGCCTCGGCGCTGGCCGTCCTCGATGCAATCGCCCCGGAGGATCAGAGGCGGGCGGGGATCGAGGCTTTCCTTTTCAGCAGGCAGAACCCTGACGGGGGATGGGGTTTCGCCGCGGGGAGCGATCCATTATTGACCGCCGCCATCTGCCGGATTCTCAGGCCCGACGGCGAACAAAACCAGGCGGCCCTGGCGCGCGCCCTGGACTATCTCCAAACTCTGCAGAAACCTGATGGCTCGTTCGGCACGGTCCTGGCCACCGCCGCCGCCGGGATTACCCTGCGCCTGCACGCCAGGAAGACGGGCGCGGCGGAGGCCTTCCTCCTTTCCCGGCAGGAGGAGGACGGGAGTTGGGAGCATGACATCTATACCACCGCCATGGTGCTGGAGTTCCTCAACCTTTTTCACAGGCTGCCCAACCTGAGCATCGACGCGGCTGCACCGCTGGAACTGGTCCATGCCGAGCAGGCGCGGCTCGACTTCACCATCATGAACCAAGGTCCGTTGCCCGTATACAACATCGCCGTCCGTTTCTGGGAGGGCCGCAAGGGCGGCGGCGGTGCCAGCATAGGCAGCGACCGGCTCATCCTCCGCCTGCGTCCCGGCGAAAGCGAACTTGTCTCCCTTTCTTACCAACCGCAACGCATCGGCGAACTCGTTCTGGGCGTGGAAGCGGATCCGGAGGATCGCGTCAGCGAGTACAACGAGAATGACAATCTCGTTTATGCGAACGCCGTCGTCCTGCCGCCCACGCCCGCAGGTTTTACGTGCCTCCCTTACGACGGACGGGTCGAGCTTCGTTGGGGCCAACCGCCGAACATCACCGGGCTGACCGGCTTCAACCTCGCCAGGGACGGCACCCCGCTCGGCGGAACCCTTTCCCTGGCCACCCTGGCATACACCGACACGGGCCTGGCAAACGGCGAGGTGTACGAGTATACGCTCACTCTCCGCGCAGGAGGGCTCAGGAGCCGGCCGGCCAAGCTCAGGGCCGCCGCCGTCAAGCCGCCGGAGGGGATCGATCTCTGCCTTGCCGGCATCCGCATCTTGCCCGGGACAAGCCTGCACGTGGGCCAGGAGGCCAGGGTGGCCGCAGTGGTGGTCAACCGCGGCCTGGCTCCGTCTCCCGCCGCAATAGTCCGGCTGTACCAGGGCGATGAGTCGGCCGGCGCGCAGCTCGGTCCCGACCAGCAGGTAAGCGGCTTGTCTTATGCCGAAACCGCGGAGGTGGTTTTCCCCTGGACACCCGCGGCCGCCTCAGCCCTGACCGGGTTGACGGTGGTCATCGATCCAGGCCGGGAGATTGCCGATACCGACCGCGCCAACAATACCGGGCGGCTCGAGGCAAGCGTCAGCGAGGCCGCCAACCTGGCGGTCAAGCCCGCGGATCTGGCCGTCGTCACCGAGTATTACAACCACCCGGCCACGCCCTATTGGTCCTGGATGATGGAAGGGCGGGTGACCGTTGCCAACGAGGGCAAGGTTCCGGCCGGTCCCTTCAACATAAGGCTCCACGGGATCGACCAGCGCGGCTACGAGGTCGACCTCCCCGGGGTCAGGTGCCCGGGCCTGGCGCCGGGGGAGAGGTATAGCGCGCCCATCGCGTGGCAAAAAGCACTGCTGAGCCTCTTCGTGGAGGCCGACTGCGACAACGAGGTGCCAGAGACCTGCGAGACCGACAACAGGGCCGGCCGGGCTCTCCCGGGTGTGGCCGGCGGGATCCGGGCCGACCTGGATACCTCACAGATCCTGCTGGCGCCGGGAGTGGCAAAGACAGTCATGCTCCGCCTGGCCAACCATTTGCCAAAGGCCGTGGAGTTGGATATCTCACCGGATTGCCCGATGGGCTTTACCGCCCTCCCCCAGGCAAGTAAGATCAACCTGGCCGCCCTGGGTGTGGCCGATGTCCTGGTCGCGCTCCGCGCCGACAGTGAGGGGGATTATGATTTCCGCTTGAGAGTGACGGGACCGGATATGAAGGAGATCGCGGTGGAGGGCTGCGCTCTCTCACGCATCGCGGCCGTCAGGATCCTCAACGCCGAGGCCAGGCCGGACTGTGTCGAGCAAGGGGAGACGGTCGAGTTTTACGGGGTGCTCTTCAACGCGGCCAATTGGGTGCAGGCTGGCCGCGTCAACTTGAGCGTCCTGGATAGCGAAGGGCGTGAAGTTTGGCGGCAAACCGATCAACCTCCGATCACGGTCGGCACCCGGGCCAACGAATTCCCCGTCAAGCTAGGGGCCATCGGTACTTCGGGCCTCGGCCCCGGCACATACCGGGTCATGGTGGCCATGCAGGATGCGGACGGCAATCCCATCCCCGGCGCGGCGGCCGAGGTTCCCTTCGTCGTGGGATCGCACCTGAGCGTGGCGCGGACCGTCTCCGCCGGCATCCTGCCACCGGGTGACTCTATGGTGGATGTCGGCGTCAGGACAGCGATCCGTGGGAAGGCGCTCCCTGATTATCCTGACGGCATCAACGCCGCCTGGTGCCTACGGGGGGCAAGGGTGTGGGGAGGGTATGCCAACCCTCTCAATTCAATCGATGGAAGTATGTCAAGTTACGCCCTCATTGGCAATGCCGGTAGCGGTCAACCTATTCAGATCAGTCTTTGCCGCGATGCAACGATCAATCTATTTCAATTGTATATCTGCACTAACTATGCTAATGCAAAGTTCGGGTACAAGATCGAATCATCGATGGATGGGACCAACTGGCATACCGAGGTGGATCGCAGCGGTAACAGGTACAACGGCTGGCGTGCGGAACCGATAGCCCCGCGACGCATGCGGTATATCCGAGTCAGCGGCTACCCGAATATGACGAAGATGGGGGAATTGAGGGCGCTAACTGGGACTGAGCCCATTACAGTTCTTCCGCCTTTTGTGACTGATTCTGCAGTGAAGTATACGATTGGTAATACGGGCGGCCAATTGGCCGTTGGTGATCTAGATCGGGATGGAGTGCCTGAGATCGTTATTGCCGATTGGTATCACTGCTTTGGGATTCATGATGGCCAAACAGGAGCGGTTCAGTTACAGATTACTACAAGTCCGAGCTCCGCTCCTTTTATAGGTGATATTGATGCTGATGAACAAATCGAGCTATTAATATATAACAAAATATATAATACTAATGGGATGACTGAAAGAATCCTTACAAATGATTTCATTTATACAGGGAGTATTGCTGATTTAGAGGGTGATTCTTGCCCAGAAATTCTGGTTGATAACTATACTTTTACCTATGCCAAGCATTGGGATGATTCATATCAATATTATATATATATAACAAATGGAGGTTTTGGTTGGCCGTTATCCTTTGATATGAACAATGATGGTTTTCAGGAGATTTTTACCAATCATGTTGGCTCCATGACCCTGCTTCGATCGGATGGCATTATGTTATGGCAGATACCAAATCCCCCCGATCCGTCACATGGGCGTAACTATTACCCCCTTCAATCCTGCATTCTAGATATTAATAGAGATTGCATTCCGGAGATAGTTACTGCCTATAGTGTATATGTACCTGAGAAAGGGTATCGTGAAGCAGTTGTGATCGCATTGGATATACGAGGGAATACCATCTGGCGTCATGCTGAGGCAAATGGTAATTTCGCTGCTGAAAAAGAAGGTCTTCTGGCGGCTGATCTCAATAGGGACGGTGTGCCAGACATCGTAATGATATGCGGTTATCAGATATTGGCCATATCTGGCATTGACGGATCCCTTCTCTGGCGAACCTCATTTGGCGGCTCTAGGCCAAATTACTATGGCGCCGCCTTCGACTATGACCTGGATGATGAGATTGAGATCGTGGTCAATTCATCGATACTCAGCGGCCTGGATGGTAGCATCGAGGCATACCTGCCGTCGTTCTCACGCCCAATGTTTGCCGATGTGGACATGGATGGGCATACGGAGCTAATTCTTTCCCAAGAATACGTCAATCCAGCCTATACCTATATCCTCGGCGATCCCACCTGGGCACCCGCCCGTTCGGTCTGGAGCGGCGTTAACTACCACATCACCGATATCACCGACGATCTCCGTATCCCCCTGCACGAGGAACCTAGCTGGATCCTGCACAACACCTACCGCGTCCAGGGGCCGGCGCCGGGCGACATCGCCTCGTACGCGATCACCGTCGAGCAGGACCTGCCCGCGGACGCCGCTCTCGTCCCCGGCAGCGTCACGCCGGATCCCCTCTCCACCCAGCCCGACCGCCTGACCTGGTACTACCGCCTGGCCCGGACCGGGCCGGTGGCGCAGGATACCGGCTGCGCGGTCAGCTTGACCGGCATGCAGCCCGGCCAGGTCGTGGAGGTGGCCGGCGCGACGCGGGTGCGTTCGGTCTGGCTCGGCGGCGCGCGCGAGATCGTGCTGCCACCTGTGACAGTGGGTGTGGCCCATGCCTGCTGGCTGGCGGAGGACAGGGTGAGCGTGGCCGAGTACGGCAATGCCACCATTGGTGTGTATTTAAAGAATCACCGCGCGGAAGCCGAGACGTATCAACTGAATCTCAAGGGCCTGCCGGCGCAATGGGTCTGGCACATCCCGCCCGTGACGCTGGCGCCGGGGGAAGAGAGGCTGGTGCCCGTCAAGGTGACCGTGCCGTATGGAACGGGCGAGGGATTGAGCCGGTTCACCGTGACGGTCGCGGGTGATAGGGGCACCAGGGATTCCGTCTCCGGCGAGTTCGCCGTGGTTATGCTCGGCAAGGCCTGGCTGAACCTGGACAAGCAGCAGTTCGCCCCGGAGGAGAACCTGCACGGGTCGGTGCGCCTCGAGAACATGGGCCAGGCGGCGCTCAGTCTGGATTACGTCCTGAAGGTCACCAACCGGTCCGGCGCCCTAGTGCGGCCGCTGGCTGCGGGCACGCTCACCGCGCCCGCCTACGGCAGCTGGACTCAACCGGTGTCTTTCGACCCCGGGACCAGGGATGCGGGCCAATACATCCTGGTCTTCGAGACCTACCGCGACGGCCTGCTCTTCAGGAGCGCCGCGCTGGATTTCACGATCCTGGAAGAGAGAAACCTGGTCGTGTCATTCGCCGCGGACCAGGCCGAGTATGGTCCCAACGCGGAAGTGCGGCTCGTCGGGACCTTTACCAACACGGGGCGCAACGCGGATTACAACGACCTTGTTTGCACGATCGAGGTCCTGGCGCCCGACGGGCGGGTCCTGAGGGAGACACGGTATACCGGACCGTACCTGCCCGCGGCCTCGAGCCGGGTGGAGACTTACGGCTGGCGCACGGAGAACCACCCGCCCGGGGCGTACAAGGCCCGCATCACGGTCGGTTCCGGCGGGCAGGAGGCGGCCGCGGCCGAGTGCGGCTTCCTGATCCGCCCGGGAACGACCGTCGAGGAACTTCTGACGGGCTGGATCGAGGCTGCCCCGCGCGTGGTCAAGGGCCCGATGGACGGGACCATAACCTGGACGGTAAGAAACGAAGGCAACGTGGGGGTGTCCGCCGCCGCCGAGCTGGTGCTGGCCGGGGAGCAGGAAGAGGTCCTAGCCACCGAGCCGGTCTCCCTGGCTCCGGGCGAGGCGATAAGCTTTACCCATCATTGGCAACCCCCGTACGCGCCGGGTGAATACAAGATAAGTATCCGGATCAGGCGCGGGGAGGAGAGCCAAACCGTCGCCATGGGCGGCTATACCGCCATACCTTACGACGCCACGCCGCCCGTAACATCCGTCACGGCACCGGAAACCTGGCAGAAAGAGCCCGTCACCCTCCGTTTCACCGCTACGGACGGGGAGAGCGGCGTCGCCGCCACCTATTACCGCGTCGGCGCCAGCGAGACGCGAAGTGGTGAAACTTGCCTCCTGGATACCGAAGGCGTGCACGACGTTTGCTATTGGAGCGTGGACGTGGCCGGGAACGTCGAGGCGGAGAAGAGCGTGACCGTCCGCCTGGATTGGACGGCCCCGGTTATCGAGCTCTCGACCCCGATCGACGAGTTCTACGCCGTAGGGCAAACGGTTCGCCTCGACTGGCGGGCGGCCGACGCGCTCTCCGGGGTGGTGGCAAAGCAGGCCCTCCTTGATGGGAAGGAACTGGCCGCGGACAGCTTCACAGCGGCGCCGGGCGAGCATACCCTCGTCTTCCGCGCCGTCGATGCCGCCGGGAACGAGACATCCCTCACGAGAACCTTCCGCGGCAAGTACGTCCTGGCGATCAAGATCGAGCCCGAGGCCTGGAACCGGAATACCGGCGTCTTTACCGTGACCATCCTCGGCCTGCCGGAGGGGTACAAGTCCACGGATATCAAGTGGGCCTCTTGCGACGGCGCCCCGGTCGAATCGATCAAGGCCGCGGGGGACAAGGTCATCCTCAAATTCAGACGGGACATGGTGACCGCGCTCCCGCTCGATACGATCTTCGTCCTCTTGGGCCAGTTCGCCGACGGGGTGTGGTTCGAGGGACAGGGCGAGATCACGAAGATCGTCTAGCATTGGAGGATGTCCAATGAAAATGAAAGCTCGCCGGGCGGTGGCCATAGCCGTCATTATCATGCTCTTGCAGAACCTGTTCCTCCCGGCTTTACTCGCCGAGAGCGCCTCCGCGGACGGCTCAGGGCAGGGAAAAGCCAAGAGCCGTGTCGAGCTTTGCCTGGAGAGATACGGGGACAGGCTGTCCCGGCTCCCCGCGGCAATCCAAGCGCGTTACCGGGATTTCGTCCAAAAGCTGAACAAGGGTGGCGGGCTTCCCGACGCCGCCCACCGGAGCTTTCTCAAATCAACGGCCGGTACCGCCCTCCCGGCGGCCATTGCCATGACACAGACGGCCCAAGGCTTCACCTTTCCTCCCATTGACCGCGGCGACGCGCCCCCCGACGCCGCCGACCTCGCCCTGGGCGGGCTGACGGAGGCCACGCCGCTTTTACGCAGGCAGGCCGACCTATTGGGCAAGGACCCGGTGCAGATCTATAACTACCTCCGCCAGCATATCCGCCACCACCCGTACCCCGGCGCCGCCAGGGACGCGGAGACGGTGCTCGAGGAAGGCGCCGGCAACGACCTCGATCAGACCACCCTCTGCCTGGCGCTCCTCCGTCTCTCCGGCATTCCATGCCGTTATGCCACGGGAGAGGTCACGGCGCCGGCCGGTGCCGTCCGCGCCTGGCTCGGCGCGGACAACAACGAAACCGCCCTGAAAATCTTGGGCGAGGCCGGCGTGGCGGCCGAGCTGGTGCAGGAGCCGTCCGGGCAGGCGATCAGGTTCCGGCATTACTGGGCCAGGGCTTACCTGAGCTACCTCCCGCACAGGGGAGCCTCCCCCGGCGCGGCGGGCGGCGAGATCTGGGTGGATATCGACCCCAGTTGGAAGCGGCTCCAACCCCGCCCGGTCCAAAACCTCGGCGCGGAGCTGGGCCTGGAGGGCGGATCGCTCCTCGCGAGACTCAGGGCGAAAAGCAAACTGACCGCGGATTCGGCCGCTGAGGTTCCAAAAGCGGAGATCGACGAGGCCATCGCCAACTGGACGGCCGCGGTGATGAACTATGCCGCCGGCTGCGGCCTCGGCGCGGACAGCCTCGCGGGCATCGCCGGGATAGACGCCCCGGCGGCGACCGTTCTCCCCGCCAGCCTGCCCTATGCCGTGAGCGGCAGGCAGACCTGGTCCGGGCTGCCCCCGGAGATGGAAGCCGCGATTGCGGTCGGTGTGGACGGCGTTTCCTCCCGCGCCAACCTCGGCGGGCTGAAGGGCGAAGCCCTCTCACTCTCCTACCGGCCCGCGACGCCCGACGACGCGGCCGTCTTCGAGGTGTACAGGGACGAGGCGGAATTCCCCGCTTTCCTCGTCCGGTTGCGTCCGGTGCTGACCGTCGGCGGCCGTGAGGTATGGGCCGGGGCCGAGGTGGAGATGGGCCGCGCGCAGACGGTCTCGATCGCGGTCGGCGCCTGCGGCAGGGAATGGCGGGGTGAAACGCGAGTCGCCGCCGGATCGCTGCATGCCGTGCTGCCGCGGTTTCCCGGGCAGGGTCTCATGGATCTCGAGCACCGCCTTGCGCGCCTCAAATCCGCCGCCGGCAGGGAAGGCGTCCAGGGCACCATCGCCCTGCTCGCGGGGCTCGCCTGTGCCTGGGACCACGAGTCCGGCCTGCTGCTCGCCGTGGCCGCAAAACAGGCGGGCCTGACCGTGGGCGAAGGTTACGGGGCGGTCTCGGCCGGCCTGGGTTTGACCGTCACCGAGGCCGGCGGGCTTCCCTTTACGGCCAGGGCGGACAAGACGCTCCTCTCGTGTCCCGTCGCCCACCGCAGGCTCCTGCCTGCCGGCGCCGTTCGGGCCGCGGAGCGCCTGGCAGAGGCATGGCCGGGCCTGCTCGATGCCGCGGCAGCCGAGTCGGCCTTGAAAGGTGCCTTCGGCCTGCCCGGCGTTTCCTCGCTCGAGCTCCTGGCCCGGGCCAACGATCTCAAAATCCCGGCTTACCTGGTCACCGCGGCCAATCTCGAGGCGGTGCTGGCCAAGCTCCCGCCCGACCTGGCCGCCGTACTCGCGCCAGTCCTGCGCGCGGCGTCGGGCGGCGGCAAGGCCGCCCTCATCCCCTGCTCGCTCCTCACCCTGGCCGGTTGGCAGGGCGGCGCGGCGCACATCATCGGCCCCGGCCTCCTGAACGTGGGCTCGGTCCTGCCTGAAGGAGCGGCCGCCGTCGCGCCCGCGGAGGGGATCTCCGCCCCGGAGCTGATCGCGGGCATATTGGGCGAACGGCGCGAAGCCTTCATGGGAGTCAAGCTCCATCGCCTCCGCCAGTTCCCGGAGATCGCCGCCGGTTTGGCCATGACCTACCTGCCGAGCCTGATCCTCGTCGGGAGCTGGTTCAAAGAGGCGGAGCCCGACCCTCTCACCTGGTTGAGCGCGGCCATCGCCCTCGGCGCCGCGGGCTCACAGTACGTCGACGGCATCGAGGTCGTGGGGGCAAGGGGTTACCCCTCCCTCTTCTCCCCGAACGGCGACGGGCTCCTTGATACCGTGACGGTCTTTGCCGGGCTTTCCCAGGAGGCGGACTGGACCCTCGAATGGAGGAGCATGGACGGTACCGTGAGGCGGACCTACACCGGCCGCGGCACCGCCGTCTCCCAGACCTGGGACGGCCGGGACGAGGCAAGCACCCTCCTCCCCGACGGCGAGTACCAGTTCAACGTCACCGCCGCCCGCGGCGAGGCTCGCTCTTGCCGGACCGGCACGGCCGTCCTGGATCTGACCCCGCCGGCGGTGGAGATCGCCAGGCCCGCGGCGGGCGCCGTCTCCGGTTTGGTGGCCATCTTTGGCCGGGCCGACGATCTCCACTTTTCCTCCTGGGCCGCGGAGTACGGCCCGGGCGACGCGCCCGCCGCTTGGACGAGGATCGCCTCCGGCGGCCTGCCGGTCATCGACAACATCCTCTGCCATTGGGACACGAGTTCCGCGGCCAACGGCCGGTATACCCTGCGCGTCTGGGCGCGGGACGCGGCGGGCAACCGCGCCGAGGCGAGGGTGCCCGTGAACGTGGACAACCCCGTCCCCGACACGATCCCGCCCACGGTGGCGATCCTCTCGCCAACTGCGGGCCAAGTCTCCGGCATCGTCCCCCTGCGGATCTCAACGAGCGACGAGCAACGAGTAACGAGACTCGAGCTCTACGCCGGTAACGACACAGTGCGCATCATCTCCGACCCGCCGGCGATCTACGAATTCGCCTGGGACACGGCCGAGGTGCTGGACGGCACAAAGGTCTTGCGCGCCAGGGCTTTTGACGCCGCGGGCAACGCGGGGACCGCCGAGGTGAGCCTCTCTTTCAATAACGGCATCTCCGGCGTGACCTACGGTCCGAATCCCTTTGATCCCGACGACCAATGGTTTTTGGCCCGCGGCTTTCTCCCCTCCCCCGCGAACTGGACGGTGGAGATAAGGAGCGCGGTCGGGGAAAAGGTGACCGGCAGTTCCGGCCAGGGCACGGAACTCCTCCTGGAATGGAACGGCGTCACGCCCGACGGCTACTGGCCCGGGGACGGCGAGTACACGCTCGTCATGGCCTCGGGCCCATACCGGCTCGAGCGCAAGATCCTCGTCTCGCGCACCCCGGGCCCGGTGGTGGGCATCGCCAGCCCCGCGGACGGGAGCGTCCTGACCGGCCCGGCCGAGGTTACCGGGCGGGTGCTCTCGGGCAGCCTGCGGGAGTACACCCTGAGTTACCGCAGGATCGGCGGGGATGCGTGGCACGAGTTCGCCAAAGGCTACACGGTGGTAAACGGCGCGGTCCTCGGCACGTTCGACACGACCATGCTCGCCAACGGCCCCTACGAGCTGAGGCTCACCGCGGTCGACGATCGTGGCTTTACCACCTCCGCCCAGATCACCGTCGCCGTGGACGGGGAGCTAAAGGTGGGCAACCTCCACCTGGAATTCGAGGACCTCTCCGTCTCCCTGGGGAGCCTCCCCATCTCCGTCATCCGCCGCTACGACACGCTCTATAAGGCCGAGGACGGCGAGCTGGGCCACGGCTGGAAGATGGCCGTCAGGAACGCGGACATCACCCAGGACGCCTCGTACAACCTCTTCGTCATGCTGCCGGACGGCCGGCGGACCCGCTTCGCCTTTACCCCTTACTCCCCCGGCGCGGGAGTCATCGGCCCTTACTGCCTGGCCTACCCCCGCTACAAGGCCGTGGCGGGCGTCCGCGCCGCGCTGGAGTGCCTCGACGTGCCGGTGGTCGTCATCATCGACGGGGAGTACTACATGTACGACGGCGAGATGAAGCCCTTTGCCCCGCGGGAGTTCAAGCTAACCACCGGCGACGGGCTCGTTTACTACCTCGACAAGGACCTCGGCGTGACGAAGGTGGTCGAGCCGAATGGGGCTTACCTGCTCTTTACCGCCGGCGGCATCACCCACTCCTCGGGCAAGACCGTGTCCTTCGGCCGCGACGGCGCGGGCCGCATCACCACCCTCACCGGCCCGGACGGCGGCGTGGTCCGTTACGAGTACGACCCCGCCGGGGACCTGGTTGCCGTGACCGACCCCGCGGGCAACCGCATCTCCTTTGTCTATACGGATCACGCCCTGACCGGCATCTTTGGCCCGGACGGTAAGCAATTGTCGGCCTCTGAGTACGACCAGTCCGGCAGACTCAAGGTCCTCTATGACGCCGCCGGGAACAAGCTCGAGATCATCCACGACCTGGCGGCCAGGCGCGAGACCATCGTGGACCGCATGGGCAACGCCACCACCTACGGCTACGATGAGCACGGCTGGGTCACGGAAAAGATCGACGCCCTGGGGAACGAGTGGCACTACTCCTACGACGGTGACGGCAACAAGCTCATGGAATCGGACCCCGATGGGAACGTGACGTACTACAATTATGATGCCTATGGCAATGTTACGGCGGTCACGGATGCGCTGGGGAACGTTACGCGGACCACATACGCGACGGGGCTGCCCAGCCGGGACCTGCCCGCCACCACCACGGACGCCCTAGGCCGGGTAACAAGGTACGCCTATGATTCCCGCGGCAACCTCAAGGGCATTACCGACGCCCTAGGCAACTCCTTCAGCCTGACAATTTCCACCAACGGCCTTTTGGAAAGCTTCACCGACCCCACGGGGGCGGCTACCTCCTTTACGAACGACCCGACTACCGGCCTCCCGCTGACGATGACGGACGCGCTGGGCAATGTGACGACCTACACCTACGACAGCGCCGGCCGCGTGCTCTCGGAGACGAAGCAGCGTAAAAAAGCCGACGGCACGGTGGAGAACCTGATCACCGCCTACGAGTACGACGCGGCCGGGCGGCTGGTAAAGACGACCTACCCCGACAGCCTGGCCGCCAGGACAGAGTATGACGAGCTTGGGCGAAAGAAGGCGGAGATCGACCGGGCGGGCAGGAGGACGGAGTACACATACGACGAGGCCGGCAATCTGCAACGGGTGGATTATCCGGACGGCACATACGAGGAGTATGGTTACGACAGGAACGGGAACAAGACTTCAGTCCGCGACCGGAGCGGGCGGGTTACGCAGTACGTCTACGACGCCTTGAATCGCCAGGTCAAGACGATCTACCCGGACGGCACTTCATCAGCCACCGGATACGACGCCCTCGGCCGGGTCATCGCCCAGACCGATCAGCGCGGCAATACGTCTCGACAGGAGTACGACAGCCTAGGCCGCGTGGTCAAGTCGATCGACCCGCTGGGTAATACCACGGAGTATACCTACGATGCGGCGGGGAATCAGCTTACAACAAAGGATTCGCTCGGCAACGTCACAACAAATACTTATGACGCTAACAATCGTCTCACCAAGGTAACTTACGCTGACGGGACGAGCGTGAGCTACGCATACGACGCCAATGGCCGCCGGATCTCCCAGATCGATCAGAATGGCTACGAGACGAAGTATGGATACGACACCTTAGGCCGTTTGATCTCGGTTACTGATGCTCTTGGCGGTGTGACACGTTATGAATACAACGAATCCGGTCGCATGACGGCGCAGATCGACGCGCTGGGACGGACGACGAGGTTTGCCTATGACACCTTGGGCCGCCTGATTGAGAAGACCCTGCCGCTTGGGCAGAAGGAATACTACTCCTACAATACCGACGGCACGCTCAAGACCAAGACCGACTTTAACGGCCACGTTACGACATATGCCTACGATCCGGTTACATCGCGACTTTTGGCCAAGACCTACCAGGACGGGACAAGTGCCTCCTATGCATACTACCCAGATGGTTTCCTCAAGACCGCCACGGCCCCCGGCGGGCTGACTACGTCCTACGAGTACGACAATATGGGACGGCTGGCTAAGGTCACGAATCCATACGGACAGGCCATCGAGTATCGGTACGACGAGGCAGGCAACCGAAAAGAACTGATCGCGCCGCACGGAACGGTCAGTTTTACATTTGACGAGTTAAACCGCATCAACACCGTGACCGATCAAGGTGGTAGGGTGACGAGATATACATACGATGCTCTGAGCAGGCTGGCGAGGACGGAATACGGGAACGGGACGGAAACGATCTATACCTATGACGCTTTGAGCAGGTTGAAGGAGCTAA
>JBLNBS010000094.1:0-5001 GCA_050260175.1 Patescibacteria group bacterium | reverse complement strand
GCCGCCTTTGCCGCGGTGGGCAGGGAACTTGGGCTGATTGCGGCCTGAGGAATCCAAGCGGAATCAAGCGGGCAGGGAGGCCGCGGGGCCGACCTGCCTTTTTCATCACTACCAAAGGGGGTTGCTGCTAATGGAAAGCATCGCCGGCGCGATCGTGCTTTTGGCCGCCGCCCTACTCGCGGCCAAAAGCCAGGCACACTGGCTCCCGAACCTGGCTGCCCTGATCCTTTTGATCCACATCGCCGGGCGCCTGCTTTTTGGGCCGGCATGGCAGCCCCGGGCCTTCTTCACCAAGTGGCGGGACAGCAATTATAGCAAGCTATTGACGCGCGGCTTCCTCGCCTTTTGGCTGCCCATGGCCCTCGGAGTCTTCATCTTCGGCTCTGTTGCCGGGGATGATTTCCTTGTCCCCGGCATGGCCGCTCTGGCAGCATGCTTAGCCCCGTGGCTCGCCGGTGCCTGTTTGAGCTGGACCCGTAAACGTCATTCCCGGAGCCTCGGCATACTCTTCGGCGCCGCGTTGGGTCTGGCCGAGGGCTCCTTCCTCCTTGCCCGCTGGGAGATCATCCGTTACAACATGGATTGGTTCAGCTTTGGATTGCTCGTCGCGTCGATCATCCTCGGAGGATTGCTTGGGCTCTGGGGGTGTGCACAGGGCAGATCCATATTTTATGGTGATAAAACGGGCAATATGGGTTAACTCTCCAGATCGCTGAACCATGATCTTTGCCATATTCTACCAGGCTTTTCATTCTCCCGCCAATCTGCAGCCGGCTTTCGAAGCATTTTAGGAGAAGGGTTCTTAAAAATCAAAGTCCGCCATCCCAAAACACAACGGAGGTGTGGCCATGAACGTGATCGGCGGTGTCATCCTGTTGCTCGCGGCGGCGGTGCTCGCTTTCGTCCTGCGCCTTTCCTTCATCATCCCCTTTGCCGTCCTCGGCCTTTTGGTCGTGACGGCTCTCGCCCTCATCTTTGCCAACGACGAGCGGGCCCGCGCGCTCGTGGGCAAGTGGTGGGGCTCGTGCCGGAGCTGGTTCGCTGGCACCGGGGGCTGGTCGCTCTGGGAGGCAGTTGCGCTGGGGCTCGTCTTCTTTGGCATCTTTGCCGGGGCCGCCTTCCTGGAGCAGCCCCTCGTCGTCCTGGCCGCCATCCTCGCGCCCTGGCTGGCCGGGAGATGGGCGGCGCGCCGCGGCACGCAGTTCCCCTCCCTCCTCGCCACCCTGGCCGGGGCGGTCGTGGGCGTGGTCGAGGGGAGATTCTTCCTTGACTGGCTCCCCGACATCTGGCGCGAGTTCCCGGCCTGGCTCCTGGCGCTCGTCGTTTCGGCCCTGATCGGCGCCGGCCTGGGCTTTTGGGCCTTTGCCAGGGGGCAGTTCAGGCCCGGCAAACAGTAAGCCCATCACCCCTTCGGTTCCCCTCTCCCGCGGCGCGGGATAAGGGAAGGAATGCAGTGATCCTCCCTCCCCCCGCGATACCTGTGCCAAAAAGGCTCGTCGAAACTCTACGGCTGAAGGACGCCGCTACACCTTGGGAAGCCACAGGGCCGAAGCCCTTCCCGGGTTGTAGCGGCGGTCTTTAGGCCGCCGGGACCGGAACAGATTTCGGCCCCGTTTGGCACAGGTCTGCCGCCCGGCGGGGGAGGGGATCTTGGGGGTGAGGGTTCACGCCTCGCTCAAGGAAGAGGTTGGGGCTCTGGCCGCCCAGAAAGCCGCCGCCAGAACTCCGCCACGGCCCGGCGGCACCTGGCCAAGAAACCCTCGGGGGCGTTCCCGCGCAGACGGCCCTCCACCCACACCCCGCCCGAAACCTTTCCCTGGATCCAGGCGTCGCCCGCGACGCGCAGATCACCAAGCACGGTGGCGCCGGGCGGAATGACCAGGGGCCGGCCCGGCCTGGGCACAACCACGGCCTTGCCCTGGCGGTTTTCCACGGCGGCCGCGATCATCTGCCGCGAACCCGTGACAAAGGCCGCGCCCGCCAGGAGGCAGGCCACGGCCACGGCGGCGGCCGCCTGCCAGACGCTCAGGCGGAGGGGGCGGCGCCTAGCCTTAGCCGCGGGCAGGCGCATCATGATGCGGGAAAAAAGCTCGGGCCCCGGCGACTCGCTGGGCAGGGCCGCCATCAGGTCGGACATCTTTCGCGTGGCGAGCCAGGCATCGTTGCAGCGGGGACAGGCAGCCAGATGGCGATGGAGGGCGGCCGAATCACCGGCGGTGATCTCCCGATCCAGGTATGCGTCGAAAAGCCGTTCCGCCTGCAGGCACTCCACGGATCTCACCCCACTTGCCGCAATTTCTCGCGAAGGATGCGCCTGGCCCTAAAGATCTGCGCCTTGACCGTACCCTCGGGCTGTCCGGTGATGGCGCTGATCTCCTGGTAGCTCAGGCCCTGGAGATGCCTGAGCACGGTAACCACCCGGTATTTGTATGGCAGGGAGGCGATTGCCTCGGCGACGGTCCTGCCAATCTCGGCGTTGGCAAAGAGCAGCTCCGGGTTTTTGGAGTTGTCCGTGATCTCCAGGTCGCGCGCCTCCTCCGTGCCGGTGGCCGCCGAGAGGGAGACGGTCTTGTGCCTGCGCCTGCGCGCGAGATCGATGCAGAGGTTGTTGGCGATGGTATAGATCCAGGCCGTGAAGGGCTGGCTGGGAACATAGCGATCCAGCGAACGGAAGACCCGCAGGAAAACCTCCTGCGTCACATCCTGGGCTTCCTCGCGCTGGTGCAAAAGGCGGAAGGCAAAGCCGTAGATGCGCGCGTAATAACGGCGCACCAGTTCCGCAAAGGCCTCCCTGTCACCGAGCTTGCTTTGGGCTATCAGTTCACCGTCGGCGGGCGTCAAATGGGATTCCCACCCCTGACTGATCTTTTGGTACGCTCTCCAAAGTCGAAGGTTGCAGCTCCATACCAAAGAAAAACCCGGTTCCCTGGCCCAGAGAAGCGGGTTTTAAGGATGATGCCTGCAAAGATCGGCTCAGTAAGGTTTCTTCTTCTTCCTGGCGGCTTCGGATTTTTTCTTCTTCTTGACGCTCGGCTTGAGATAATGCTCGTGCTTCCTGAGCTCAGCCAGGATGCCCGAGCGCTGGCACTGTTTCTTGAATCTCCGCAGTGCGTTGTCGAGCGACTCGTTTTTGCCGATTTTCACTTCGGTCATCTGATGTATATCCCTCCCTCCACCGCGAGCAACGGGCGCGCTCTTAGTGCGAGGAACAACCGCCAATAACCACATTATTATACCTCATGCCATAATCCCTGTCAACTTTGACGGGCTCACGTGTTACCGTGAACCGCCGGATGTGCCTTTCCCGGCCGTTGTCCGCGCGGGTTCGTACGCCGCAAGATTCTTAGAACGCCTTGAGTTCCCCGCCCCCGAGCAAGTGGAGGTGGAGGTGGGGCACGGTCTGGCCGGCCGCAGCGCCCGTGTTGACCACGATCCTGAAACCGCCGTCGGCCACGCCCTCGGCCTGCGCCAGACGCTGGATGGCGCGCATCAGGGCCTCCCACAACCCGCCGTCGGCCGCCCGGTCCGAGCGCAGATCGGGAATGTGCTCCCGCGGCACGAGGAGGATGTGCGTGGGAGCCACGGGATTGATATCCCTGAACGCCACCACGGTCTCGTCCCGGTGGACGATCGCGGCGGGAATCTCCCCCGCCACGATGCGGCAAAAAACGCAATCCTGCATGGGCGATCTTGCCCTCCCGCCGGCTGCTGATTTGTTCATGTTCATCCACCCCGTAAGGATATTCCTTATTCCAGTCCCGTCCGGCAATATCCTGCCCGCGCGGACAAAAACCGCCTCAATCCGCGAGCGTGCCCGTGAGCGCCTCGGCATCGGCCCCGTCTACCCTGACCGGGACGACGGCATTGCGCAGATCCGCCCCGCCGGCAAAACGAACCTCTACGTACTGCCCGGCGAGGCCGGAGCAGAGGCCTCCCCCGCATTCCTCGACCAGGACCATGACCTCCGTGCCGAGCAAAGACCGGTTATAGCGGAGAGACATCTCCGCCGCGGCCTCCGCGGCGCGCCGAGCCCGCTCCCCGATGACCCGGCGCGGCGGCCGGTTCTCAAAGGCGGCGGCCGCCGTGCCCGGGCGCGCCGAAAAGGGGAAGATGTGCAGGCGGGAGAATCCCATCTCACGCGCGAAAGACAGGGAGGAAACGAATTGCGCCTCGGTCTCGCCGGGAAAGCCGACCATCAGGTCGGTGGAAACGGCCAGGCCCGGCAGCTCCCTGCGCAGCGAGGCCAAAAGCCGCCCATAATCGGCCGCGCGGTACGGACGCCCCATGCGCGCCAGGGTCGCGTCGTCCCCGCTCTGGAGCGGGAGATGCAGGTGGGGGCAGGCCTGGGGCGAGGCGGCCAGGGCCTCGATCAGCTCGGGGGTTACATCGTTCGGCTCGACCGAACCCAGCCTTAGACGGACGAGGCCGCGGATATCAGCCAGCGAGGCCACCACCCGCGCCAGGGTTGGGCGATCCGGCAGGTCTGTGCCGTAGGCGCCGAGATGGATCCCGGTCAGGACCAGCTCGCGGTAACCATGCTCCGCCAGGCCGCCGGCCTCCTCGATCACCCTGGCCAGAGGGAGGCTCCGCACAGGCCCCCTGGCCAGCGGGATCTGGCAATACGTGCAGAATTGCTGGCAGCCGTCCTGGATCTTGAGCCATGCCCGGGTATGCCCGCCGAACGTCCTCACCGGCAGGTCGATGAAGCCCCGTGCCGATCCCGGGGGGCGCACGATCCGCCGCGGTTTTTTGTCGCGCAGATACCGAAGGGCGAGTTCCGGCAGTCTGTCCCGGTCCTGGGGGCCCACCACCAGCGCCACGCCCGGTAGGGACGCCGCCTCGCCGCCGCCCGTCTGGGCGTAGCAGCCGGTCAGGATCAAGGGGGCCCCGGGTGCCCCCGCCGGCGCCCCGCGCCCCACCCGGCGGGGCGTGGGCCCCGCCCCCGCCCGCCCCCACCCCCGAAACACCCCCCAGAGCGCGGCCCGCGCCCGCCACGGCGCC